>QJWJ01000042.1 GCA_003235365.1 Deltaproteobacteria bacterium
AGTTCTCACGACTGCTCTTGCTAGCACGAGCCACACACACCGGCACGTCGCGGAGCACGCGATCGTCGTGGTCGATTCTTCATCGCAAGTGAACCTTCATGTAGTTGGTACGCTGACGCGGAAGGAAGGCGAGTTCAACTCGTGGGCGTCGAGTCGAGGAAAGTCGACTGTCGCCCGGGAAGTTGCACGGCTGCGGACGCGACGCGACGTCCGGGCCAGTCGGTGTTTGTCTCGAGCCGTGTTGAGCCGACCGACGCGTCGTCAGCCTAGCGCCGTGGGACGGGTCGATGTGCGCTGGCGCCGCGCGACGTTTCAGCTCTGTCGCGCGACGGTCGCCTGTACCAGGCCGCCAATCATCTGCGGTTGCCGGCACGGCTATCAAAGGGTCGTGTTCCATTGGTCGGGACAGGTCGGCGCTCCTGCGAGGCGCAGAGCGCGGCGGGTCGACGGCTTCGACAATCGAGCATCGCGAGCAGGGCGCTCGGGATCGAGGGACGTGCGCGCCGTTCCCGCTGCCGACTCGGTGATCGAGCAGACGGCTCGCTCGTGATTTCTCCCAAGTCGATGATCCCATGAGCTCGCCGTACTGGGTGTTGCTGTGTTCGCCATCAATCCACAACACGGTGCGCCACCATGGTGGACGCGGTGTAAAGGTTCACGGTCTTCATCAGGTATCCAGCTTAGACTGCGGTGCGGGGTGTGAAACTGTATTGGGGGTTGTGCCGAGCGGCATGATCGTCTAGCAGTTCATGGGGGTCGTGTTGGGGCCGAGGTTACTTCTGGTCTGGGCGCGGTCCGGTTTCTTACGCACGGCGGCGTGGCTGCCGAGAAAGGGTTTCCATGGCATCGAAGATGGTGACGGACCGCCAGAAATCAGCAGAAGCGGTTGCGGCGCTCAGTCAGGCTCAGAGTACGTTGCTCAGCGAGGTGTTGACTCAACGCCTGCGAGTTGACGGCTCGCTCACCGTGCAACAGTTGCTCGATCGACTACTGCAGTCGATATTGGACGCGCGCAACGAGATGGTCGACAGAGATACCGTTCACGAGGCGGAGCTCGCTGACGATCCGGCCGCGCGCGATGCTCGGGATCAGGCTGCGAGAAGCCTGGCGTCCTTGCTCGTCGAGCTACGCGAGATCGTCATCGGTCTGTACGGCCAGCAAATCGCAGCCACCGTCTTCAGCTCCGCGGTTCCGTCCGATCCCGTCGCTCTGGAACGTTTCGCCGACGCGGTTGCCGCGCAGCTGCAGCGCGTGAGTCTTGGCACCTCGCGCGTGGCGGGGGCCGCCATCGACACGTCCAGCGTCGCGCAGCAGCTGCAAGACCAACGACAGGTCCTCAACGAACGCCTGTCCGACGTCGCGCGTGAGGTGCGCGAGGCCCAGACCACGCTGGTTGCCAAGAATGCTGCCATCGCCGACTACGACCGTACCTTCACTGGTATCGCGACGATCTTCGAGGGTCTGTTCATCCTGGCTGATCAGAAGGAGCTAGCCGCCCGCGTTCGCCCCTCTCGTCGTCGCCCCGGGCAAACCATCGTGGACGAACCGCCGAACGAGTGAGGGTGGCCTTCAGCAGCCAGCATCCTCAGGAGGGCGAGGAGCCCTGAGATGCCCGGGTCTAGGGGGCTCGGAAGGCGTTTGGCGCCAGCCAATCGCGTTCCGGTCCGTTCCAAGCGCGTCGCGGAGGCGCCGGAGCCCTTCTGGATGGTGAGCCGCGTCCCGTGCGACGGCGCGCGACGTTCGAAGCCGTCCCGGACGTGATTGGCGGCTGCCAAACGCGTTCATCGCGCTTCTGAATGCGATTGGCGGCTGCCAAACGCGTTCGAAGCCGTTCCGGACGCGATTTTTCGTGGAAAGGCCCGTCCGCGACGGTGCGCCGAGCGTCTGGGGCCCAGGCGGGCTTCCGTCCCGGCACTTTTCGACGGCGGAAAGCTCCTTGGTCATCCCTGGGACCGCACACCGACCCCTCGACATCGGCGGGGGCATTGTCGACAATGCCGCCGTGCCGCGTTGCGTTCCGTCATCGCACTCGATCACTCGATACGGCCAGGTCCGGGGTTCGAACTCGCTGCGTTGGTTGCCGGCGCTCGCACTGTTGGGTTGCGCCGTGGGCCACGCGCCGTCGTCGGGAGCGCGTCCATCTGCAGCGAGCGCCGAGCCTGCGAGTAGGGCTCAGGCGCCTTCGCTGAAGCCGGCAAGCGCCAAAGCCACCCAGACCACCGACCAAACCCAGCCGCAGCCACTCGACCTGCCACTGACCGCCTTCGACATCGTGCTCGAGTTCGACGATGAGCAGTGGGGAGCGATGCCGGTGGCCGTGCACGTGCCCGCTCGCAAGGCGCCGAGCGAGCGACTGCCCGTGCTGATCGCCTTTCATGGTCGCGGCGAGTCGAAGAAGGGGCCGCAGCGGGGGGTGCGCGGCTGGTTCGACGACTACGAGCTGACGGCGGCGTTGCGACGCATCGCCGAGCCGCCCTTGACGCGTCAGGACTTTCAGGGCTTCGTTGCACCGGAGCGGTTGGTGGAGATCAACGAGCGCTTGGCGCAGCGACCGTTCACGCCGTTCATCATCGCCACGCCCTATCTGCCGGACGTGCTCAAAGGCCCTGAGGCCTTCGACAACGCCGCGCATTTGGCTGGGTTCGTCACCCAGCGTCTGTTGCCGGAGCTGCGTCGACGCACGCCGGCCACCGCCGATCCGCACCGGGTGGGCGTCGATGGCGTGAGCTTGGGTGGCCGCGCCTCGTTGTTGATTGGGTTTACCGAACCTGGAGCGTTCGGCGCGGTGGAGGCGATGCAACCCGCCGTGGACGAACGAGAACTCAGCACCTTCGCCGAGCTCGCCAAGAAGGCTTTGGCCGTCAATCCTGCGTTGAAGGTGCGGCTCGTCACCAGTTGGGGGGACTACTACCTGGAGGTAACCAAGCAGCTGCACCGCAGCTTGAACGACGTCGGCGTGCGCAACGACCTTCTGCTTGCTCACGGCACGCACTCCTACACTTTCAACAAGGGCCCCGGCTGCTACGAGATGTTGCTCTTCGCCGACGAGGCGCTGCATCGGTAGTGGAAGAGCCACGCACGCGCTGTTGGCCTTTCGGGTCACTCGATACTGATGGTGAGCCGGTGGCGTTCGCCCTGTCTGAACACGTCTACGTCGAGCTGTAGTGCCTCGCGCAGGCGCATGTACGCGTGCAGTACTTCGGTTGGGCTCTTCAACGTCATGCCGTTTACTTGAAGCAAGCGATCTCCGCTCTGTAAGCCCAGCGAATCGAGCACCGAGCCCGATGCGAACTCCAATCGCCAGCCAGCCGAGCCGTCGTCTGCGCCGACCCAGCGCCGGTTCACACCCAGCTCACCGACGTGTTCGAGCACATCTCGCACGATTTCCCGACGTACGGCTCGATGATTACCACCGCGATAGACGACGGCGTCGTCGACACGCTGTGCCAGGTCAGCGCGAGTGTCACTCCGTGGGGTTGGCATCGACGCCACGGGTTCGGCTGCGGTCGGCAGGGTTGGTCCGAGGTGCGCCCTGCTCAACGGGACCTGACACAGTCCGGATCCGTCCCACAGCCATACGCTCGGGATCCCCAGCGCTCGATTGTCGCCAATGTGCGCGACGCGGTAGCCCCCCAGACTGCCACCGACACGCAGGGTCCGCCGTCCTTCGGTAGAATGTCGTCGCAGCGTCGCCATCGATTCGTCGGGGTTGGCCAGTTCAGAGACTGCTTCGAGGCGGGTTGCGGGGCAACGTGGGGCGAGTAGCACTTCTTCGAAGGCAGCGGTGTCGGTCAGACCGTCAGTGAGGGCAGGCGGAAACCCCGCTGCGGCTGCGACACGAGTTGCCATGGCCGTCGCGGCACCCCAGTGGGGAGCGCGTGCCGTGACAGAACTGGACGCGGACTCAGCGGCAGCCCTGCCCGTGGTGCCAATTGGATCGTCGACGGCGCGCGATGTCGCGACCAAATCCGGAGGGGCGTGCTGAGGGGTGGCGAGGGCAGCGCTCGGTCCCAGACATGCCGCGCCGATCATTGCCCAGGCTAGTGCCACGACGGGCTTCGAGCGCCGAACGAGGGGAGGACCGCTGGCGGGGTGCTTTGGTGCGGCGTATCCGTTCGGCGTGACGGGTCTGATCATCGCGACGCGCCAACTGCGAACGTCGTGCCATCATGTGGTCGAGCACCAAACGGGCGTATGCCGGCAAATCGCGACCGCCGTTTGTGGACAGGGCCTGTCAACCTGTCCGTGAGGAGACGTCGAATGAGACGAATTGTCGACGAGCGACCTATTCCGACCGCGACGCCCTGGTTGAACGATTGTCGGCGGCGGTGCATTCTGAGACGATGCGCCGCTGGACCCCCGCAGACGAGGACGAGATGAGACGATGAGTGCGGACCATCGGCAGTTTGCCCAGGAGTGGATTGCGGCGTGGAACTCTCATGACCTGGACGCGATCATGAGCCACTATTCGAGCGACGTGGTGCTGCGCTCGCCCACCGTGACTCAACTGCTCGGTGACGCGTCGGGGCAAGTGCACGGCCGCGACGCCCTTCGCGCCTACTTCGCCGAAGGGTTGCGGATCTTTCCGAACCTGCACTTCGAGTTGATCGGCGCCTATGCTGGCATCGGCAGTGTCGTGCTGATCTTTCGTAATCAGCGCGGTGGCCAGACCGCGGAGTACATGGAGCGCGATGCATTGGGGCGTGTGACGCTCGTCTCGGCGAACTACTCCACTTGGAGCGCCGAGCAGCTTGCTGAATGAGCCGTTCGCGAAACACTCGTTCGATGCAACAGAGAATGGAATCGAGATTGCGCCTTGGGGGGTGAGGGCCGTTTCGACCACGTTGGTCGAACGAGTGCGCTTCGCGAACGATGACGTGGGTTCAGCCCCTCTCCATGTTTGTCAGCGCTTCGCCGAGTTTTTTTTCGAGTAGTTTCGCCGTGGCCAGGCGTTGGTTCGGTTCCTTGGCAAGGGCTTGCTGCACGACCGTGTCGAGGAGGGCTGGTGTATCTGCTCGGCGCGAGGCCAGCGCAGGTGCGGTGTCGTACATCACTCGATTGGCCAGCTCGACCTGAGTGTTGGCCGTGAACGGCGCAACGCCGCACCACATCTCGTAGACGATCGCGCCGAGCGAATAGACATCGGCCCTGGGTGTGACTTGTTTGCTGTCGTGCACTTGCTCCGGCGCCATGTACGCCAGCGTGCCCATCAGCTCACCGGTTTTCGTGCCCCCGGATCCATCCAGCCACTTCGCGACGCCGAAGTCGAGAACTCTCACGACGATGCTGTCGTCTCGGTGCTCCAGGAACACGTTGCTGGGCTTGAGGTCCCGATGCACGAGTCCCCGGCGGTGAGCGGCGTGTGCGGCGTCGCACAGTGTCGTGGCCACGCGCAGGACTTCTGGGGCAGGCAACGGACCGGTGCGGCGAAGGTGATCGGCCAGGGTCTCTCCATGAAGCAAGGGCAGGATCAGGTAGCGCATCGCTGCCTCCACCCCGTGAGCGAGCACCGGCACGACTGCAGGATGATCGATTCGTGCCGGCGCTGACGCTTCGAGCTCGGACCTGGTCTCGGCGCGTCGCGAGAGCAGGAGCTTGACCGCAACCTCGTTGCCTTCCACCCGGTCCGTCGCGGTGTAAACTTGGCTCATATCGGTGGCAGCGATGAGTTCATCGATTTGGTAGCGCTCCTCGAGCTTGTAGCCCAGCTGCAGTAGCCGACGCCTCATCGCAAACCCGTCAGCGCGCGGTGATGCCCAGAGAGGTCATCCGGCTGCGCAGGGCTTTGGTCGAAACGCGAAGCCGCTGAGCGGCGTGTTCCACGCTGCTCGCGCACTGCTCCAGGGCAGCTGTGATCTCCGAGATGCCGAGGTCGGCCGCTGGTTGCCATCCCGCCTGCTTTAGGCGCTGGATTAACCAACCCTTGTTCATGCCCAGAGCGCGGGCCGTTCGCGCCAGCTCGAAGCCGTGAGTTTCAAAGGAGATGAGCAACTCTCGATCGGTCCGTCGTGTCTTCGGATCGGCGCCGCGCGTTTCGAAAGCAGCGTCACCGGTCGTGTGCTCCGCCCCCGTCGCCACTGCACGGCGGATACTCGGCGGTGGGGGGATGGTCGAGTCCGAGTTCGACTTCGGCGATCGTGTCGCTCGGGGGGGAGTGGACTGCACGCCGTCTCGCTGGAGGAGTCTGCTCAGCGTGCCGCTCCAGTGCAGAACGTCTTGGTCGAGGTTGTCTCGGACCAGTTCGCGCACGACGGTTTCCAGCTCGCGTACATTTCCGGGCCAATCATGAAGTGCCAGGCGCGCGATCGGAGCGCTGGGGATGCGTGTTTCCCGAGGCGTTGGTGCCCACTTGGGTTTCGGCGATACCTCTCCCAGCTCGCGCTGCAGGAAGTGCCAAAACAGTCGACCGACGTCGTCGCGTCGTTCGCGCAGCGGAGGAACGACCAGCTCGCAGCCCGTCAGTCGTTTGAGGAGCGGGAGGCGGAATTTCCCCTCTCGTACGGCTTGCTCCAGTGGGCGGTCGGTCGCGGTGATCACTCGAACGTCGACGTGCCGCGTTCTGCTCCCCACTGGCTGCAAATCACCAGCTTCCAACACGCGCAGCAGCTTGGGTTGGATGGTTTCCGCCAAGTCACCGATCTCGTCGAGGAACAGGGTTCCGCCGTCCGCCTGCGCGAAGAACCCCTCGTGAGCCGTCGTGGCACCGGTGAACGCCCCCTCGGCGTGCCCAAACAGTTGGCTCTCGGCGACACCGGAGGACAGCGCGGCGCCGTTCACGATGACCAGCGGCTTGCGGCGACGCGGGCTCAGCTGGTGTAGTGCTCTTGCGACCAGCTCTTTGCCCGAGCCGGTCTCTCCGCGCACCAAGACGGGCTCGCGGATCTGGGCGGCCTTGTGAATGTCACGCCGCAACGCGCGGATGGCGGCACTCTGACCGACGATCCCCAACTCGTCGTCGCGCCCCCTTCGTATGCCGACGGTGTGTAGCAGTAGGGCCACGGTTCGCCCCAACTCGAGTACCACGCCGCTACGCAGGGCGTCGCGTTGGAACGTCGTGGGTCCGTCGACGGGCGCGCCATCGACTTCCAAGCGCTGGACGTCCCACGCCCCATCGAGATGCACGCTCCCGTCGGGATCACCTCGAAGAAGCAGCTCACTGCGACTGATCGTGGCCGTCTCGAGGTCGCCGGTTTGGGGCCCCGACGCGTTTCGAAAGCAGGGAGCCGTTCGACTCAGCAGAGCAGGACCACCTCCCGCCGTGTCGAGAAGCGTTGCCACGTCACCCACCCGAGATGGGTCAGGATGCCAAAGGATTGTCACGCCCACCGCGTCCAACGCGCCACTGGTCGAGCGCTGAGTCGCTACTCGAATCGTCTCCGCATCCGTCCTCGATGACATATTCCCGTCATGGACGCCGCCCGACAGCGCGCCGCGCGTGATCAGTACCACAATCTGTCACGCAGTTCACCCTCAGTGTCCCAACGGGTGTTTCAGTGGTTTGCGATCGCGTCACGCCCTCGGTACTGTGGCGGTGTCCTGAGGGTGCAGGTGTCGTGAAGGCGCAAGCGGCCTCGAGGCGACCGCTTCGGCGAGGACGCGAGTACCATGATCGCAGATCCACCTCATCCGCTCTCACTGGTGGGCTCCACGGTAGGAGGACACTACCGAGTCGTGCGCGAGATCGGTGCAGGTGGGATGGGCGTCGTGTACGAAGCGGTCAACGAACCGCTCGGAGATCGGGTTGCGCTCAAGGTCATGCGTGGAGAGCAGCAGTACTCTCCGGATGCTGTCAAACGTTTCGAAAGGGAGGCTCGCGTCTGCGTCAAGGTCCGCAATGAGCACGTCGTGAGCATTTTCGATTTCGGTGAACTCGATGACGGCGCGCCCTTCATGGTATTCGAGTTCTTAGAAGGAGAAGATCTCGACTGTTTCATTGCTGGCGAAGAGGCTCAGTCCTTCGACCGAGTGTTGCAGATCATGCTCGGGATCTGCGAGGGCGTTGAAACCGCTCATCGGCGTGGGGTAGTCCACCGCGACCTGAAACCTGCCAACGTGTTCGTGGTTCGCCGCGATGGGGGCAAACTCGTGCCGAAAGTACTGGACTTCGGTATCTCGAAGCTTCAAGCGAGCAACGGCGAAAGCAAACTCACGAAGACCGGCGCGGTGCTCGGCTCCGTACAGTACATGGCGCCCGAGCAAGCTCTCGGCACTAGCGACATCGACGAGCGAGCGGACGTCTACGCGCTGGGCGGCATCCTGTACTACGTGCTCACCGGCGCTCCGCCGTTCAGCGCCGAGACGCTGGCAGCGCTGAGTCTCAAGGTCTGCTACGAGCGCCCGCCCGATCTGGGGGCTTCCCGTCGAGATGCTCCAGACGTGCTCAACGGCGTGGTGCAGCGCGCGTTGGCCAAGGATCGCGCGCAACGTTACGGCAGTGTGGCTGAGTTCAGAGGAGCGCTGGTTGATAGCTTGTCCGGGCTGGTAGCAACCGTTCAGTCAGTGCCACCAGCCGGCAAAGCGCCACGCGAGGTCCACTTCAGCCGCCCACGACGGGGAGCGGGCTGGGCGTCGGTGGCGACCGCTGTCTTTCTTGGCGCCGTATTCACGACCTTTGTCGCCATGCGTACGGACTCCTCGCAGGACTCCGTTGCGCCCCAGCCCTCAGCGCTGACGAAAGCGATGGACGAGCCGTTGCAGACTGTCGAAGCCGCATCTACAGACCCCCCCGCACCACCACTCGATTCAGCGCCAGATCCGAGGACCGCCGTGGTGCCCGCTGCGGCCAAAGCAACCAGACTACCCAAGTCGAATCCCGTCTCCTCTGACCGAGCTGGATCGCGACATTCAGATCGTGGGGTGGACCCCGAAGCTCAGCCATCCCCTACTGCAGCGCCGGTTTCATCCACAACCAGCCCAAGTTCGGCCGTGAAGGCTCCCGCGGTCCCTTCGGTAATCGATCCAGCTGAATCTGCCTCCGTAGCACCCGATCGAACGAGCGCTACGCCTCCTCAACCCGCGCCGTCGACTCAGCGCAGCCGCTTGTTGCCAAACCCGGCGCTGCGTCGGATCGGTCGTCCCCGGTAAATCGAAAGACTTGGCGTGACCAGAGCACCGATCGGCTTGTCAATTCGAGCAATCGTCTCGACCTGTCGTGCATTCGGCGTTGAGGTTGGGGCTCGGTGGGTGCTGCGCGTGGGCTTGGTCCTGTCGATGAGCCTCGGGGCGTTCCCGGTGATGGCACAGTCTCCGCCGTGCGACGAGTCGGCGGGTGAGCCCGAGGAGTCGTCTGCTCAAGCCTCCGTTTCCACGGGCGCCAGGACGTCAGAGCATCCGGCGATGCAGAAGGCGCGACTGCACATCGATCTGGGCGAGCAGCTCTTTGCCGAGTGCAACTACGAGGCAGCGATTGGCGAGTTCACCCGGGCCTACGAACTGCTCGACGGTCACCCCCAGCGCTATCAGGCGCTGTTCAACATCGCGCTCTGTGAGCAGAAACTCTTTCGCTACGCTCGGGCCTTCGGGACCTTCACTCGTGCCTGGGATGAAGGTGGCAACTCCTCGGTGGATGCCAGCGCCCTTCGCGAAAGCATCGCCGCGCTGCGCCAGGTCCTGGTCGTCCTCGAGATCAGCAGCAATACCCAGGTCCAGGTGTGGGTGGACGACTTGCTGGTTGGACAGGCGCCGGGTGCCGTGACCATCGAAGGTGGACGACACACGGTCGAAGTGCGCGCGCGCGGCTTCGAACCTGTCAAGCGCGAGCTGCGGGTCGCCGCCGGCAGTCGTTATCCCGTCGATTTCACTTTGACGCCGATCGACACGAGCGACGGCATCGCACCGGCGTGGTTTTGGACGGGCATCGCGACGAGCGTGGCTGCTACCGGGGTTGGCGTCACCTTAGGGGTTCTTGCGAGGCGCAAGCACGACGATGCTGCGAGTGAACCGCTCCTTGCCGACCGCAACGACCAGCGTGAGATCGACAATCTGGCGCTCAGTGCCGACATCGCGTTCGGCGCCGCCGGCATCCTGGCCCTGACCAGCGGGGTGCTCTACTTCATCACGGACTGGGGCTCGGAGCCCGACGGATCCCAGTTGACGGTTGGATTCGCACTCGATGGCGATCGTACCGTCGGCATGCTTCACGGGGCATTCTGATGCGGAGCGGACGAACGCCTCGAGCAGCAATCACGTTGACTGCTGCGACAAAGCAAACACCTGGGGCACCGAGCTGCGCGCAAAGGGAATCGACGGTGGCGCCGAGAAACGCCCTCACCGATCCCAGAGCGATCTTTCGGGGCAATTCCGTGTGGTGGCAAGCGGATCGGTGCTCTAGCGGCCGGGTCGAGCGAATGGATCTGCGCGGTTGGTGCTTGTTGTTCGGCGTTTTGTCAGGGTGCAGTCTCAGCCTCGACGATCTCAATCTCGTCGAGTGTAAGAGCAACGAAGCGTGCGCACCGCTGAACGAAACGTTGAACGACGATGCCTGTGAACGCTACCAGTGCCGCGCCGACGGGATCGGATGCGAACTGCAGCCCAGAGACGTCGATGGTGACGGCGCAGTAGACGGTCGCTGCGCCTCGGTGGCCAGCGGCGCGCCGCTGGACTGCGACGATTCCGACAGGCGGCGTCACCCCGACCACGACGAAGTATGCGACGGTATCGACAACGATTGCGACGGCGTCATCGACGAGAACGTGCTGAGGCCTGCGGCCTCGAGCGAGGAGCTACTCGCCGGTTTGCCTGATCGCGGCGTGGTTCGCTTCGGTCCCGCGCGAGAAGGGCGCCTCCCACTCACTGCGTATGAGCGTTTCGCCGTATTGTCGGGCGTTCAGCAAGTTGAGCTCGATCAGCTCACACCCTGGGCGCATTGCCCCACCGCGCGCGATCGAGACGCCGGCCCCAAATGCCAGATCGATGAACTCGTCGTCGCGCAGGGGGCGTCGACGTGGATCGCCGTTGGCGTGAATACGAGTGGCGCCGCGGAGGGGCAGCTTCGGCTCGGCACACTCGAGCCTCGAGGCCCCAGCCTGCAGGCGACGGGCCCTGTCGAGCGAGCCAATACTTTTCTCGGTATCGATGTGCAAGCCGCGCCAGCGCGGCCAGCGAGCGGCGCTCATCACCCGGACACACCGGGGGCCGCACGACCTGCGCTTTCGTTGATTGAGCCGCCAGGGCAAGCACTGCAGGGGCTGGTTGCTTGGCTGGGTGATCGCGTCGAACGGCCGCGCTGTGGAGATGGGCAGAGTGTACCGGTACAGGCGCTGGGGATCTGGGTCGAAGAGGGCGACAACGAGGCCGCTTGGGTGCAGGGAACCGACGGCGCGACGCCGACCACTCTGGGCTTCAGCCGCGGCGGTGGTGCTCCCGCCGTTGCCGTCTGGCCGGGCTCTCCCGCTGATCGTGGACATTTTCTCGCGTTCGCGACGTCAGAGGGGGAGCTGGAGTTGCACTTCGTCGCGCCGCTCGACCTCTCGAAGGCTGCGCCCGACCTGGCCGTCGGTGACGGCTTTCGCCTTCACGCCTCGTCCCCTGACCACGTGAGCATCGCTCCCGCGACGGCCCTGACAAACGTCTGCGGAGACCGGTTGGGACTGTCCATAGGCCTCACTTGGCTCGAACGGTGTGGAGAGCAGGACGCTCGAGTGATGTTCACAAGTGTCGGCTATTTGCCAGAGTCGGAAGTCTTCTGCGAGCATCACCCCCCGGTGGAGCTCGCTCGCGCTGCCGCAACGGGCAGCGATGTGCGCCCGACTCTGGCCTACGTCGAACAGGGGATGCTGCAGCGCGGCGTGAAGCGAAATGGAACGGTCGTAGACGAATACAACGACGGCGGTTGGGTCATCGCTTGGTCTGCCGAGGACGAAATTGCGGCGAGAATCGTCGGGGCGCGAATCAGCGAAGTGGATGGCGAGCGGCTGGACGCGGAGCCGGTGCCGTTGAGTGTGTCCTACGCAGATGTCGCTGCCCCCACACTCTATACCGCCGACGGCGGTGCTCAAATTTACTTAGCCTATCAAGTTGAGGCGCGCATGCTCGGAGCGCCGGTGCTGTCCTGCGTAAAGTAGCCAGATGGGCTACGAACCGAACTGATACTGGACCGACACCGAACCAATCGCGATCTCAAAAACGCTCTGATCCTACGCAAACGCCGCATTCGCGTGTGGCACGTCGTTTGCTCATTTGGCCAATGCGCTCGGTCGACGGTTTGCCTCAGCGGCACTCCGTGTTAACGCGGCTGAGCAGCGGAGGACGCAGATGCACAACACGAGAATCCTTTTGAGCTTGCTGGCGGTGTTCACAATGAGCGCCGCATGCGTGTCGACCGACGGTGCCCACGTTGAGAACGACCCCGAGCAATCCGACGACGGTGGGACTGACGGGGACGATGCCGGTGCGGTGTGCAGAAAAGACAGTCAGTGCTCCGACGGTCGCTTCTGCAATGGCGTGGAGCGTTGTGATCCTGATTCGGCCTACGCGGATGAACTCGGTTGCGTCCGTGGCAAGATTGCGTGTCCGGACCGAGCCTGCGACGAGACCAATCGCGAGTGTGTTGCGTGCTCCGAGGAAGCCGACATCGATGGCGACGGGCACGAATCGACGAGCTGTGGCGGCAACGACTGCAACGACAACGATCCGACGACATTTCCCGGCAACGTCGAGGTGTGTGATCCGGACAACCACGACGAAGATTGCGATCCCGACACGTTCGGCGACCTCGATGCCGACGGCGATCGAGCCGTCAGTGATCAGTGTTGCAACGTCAACGAAGACGGGGATTTGCGTTGCGGTACGGACTGCGACGATACCGATCTCGCGCGACATCCGAAACAACCGGAGTTCTGCGACAACAAAGACAACGATTGCGATGGCGAGATCGACAACGATCCGGGTCCAGTGCCGTGGTACGCCGATGAGGACGAGGACTTGTACGGCGCTGGAGAGATGCTGAGCCTGTCCTGCTCGCCCATTCCCGGCGCGTCGGTTCTCAAGTCCGATTGTGACGATTCCGAGTCCTCGCGTCATCCGGGCCAGCTGGACATCTGTGACGGCATCGACAACGACTGTGACGGCTCCACGGATGAAGACTGCCGTGAAGCAGACTGGGACGGCGACGGGCAGCTCGACGATGATGACGATGACGACGACAACGACTTCGTCAAAGATGAAGATGACGGGTGCCCTCGCGGCAAAGTCGACTGGATCCCCGATCCCGTGAACGACGCCGACAACGACGGCTGCCACGACGAAGACGAGGATGATGACGACGACAACGACGGCGTGAGAGATCGGGACGACGACTACCCGACCGACCCGCTGCTCTGTGGCGATCGCGATCAGGATACCTCTGACGACTGCGCTGCTGGAGGCGAGCCCGACGTTGGCAACGATGGGCCGGATTACGATGGCGACGGCCGCTGCGACGACGGCGATGACGATGACGACAACGACCGCGTCAACGATGTCGACGACGACTGCCCGATGGGTGAACTCGGCTGGACGTCGGATGCCGAAAGCGATCCAGACGGGGACGGCTGCGACGACCGGAACACGCCGGTGCCTGCCGGCGACGACCGAGATGGCGATGGCGTTGCTGACGATGAGGACATTGCTCCGGACGACCCCACCGTCTGTCGAGACGTCGATGCGGACGGCTGCGACGACTGCTCACAGCGCGGAGCTGATGGCAGCGGTGGCGACGTTGCAGATGACGGCGCCGATTTGGATGACGACGGCTTGTGCGACGCGGGGGACCCCGATCTGGATGACGACGGTGTGGCCAATACCGACGACCGCGATCCGAGCGACGCCTCGCGCTGCCGCGATGTCGACGCGGACGGTTGTGACGACTGTACCGTGACGGCTTCGGATGGGAGCGGGGGTGATCCGGCCAACGACGGTCCTGACGCCAACATGGACGGGATCTGTGATGTGGGGGAAAGCGACATCGACGCGGATGGCGTGGCAAACGACGAGGACAGTCACCCCAGCGACGCGAGTCGCTGCCGGGACGCCGATGCGGACGGGTGCGATGACTGTGCCACTACACGTGCCGACGGCAGCGGGGGAGATCCGGCGAACGACGGTGCCGATCGCGACGCCGACGGTACCTGCGACGTCGGGGACGACGATCAAGACGGCGACGGTGTCGTGAATGGCGCCGATGCGTGTCCACTGGGGGAAATCGGTTGGACTTCTGGTCCGTCCACCGATGCCGATGCAGACGGCTGTCGCGACGCCACCGAGGACGTTTGCCCCGGCGATGCAGCCAACGACTGCGCGCCAGCGGAAGGCACGATCTTCTCGGAAGACTTCGAAGACGATCCTCGCTGGTTCGCAGACAATGGTCAGTGGGCTGTGGGGGAGAGCAACAACGCCCCCTCCGCGACTCACGTGGCGGCCACCAACCCAAATGGGAACTACACCGGAACGGACAGCAGGTTCATCAGTCAGAACATCGAACTGCCTCAGATTGCGGGCGATCAGATGTTGGAGCTGCGGTTCATGAACTGGTTCCGCTTCAGCGGGGCGACGAAGGGCTACGTTCAGGTCCAAGAACGGCCAGCGCAGGACGATTCTGACTGGATCACCGTGGGCAGTGGCGTCGGTGGCGACGGCGCGACATGGACGGAAACGGCGCGCGACTTGAGCGACTACGCGGGCAAGACGGTGCGCATCGGGTTCTTGTTCGACTACGTGGACGGCTCTGCCAACACCGGTTGGTACATCGACGATGTGACCATCGCGGTTCGTGCGAGCACGATCGTCGTGGATGGGGTGACGGGTTATCACGAGAGCTTCGAAGACGACACGCATCGATGGTGGGCCGAACAAGGCCTGTGGGACGTGGCGGTGAGAACCGGTGCCACGGATGGCACCCGGATCGCGGGGACCAACACGGGTGGCAACTACACGGGAACCGACAGCCGCTTCATCTCACCCGCGCTCGAGCTGCCGAGCGTGTCGAGCGAACAGGTGCTCGAGCTCACCTTCGACCAATGGTTCCGTCTGAGCGCAGCAACGAATGGTTCGGTTCAGGTTCAGGAACGGACGGGTCCGGGGCAGTGGGGAGCGTGGGCGACCATCGGCGGGAACGTCACCGGTGATGGTGCGACGTGGACAGAAACGCTCCGCGACTTGAGCGCGTATGCGGGCAAGACGGTGCGGATTGCGTTCCTCTTCGACTACGTGGACGGCTCCGCCAACACGGGTTGGTCCATCGACGACGTGACCATCGCGGTTCGTGCGAGCACGATCGTCGTGGATGGGGTGACGGGTTATCACGAGAGCTTCGAAGACGACACCCATCGGTGGTGGGCCGAACGAGGCCTGTGGGACGTGGCGGTGAGAACCGGTGCCACGGATGGCACCCGGATCGCGGGGACCAACACGGGTGGCAACTACACGGGAACCGACAGCCGTTTCATCTCACCCGTCCTCGAGCTGCCGACTATCGCCTCGGGGCAGGCGCTGGCACTGTGGTTCGATCAATGGTTTCGTTTGAGCGGCAATACCGTCGGGCGCGTCGAGGTTCAGCAGCTCGATTCCCAAGGTGTATGGGGTGACTGGGAACCCGTCGGCGCTGACATCAGCGGCGATGGCGCCACGTGGACCGCGGCACGACGCGATCTGAGCAGCTACGCAGGCAGTGCGGTGAGGATCGGGTTCTTGTTCGACTACGTGGACGGCTCCGCCAACACCGGCTGGAGCATCGACAACGTCGAGATCCTGACCGAATAGCGAGTCGCACCGAAGGCCGCCCTGGCTTGTGCGTGCGTGTGCCTCTGGTGCGAAGAATCGGGATACCCGTCAGCGTGTCTCCTGGCACCCTATGCCAAGACCGCTCCGTTTGACGCTGGCGGGAAACGTACGGCTGTCGAGGAATCCTCGCCTCCGGCTGCGTCTCGGGTCTCAGGGGCAACACGCAGGCTTTGTCTCTCTCGTGTCGGTAGCGTGTTTCGTTGCTGCAACATTTACGCGCGACGTTTTGTGCGCTGCGCGTACCACACCCCTGGCGTACCGTCGACAGAGATGGAGGTCCCCCATGTTCTGCTACCAGTGTGAACAAACTACCCGCAGCTCAAATGGTGCTGACGGCTGCTCTTCCGACGTGGGCAATTGCGGCAAGACCCGTGAGACGTCGGACCTTCAAGACCTGCTGATCTACGCCGTGAAAGGGATCGCCCAATACGATTGGAAGGCGCGAAAACTCGGCGAAGGAGATCGGGAAGCAGCGCGCTTCATTCTCCACGCGATGTTTACGACGCTCACCAACGTCAACTTCGACTCGAATCGCTTCGTCGCTTTACTACGTGAGGCGGCGAAACACCGTGATCGGGCTCGCGCGGGCTACGAGGCAGCCAGTGATCACGCGGGGCGGCCCACGGAAACGATCACGGGGCCGGCGTGTTGGCAGATCCCGAGCGATGCGAGACGAGCTTTGGAGCAGGCACATCTCGGTGCCGTGCGGTTCGGCCTCGAGAAGGTAGGCGAAGACGTGGTCGGCCTGCGGGCGCTCGTGCTGTACGGGGTCAAAGGCGTTTGCGCGTACGCTTATCACGCTCTGCAGCTGGGGCAGGAGGACGACGCGGTTTACGAAGAAATCGAGCGTACCCTGGCGGTTCTCGCGTTGGACCCGACGGACGTTGACGAGCTGCTCGCTTTGGCGCTTGCTCTGGGCAAGACCAATCTCCGGGTGATGGAGTTACTGGATCACGGTCACCGCGAGCGTTTCGGCGTGCCCGAACCCACGAGCGTGCGTACGACTCCGGTTCGCGGTCGAGCGATCCTCGTCAGTGGACACGATTTCGTCGAACTCGAAGCCCTGCTGAAGCAAACGGAAGGCTCGGGCATCAACGTTTATACTCACGGGGAGATGTTGCCGGCGCACAGCTATCCCGGTTTGCGCCAGTACGAGCACCTGGTCGGGAACTACGGCGGCGCATGGCAAGACCAGCAGCGCGATTTCGCGGCGTTTCCCGGACCGATCCTGATGACGTCCAATTGCATCATCGAGCCTGGCCCCGCCTACAAGCGTCGTATCTTCACCAGCGGGCCTGTCGGGTGGCCCGGCGTTCGACATCTGGGCGGCCACGATTTCATTCCACTCGTTGCGGCAGCAAAAGCATTGCCCGGGTTTGCCGCTGACGTCGCCCCCGCTCACATCACCGTGGGCTTCGGACGCGAAGCCGTCTTGGGAGTGGCGGACGTGGTCATCGATGCCGTCAGGTCAGGTGCCGTGAAGCACTTCTTCCTCGTCGGCGGTTGCGACGGTGCCGCCACCGGTCGAAACTACTACTCCGAGTTCGTCGAGCGCGCCCCGCAAGACTCGGTCGTGATGACGCTTGGATGTGCCAAGTTCCGCTTCAACGATCGCGACATGGGCGAGATCGGGGGGATCCCGCGTCTGTTGGACATCGGGCAGTGCAACGATAGCTATTCCGCGGTTCAGATCGCGTCGGCCCTCGCCGGTGCATTCGAATGTGGGGTGAACGATCTCCCGCTGTCGCTGGTCATATCCTGGTTCGAGCAGAAGGCCGCGGCAGTTCTGCTGTCGTTACTCTCTCTCGGCGTCAAGGGCATCCGCCTCGGTCCCACGTTGCCGGCGTTCATCACCGCACCGGTTCTTCAGCGCCTGGTCGAGGCATTCGACATCAAACCCATCACCACCGCCACTGCCGATCTGAACGCGATTCTGGGTACGTCAGGCGCCACGAATGACGCCGCCCATCCCGCCGCCGAATGACGACCAGGGTTTCAGATGAATCCAACCAAGCCGTCCGCTTCGTACGAGGTTCAGATTGTCACACGGGACGGAGCATCGCTGTCGTTGGACTGCGCTGGCGACGAAACACTGTTGGCCGCCGCCACGCGCGCTGAGCTGCGCGTCCCCGCGGTTTGTCGTGAAGGAACGTGCGGCTCGTGTCGCGGTCGCTGTCGAAGCGGGGACTACGAAGTGGCGACGCACAGCGAAAGCGCCCTGAGCGCGGAGGATGCCGCGGACGGTGCGATCTTGCTGTGTCGGACACACGCGCGTGGAGCGCTGGTCGTGGAGTTGGATAGTGACCTCGCGATGCTGCAAGCGCCGCCTCCAGCGTTCGGGACGTGTCGCGTCGCCAGCGTCAGAGATCTCGGCGGTGAGATCCGCCAACTCGACCTGACCGTGGATCTCGATGAAGGAGGCGACCTGGCAGCGATGTTCGAACCGGGTCAGTTCATGGAACTGCAAGTGCCCCAAACCGATAGCTGGCGGGCGTATTCACTCGCGAACGCGCCGAACTGGTCCGGAGAATTCTCGTTTCTCGTTCGGCTGCAGCCGGATGGGCTGTTCAGCACTTGGTTGAAGAACGTCGCGGCTCCCGGAGACGCAATCAGAGTGCGGGGGCCGTCGGGTCACTTGGCTTTGAACAGTCAAACGCTTCGCCGACACGTTCTCGTTGCTGGCGGAACGGGGCTCGCTCCGTTCCTGTCGATGCTGCGCAACATGACCGAACTGGGAGAATCGCGTCCCATCACGCTCTACTTCGGGGTTACGAAGCTCGAGGATCTGTTTGCGCTCGATCAATTGGAGGTAGTCAAGCAGTTGCTGCCCGAGCTGCAAGTCATCGTATGCGTCTGGGATGCGAGTGACGGCTGGGGTGGCTTTTGCGGCAACGTCGTGGATGCGTTCGAGCGAGCGTTGGCAACTTCCGATCCGACGGTGGGGGTTCCCGACTGGGAGGTTTACGTCTGCGGGCCGCCTGCTGTCGTCGATGGCATCACCCACGCCGCGCGTCGCGCCGGGATCCCCCTGAGCCGAGTTCACAGCGAACGTTTCGTGTGAGTCAGGAAGGAGCGTTCAGCACCCCGAATCCGTTCGTCCGCGCAGCGTGGCTGTTGCGAGGATGTCGCCGCCGAGCGCTTCGAGCTGCATGCGCACGGATTCCGCGTCCGAGTCGTCCATCGGCGAGAACTCTGGGATTGCCAGGGCGTAGAGCACGAGTTCGTAGACGTTGCACGGCGCGCCGGGGCCGTAGAACCCGTCAGAGTCGGCACCCTTGCCGCATTGCTGAGAGCCAGCTGGCGACGCGGGAGTTGCTGTCGATTGGTCGACGTTTGCTGCCAGCATGGTGACCGTCGGTCCGATGTTCCAGAGGATCCAGTGTGCGGTTCCGTTGCTCAGATCCTGTAACAGCACGACGAAACTCTGCGTTCCTTCGGGGGCCCCGCTCCATTGCAGCTCAGGCGACGTGCCTCCTCCCGAGCGGGTGATTCCGCTCGGCACCGGCGCGCACGACGTCTTCGCATCCGGGTCGCAGCCTTCCATGTCCATCCATCCCGGTGAGGTGACGGTGAACGCGCCACCTCCGCTCGGCGTGTTGGCGCCGCCGCCGGGGGAACCACCACCATCGTCGGTGCCGCCTGCTGCCGCATCACCGCCCGCAGATGCGTCTCCCCCGCCGCCATTGCCTGTCGACGTGCCGTTGGCCGCGGCACCTCCAGCGCCGCTCGATGTCGTTCCGCTCGGGTCACTCGCGGGCGCGCCGCCAGCGCCGTCGGATGCGGCCGCTGGGGTCGCGGATGTCGACTCGGACGTTGCCGCTTGGTTGTCGGGGCCCGGCGAGACCCCCATACTGCCTGGCGTCCGTGGGTCAACGTTCGCGCTCCCCGGGTTCGTGGTACTGTCGCTCGTGGTTGCCGAGTCAGTGGGGGATGTGGGCGTGATCGCTCCGCCGACCCCGTCGGACGAACTCGCATCATTCGAGCCACCGCAATGGGCGGCGAGAAGACTCAGCGACAACATCACCACGCGGGCGCGACGTGTACCTGGACCGTGTTGGCTCAGTCGCTGCGCTTCTTTCGGTTGGGCGTGGTCGACGGAATTCATTGACGTCATCGGAAGTCTCCTCACGTGGTCGTTTGACTCTCATCAGTCTCCGCGCAGGAGCCGTGAGCGTGGTGTGCTCGCCGCCCGCCCCGGACGTGAGCCCCGGGCCCGCGTGGTTGGAGGTTCGCGCTGTCCGACGCGAGCCTTCGAGGGGTACCCCTGCGCAACTCCGTCGCTGGCGCTCGGATCGCAATGACAGTTGGGTCACTCGGGCCGCGGTGAGGGGAGAATCTCGAGTGGGCGTAGGTTTCCAGGTTCATCGATCCTCGTCGAGTTGCGCGTGTGGGTACACAGTACCGATTGCGGCAGACAGGAGGCGGTTGGGTGACATTTGTCGTACCGAAAGCACACGGTTGGGACGCTGGTTCGGGGTGGCAGGCGAGGCGCAGGCGATTCACACCTGTTCCGGGTGCGGTCCACAATCCGGTGCAAAGCGCCTCGTTGGTAGACCGCGTGGATGAACAGCTGCTCGCATGCGGGCCGCCCGCCCCGGGACGGAGCCGACCCAGCAGATCACGCTCGAACGCTGGCCGGGGGGTTGCAGCGACGACTACAATGGTTGATTGAGGAGTACGAGAACCGACTGGGACTGGGGAACCAGCAGGTCGATGCGCCGGTCGCCATTGACATCTCCCAAGGCGAAAGGCCCATCCGTGGCCGCCGACAAGCTCGCAGTCGAACAGCCGAATGTGCCATCGCCAACCCCAAGCGCGACAATCGTCTCGCCGCCGACAAAGGCGCGAAAGTCCAGCCAGAGCAAGTCGAGAATGCCATCGTCGTCGATATCCGCCAGGGTCACCGTTCCCGCTCCCGTGTTCTCCGCACGGTGCGGTGCCGCGGGAGTGAACGTTCCATCCCCCACTCCGAGCATTACAGCGAGTTGCGTCGAGCCCAAGGCCAGGTCGGGCGCGACGAGGTCGAGCTCGCCATCGCCGTCGAGATCCCCGAGCGCCGCGCTCTGCGTGGAAATCGCACTGCCATTCGTCGGTGACTTCAACATGTCTCCAAAGCTGCCGTCGCCCAATCCGAGCGCCACGATCAGACCGTCTTGCTCGCCATTGGACCCCACCAGATCCGCCCGACCGTCGTGATTCAGATCGACGAGTGCCAGCTTTGCCCACGGCTTTCCATCGTGGTGAACCTGGGGAACGAGGATCCCGTTGCCCTGGTTGATCAGCACCGTGGTCGCGGAATCGGTCAGCAAGCTACCGCTCGCAGTCACGATATCCAGTTGCGCGTCCTCGTTCAGATCGGCAAGCGCCACGAACTCGGGGCGCGTCGCGAGTTCGTAGTCCGTTCGGGACGGGTAAGTCGTGTCGCCAGCATTCCACAGCACGTAGAGCCCATTCTCGGACTCGCCCGCCATCACGAGTTCCGGATGGCCATCGCCGTCGAGGTCGCCGGCTTCGAGACTGCCGTAGCCGGCGCCGGTTCGGTACTGTCTGCCCGGGGCAAAAGTTCCATCTCCCAATCCGAGCTGAACGCTCACCGTCTCCGTACCGGTGGTGGTAGCAAGATCCAGCAGGCCATCGGCGTCGAGGTCATCCAGCAGAAGGGCGTACGCGTCGGCTCCCGTCGGCTGACGCTCAGGAACGTCGAAGTTGCCGTCGCCTGTCGCCATCAGCACGGAGATCCCCCAGAGGTTTGCCATCGCGATGTCGGGCCAGCCATCTGCGTTGAAGTCACCGAACGCTGCTTTCGTAGGCGGCGATATCGTGAGGTAGTCCACTGCGGTCGCCACCGCGCCGTCGTCGATCACCGAAAGCACCGTCAGAGCGCTGTTCGTAGATACGACGATCTCCGATCGGCCGTCGCCGTTCAGGTCGGCAGTGCCAATGATGGGACTTCGCCCTGGTTCCAACTCCGCGAGAGGCGTGAACGAGCCGTCGTCCTTACCGAACAGGACGCCGAGCATGCCGTCGGATTGCCGACCGCTCGGTGCCGCCACCGTGAGATCAACCGCCCCGTCACCGTTCACGTCGCCCAAGGCCAGTTTGGGAGCAAGCTCTACCGGCATGTCTAGGGTAGAGGTGAACGTTCCCTCGCCCGTACCGAGCAATACGCCGATAGCACCGGATTCACCGATTGCCAGGTCCACAGCGCCGTCTTGGTTCACGTCGCCGGCAACGACGGAACTTGGGGCATACCCAGTGGCGTAGCGGACCTCGCCGGCAAAGGTCCCATCGCCCGAGCCAAGCAAGACGCTCACCGACTTGGATTCGCTGTTTGCGGTTACCATATCTGGGACGCCATCATCGTCGAAGTCGGCAACCGCAATGTCGACGGGAGCAACCCCAACCGGAGATCGTTCTGGCGAGCCGAATGTCCCATCACCTCGACCCATGAGCACGCTCACGGAATCATCGCCCGTGTTTGCCGTAGCCAGATCCAATCTGCCGTCGCGGTTCGCGTCGAGAACGACGATGGCCGAGGGGGAGTCCTCCGTCGGGAGATCGATTCCACGCACCAAGCCCCCGTGGCCGTCGCCGAGCAGTACGCTTACGGTGTCCGCGTCGAAGTTGGCCGTCGCGATGTCCGGATAGCCATCACCATTCAGGTCTCCCACCGCCAGTGCGTATGGCGCGCCATCGGTCTCGACCGTGGGCAGGCCACCCAACTTGAACGTCGGCCTGCACCTCGGCAGCTCGCAGGCACCCGACGAACAGGCAACATCGCTGGCACAGGCGCTGTCGCATCCACCGCAATGATCGCGACTCGTGAGGGGATCGACACACATTGGGGTCGCGCCGATGCCACACGAGATCTGCTCAGCGTTGCACGCGCTGTCCGTGGAATCATCAGGGACGCCGCCCCCACTACCACCGTCGTTGCCCTTGGTGGTCACGCCTCCACTTCCCGTTCCAGCGTCGACGCCGCCGGGGCGGCTGCTGGTCGCCCCGCCGCCACCGCTGTTGCTCCGCGCCCTGGGGCTGCCTTCGTCTGCGTTGCCATTTCCCCGGCCGCTTGCTGCCGCGCCGTCGCCGCTGTCGCGTCTCCTCCCTACGTTGATTTGCTGACCGCTGTCGTTTGCGCCAGCATCTGCACTGGCTGACGGCGCCGATGCGTCCATGACGTCTCTGGAGGGGAGCGGAGAGCCGCCGTGCGAATCACGGTTGTCGAGTACGTCTTCGCCGTTGGTCGGATCGCCGCACCCCACCGCCACAGCACAGGCGAGCCAGCTCGCTATTCGAATTGTTGGCGCGCTCATGAGCCTCACCCCGCACGTGGTTTGCGCCTGTGGGAAATGGATACGACGAAGTCAACTCCATATCACACTTCGAGACACCGGTCACCACCCACGGCTTTCGTCTCGTAGACCGCCCTCGAAATCCGAGTGCGACAAGCGCAGCAGCCGAATGCCGCGACGTCGATCGGTTTCTATCCGGCGTTCACCGTCCGTGACTCAGCATGGGCGCGCGGTAGCTCGCAGCCACGGCGCAAGACACGCCGCGCCGTGGCCCCACTCTCGAAGGGAGATGGAATGGGGCATCGATCCGCGACGCTGATCACTGGGTCATGAGGCTGTTTTGCTCCACTTGGACGCGATTGTCGCTGCAGAACTTGCAGTCTTGGCCGTAGAAGAACTTGCGACTTTCGGCATCGTCCATCAGGTGAGCTCTGAACCAAGCCGCTGCTGCGGAGAGTGAGACGCCATTCGCTCCCTGGTACACCCAGCTACCGTGGTCCGCGCCCAGTTCGTTGATGAAGAACGCGGGCTGGTCGGTGACGGAGCGGTACGTGTCTTTCACGCCCTCACAATCGACCGTGCTGTCATTTCCGCCGCAGAAGAACATCATCGGCGTGTGGACGCCACTGAGCGCGCGGGTGCCACAAATCGTTGCCAGCGCCTTGTAGCGAGGATCTCCTGCGGACATGCAGGTCGACATCCCGCCATAGGAGTGCCCGAGCTGGCCGATGTTGACCGTATCGAGACGGTGATAGTAGGGGCTGGTCGAATCTTCCGCCTGTTCGAGGATCCAGTCCAGGCCAGCGATGGTCGGGAGTGGATCGCCTTCGGCCGTGGCAGTGCTGAGCGGAGCAACCACGACGAATCCGTGTGAGGCGAGGTGGTTCAGCATTGGCGAGTACTGCCCACACCACTGGTTGGAGCCGGAGTCGACGACACAATCCGGGGGCTTCTGTTCGGGGTTGTCCCTGTATCCATTCGCCCAGATGAGGATGGGGTGACAGTGACCGCTGTCCGCGAGGTTGCTTGGGCGGTACACGTTGAAACGTTGCTGCTGGTCGCCGTAGATTGGATCAGGCACAACCCCGGCCAACGGACCCACCTCCTTGTCGGCCGTTACCTGGAACGGGCCAGCGCTCGTGGGGTTGGCGCTTGGCAACGGGTCTCCGGTGCAGCTGCTGGGCAGGCTCTGCATGCCCCCCGCTCCGCCGCCATCGCTCCCTGCCTGGCCGCCGGCTCCGGCGCCAGGTTCGCTGCCGCCCGCTCCGCCGCTGCCGCTCGTCGCGGTCCCGCCGGTCGGCGTGCTGCCGCCCGTCCCCGAGGGACCTGCCGTCGGGTTGCTGGTGGCGTCACCCGTCGGCGCTGTTCCCGCTGTGCCTCCAGTTCCGCCAGTTCCGCCAGGGCCTGTCCCGCCGGATGTCGTCACTGGGGTCTCGGTGGTGCCACTCGGACCCCCCAAGGTCGGCGAAACGCTCGGCGTCGACTCCGAGGTCGGCAGGGTTCCCGACGACCCCGGTGTTGGAGTCCCAAGGCCCGGGGACGAACTGGTCGCCGTCGAAGCGCCAGTGTCGTTAGCCTGGATGCTTTGCCCATCGCCGTTGGACTCTGAAGCGCATCCGAGCAACAGGACGGTCAAGCTGGCAAGCGGGACTGCGAGAACGGTTCTTCGGGTTCTGGCCATGCCCTCTTAATGTCTGTGACCGAAGATTTCGTGTCGGAAAAGTGCCCTTTCTGAGTGGAAACCTCGCGAAGTGTGGGACCGATCGACCCCGGCATGGTGGATAAATGGACACGTCCCTTGCCGAACTGCTGAGTTTTGTATCGGCGTAGTGGCTCACGCCGCTGGTGCGACTGCTCCCGGTGCATCGAGCGGCGGTCGATCTGGGGCAGACCCGAAAAGGCGTCAGCGACGGGAGGCTCCGCGATAGAGTCGAACAGCATGCTCGACGTTCACTACTGGCCGACGCCCAACTGTTGGAAGGTCACGATCGCGCTCGAGGAGATGCGCCTCCCATATCGCGTCATTCCGGTGAACATTCGGTCCGGAGCTCAGCACGAGCCTGCCTACCGGGCGGTTTGTCCCAACGAACGTGTCCCCAGTTTGGTGGATCACGAAGTCGAGGGCGGCGGACCCGCCATCGCCGTGTTCGAGTCCGGTGCCATCCTCCAATACCTGGCGGAGAAATCTGGTCAGCTCATGCCGCGCGAGCGAAGCGCACGCTACCGAGTCCTGTCATGGCTGACCTTTCAAGTCGCCAACATCGGGCCGGTCGCGGGTCAAGTGCGCTCTCTGCGGGACATGGAGAGGGAGTCCGACGAGCGAACGCTTCGGCGCTTGACGGCAGAGATGGAACGACTCTACGGCGTACTCGACGATCAGCTTGCTCAGCACGAATTCATCGCCGGCCAGTATTCGATCGCTGACATCGCGATCTGGCCATTCATCCTCCCATACGAACGCGCGAACGGGTCTCTGCGTGCTCATCCTCACGTGGAGCGTTGGGCATTTCAGCTTCTGGGTCGCGCCGCTGTCCTTGCTGGAATGGATGTGGGGGCAGAGCATCGTCCCGGCGGCCCATTGCACGCCCGTGTCTCGGAGCTCCTGTGCATTGGACGCGGAAAAGCCGCGGATGAGCAGTGTACTGGCACTGCTCGTCCCGCGGTCGTGAAATGATCTCGGCCATCGTAGTCCGCCAGAGTAGTCAACCGGCTTGGGCTGGCTCACTCGCCGCGGACGTGCTCGCTCCCCTCCGAGCGAGCGCCTGCCGGTTCAATCACGTTTCGTTCTGTATCGCGTCGCAGAAGCGATCCAGCGCGCCGCGGACCTCGCCGGTCCAGGCCGTGTCACGCAGCAGGTCCTCGACCCGGGCGCTGCGTCCACCGGGCCACGAGCTGCAGACGTGCTCGTCCACGATCCTGGCTGCCACCATTCGAAGCACCAACCTCAAAGCTGCGGTAGCCACCTCGCCCCGTGACGATGGACGCCAAATAGCCACGGGCTTCGCATGCATCTCGTCGCCACCCACCAACCAGTCCAAAGCGTTCTTGAAGGCGCCAGGAATGCCGGCCGCGTACTCGGGACAGGAAACGAGCAACCCGTCGGCCTTGCCGACCAGTGCTCGCAACTGGACGACCGACGCCGGCAACGGGTCGACGTCGTCATCGGGGTTGTAGTGGGGCAGGTCCCCGACGCCTCGGTAGTCGAGGAGGTCGACGCCGTTCGGCGCTATTCGGGAGGCGGCCATCAGCAACGTTCGGTTCGTCGAACCCGCACGCAGACTGCCGCACAGCCCCAGTACGAGAGCTCGGCGTGGCTCACTTGCACAAGTCATTGCCGGTCCCTAAACCGTGGACCGAGGTCCATGGTCAAGGACCGTCGCGTCAGTCTCAGGAGCTCACGATGCGCATTGGTGAACTGTCCAGAAAGTCCGGCTTCACTCGCGATACGATCCGGTTTTACGAGCGTCGTGGGCTGTTGCCGGAGGCATCCCGTCCGGCGCTCTCGAACCGGTACAAGTCCTACAGTGAGTCTGATCTGTTGCGCTTGCGGTTGGTCCGATACGCACAGGGCTTGGGGTTTACACTCGCGGAAATGCAGCCGATGCTCGGGCCCTGGGTCGAGGGGCGTGCTCCAATTGCGGACAAACGCGTCGCCCTGACCAACAAGCTTGCCGAAATCGAAGCCCGCCAACTCCGGCTCGAACAAATCCGAATCGCGCTGGCTGCCCAACTCGAACAACTGTCTGACGAATGAGCGATTCGAGGCCAATCGGATTGGGAGTCGATCCCGTCCTCGAGTCCATGGAGGTCTTCGGCGTCGACGAGTTTGGCGACAGCGCCGTGGTCGTCGAGGCGCGCTTGAAGGCGGTACCGATCGAGCCGTGGTCTGTCGGGCCGCCAGTACCGGCGTCGGCTCGACAACGCGTTCGACCAACGCGGCATCGAAATTCCGTTCTCCATCAGACGTTGCAGTTCGACGAACTCGTTGCGTTCGGTCTGTGCGCGGAAGTGGCGTGGCCGTTGCCCGGCTTCGATTTTGACAACTCCGGTGTGTGGCCTTTCGTAGCGTGGATCGATCTGCTCGAGTGAGTCTCCGTGCTGACGGGCGAGCGCGATTGTCGGGCGGTCTTTCGGGCCCGAATGAGCGTTCGCGAATGCTCATTTGGTGGCTGGGTTTTGGAGCTGTTCGAGGTAGTCACCCAAACGGTCGAAGCTCTCTTCCCAGAAGCGCCGGTAGCCGTCCGTCCAGTCCGCGACGGCCCTGATCGGCGCTGCTTCGAGGCGGCACGGTCTCCACTGGGCTTCCTTGCCTCGACTGATGAGGCCGGCGCGCTCCAGTACTCGTAGGTGCTTCGAGATGGCAGGGCCGCTCATGTCGAAGGGTGCCGACAGCTCCTTCACCGTGGCCGAGCCTTCGGCGAGCCGCGCCAGGATCGCGCGGCGTGTGGGATCGGCCAAGGCCGCGAAGGTCGTGCTCAGAGCGTCCGCCTGCATCCTCACATCCTCGGCAGGTAGGCTGCCAGCTTGTCGAGGGTCTGAAAACCGAACTCTACCGCGCCGAACGCCACCTTCTTGTCGCGCAACTCCTTCGTTGGGTGGAGTTGGCGCAGTGTCACCACGGTCTTGCCGTTGCTTTGCGCGTCGAAGGTGACCGTGACGCGGAACCGCTCAGGGTCGTCGTCGCGATCCCAACCATGATCGAACACGAGCAACTCGGGTCGCTTCACCTCGAGAAAGACCATTCGGTTGTCGTATTTCGTCCCGTCGGGTCCGTGGAACACGAAGCGCCACCTTCCGCCGACGCGGGTGTCGATTTCGTGAGTCGTCAGGGTGAAACCCTTCGGTCCAAACCAGTGGACGACGTGCTGCGGATCCGTCCAGGCGGCGAATACCAGCTCTCGCGGTGCGTCAAATACCCGCGTGATCACGATTTCTCGATCCATTGCCCATTCTCGTTCGCTGCTCGTGTCGCTCATGACGTGGCCTAACAATCCTTCCGAGTAATTAACCAAAAGGTTAGGTAGCTGATTGGTTAAATACGGTGGCGCCGGTGCGCAGTCAAGCGCGTTCTGAGTGCGCCTTCCCGTCTCGGTGTTTTCGCCTGAGTTTGAACCCGCTCCAGGACGCCGCTTACGCGTAGCGAGGGCGCGTCGGGTGTGGTGCGGTGGTGAGAGCCGGGGTCGGCGTTTCCGCGCGTGTGCTTCGAGTCCTGTACCGAGCAATCCGCCAGCTCACCTCTTGCCTCCGCTCGGGTCCGTACAGGGACCGGTCAGTTCTCGCGGTGAACGGAGTCTTGTTCACCGTGGCGTGTTGAGGCATCGTGGGTGGCGTGATTGCAACGGCTCGCAGCCGACCTCGTGCCGTCGTTGCGCGCCGGACAGCGCGAGTGACGACGCGGCGCCAGGTGACCTCGGCGTGGCCGCGAGTCGGGAGTCTCCCATTCATCGTGGTTCTGGGGTTCCTTCCTCTGGCGTGTGAGAGTCGAGACGCGGCGCAGAGTCCGGCGGCGGCGGAGCCGAAGGATGCTTCGCTCAGGTCCGCTCCGGCAAAGGCGGCCACCGCATCGGCTCTCTCGAGCGCCACACGCGCTACGCCAGTGCAGGCATCGTCTCCAGTACGAGTCCCCCAATCTGTTCCCGAACTGTTCCACACTCCGGAGGAGTTGCTCAGTCCCGAGCACGCGCTCAGCGTCGAAGAGCTCAGCGACAAGACCCTGCCGCAGCTGGAGTTCATACAGGCGACGATTCAGGCAAGAGCCGGGTTGGTCTTTTTGGAGTCGTGGCTTCGGCAGTACTTCGAGGCCCAGCCGTGGTACGAGCCGGGCGCCTACCAGCCTGACCGCTTGGGAGACACGGACAAGCGGAACCTCGCGCTGCTGCAGCGTACCCTCGAAACGCTGCCGCGACGCCGTCTGCTCGGTCGCTGGGAGGAACTCATTGGGCGCTACGGGCACAGCTCGCGACATCCCCAGCTGCAGTTGTCCTTCTCTCCGGACGGGCGCTGGCTGCTCTCCAATCAGGGACCGGCCTGGGAGGGGAGCATCTATCAGGGAGGACTCCACGACGGAGCCTATGAAACGCCACAGCTCTGGGATGCGACGACCGGGGCCTTGGTACGCGTGATGAGTTGGCCGAAGCGCTTCAAGGCGGTCATGAGCGGCTGGCATCGAGACGCTGACTTCGGCAAGTTTACGGAGAATTGGTCGTTTCCGATCATCGCACACCGCTGGGTGGGGCAACGCCTGATTGTCGTGACGGCCATCGACGTCCAGATCGGAAGCCCTCGAGCCAAGAACCCCGAACAGATCCTGCCGCTCGCGAAAGACTGGGGGCGAGAAGGCGAGTACATCAGTAGTGCATGCATTGCACCCGACGGGGGGGCGCTCCTCGTCTCGCCGGGCAAAGGGGGCCTCCGCAGCTACGATCTGAAACGTGGGATCCTGCGCAGCAGCTTCCCCGACTCCTACAGCTGTCGCTTCGTCAATCCGGAGCAGGCCGTCTTGCGGCGTAACGAAGACGGCGCGAGTTTCCTCTGGGACGCGCACGAGGATGCACTACGGCCTGTGGAGCTGCCCAAAGAGGGCAGGCATCTGGCTTTCGGCGGCGGGTTGTTGGCGACGGGGGGAAAGGTGCCGGCACGACCCGTCCGAACCCCTCATCACCTCGGTCGCTCCGAGACCGCGCCGCCAGACATCACACTCTGGACGCTCG
Organism: Deltaproteobacteria bacterium; assembly: GCA_003235365.1. Classification (GTDB taxonomy): domain Bacteria; phylum Myxococcota_A; class Polyangia; order Polyangiales; family Polyangiaceae; genus SZUA-265. The sequence continues at coordinate 29,759 of QJWJ01000042.1, forward strand.
CGGGTACTTCGGCTGAGCCGAGACCGTTGCGGGGGAGTGCTTCAGAGCGGCCGATCGTCGCGTTTTCTCCCAGCGGGGAAGCCTTGCTGGTGGCGCAGAGCGACGGGTTGTCGCTTTGGGATACGCGTTCACTGCAGCAGACACGCTGGCAGGTTCCCGCGCGCCACGGCTATTCAATCGGTGGCTGGGGCGCGAGCTTCGAGACCGAGTCCGATCTCGCCTACGGCGCTGCCGAATACACACCTGTCCGATTGCAGGGTCGGGAGGGGCCTTCGGCCCCGTGTGCCATCGCGTTCTCGCCTGATGGGCAGCGGGTTGCCGTGGCATGGGAGACCGGCGCCATCGATCTTTGGGATACCGCGTCGGGGCGGAGGGTCGAGAGCTTTCGCGGCCACGAGCAATGGTCCGAAGAAGCGATGGTCGAGCTCAGTCTGTTGGCGAGACGTCTCGGCAAGCAGCTGAAGCCCGCTTGGCGCTCGCGTATCCGGCCCCCCGTGACGACTCAGCAACTGGCGGCTTTGGACGTGCCGCTCTGGCCAGAGGTACTTCATACGGACTCCTACGTTGCTACCTCGGAGCGTTGGCAACTGCGCGTTCTGCGCAACGCCGTCTGTGCGCGCCGAGGCTGTGCGCTCAAGAGCCCCTTGCTACAGCAGGTGTTCCGTCCGCTCTACGAGCCCCGCGCGGATTACTCCTCCGCACAGCTCACCGCGACCGACTGGGCAAACATCGCTATGCTCTCTGCCCGAGAGAAAGAACTGGGGGGCTCGATCACGGACGAGGAGGAGCTTCGTTTTCGCGCGGTCTACGGGCAGCAGGCGGAGCCGGACGTCGTCGCGGCACCACCGCCGCCGCGAAGAATCGGCTTCTGACGTGCGTCATTGAGTGCGTGCACGGGGTGAGCGCCAGGTGACACTCACCCCGTTTGCATTCGCCGCTGCTCAGTAAGCCGTGGCGAGGAAGTAAGTGTGTGCTCCGCCGAGGAACGTGCCTTGCACACGCATCTGGCGCAGGAACGACGCGGGGTAGCCGACCAGTACCTTGTAGGTGCCGCCGTTGGCGACCGCCGACGAAATGAATACCCACGTCGGATCCGTGGTTCGCTTGCGATACCAGGTGGCTCGCATCGAACTCGTCAGCGGAAGTGCGTCGTTGCACAGCGCCCCAGCCATGGCCTTGTTGGTCAGCCCAGTAACGAGGGACGCGCCGTTGGTTGCGGTGGTGATGCCGTTGACAATCGGCGCGGGATTCCCCGCCCAGATGGCGGCGTTGCGGGCCACGTTCTTGCAGTCCGTCAGCGTGTTCTTCTCGACGAGCTGGGTTTGCTGGACCTGGAGCACCGCGTCGTCGGGCCTACCCATTGCTCGCGCCACGTGTGCGTTGCACGTACCCACGACCTCGACTTCGTCATCGGTGCGCTCGTAGATGGTACTGGGAGTGGACGCCATGTACATGAGTTGGTTCGGAATCACCTCCTTGACGACGTAGCGGTGGGCCACGCCGTCGGCCCCGGTGAATTCCTCCGCGATGTACACCGCTCCCTCAGTCAGCCCGCCGCCCCCCAGGACTTCGAAGCGTTCGTGGGCCTAGTCGCCATGCGATACCGGCCGGTCACCAACGGTTGCCGCTTCTGCGCGCTGTTCATGTCTTGCGACTGTCGCGTTGTTCAGTAGCTACTTCACCTCCCAGGGAGCCCCCACAGAGCGTTGCTCGAGTCGCTCCGCACGGCTGTGTCGGGGAATGAAATGCGTGCACGCCCGGCTCGCGGGCGCGCAGCCATTTCGCGCTTGTCGCAGTGCGTGGATGAAGGTCTCCGTCTCGGAGAACCACCTCAACCTGGAACCGGGGTCAGCCTCGCGAGCTCGGCGAAGCTCCGGGGCGCTTGAACCACTTCGCGAGCCGTCGCCACCAGGAACCACGAACACGCGCGTCGATCCGCTTGCGCAGCCGCTCCACGCTGATGGGCGGTCCTGTCAGCTGGCGCTCGCCGTCGAGCCAGATGCCGTAGGTTTGGCCCCAGCGTTCAGCGGCCGAAGGGTCGATGGTGTCGACAGTTTGGCTTGCAACGCCCGCTTCGGCAGCGGCTCGGCGTGCGCGTTCGCAGTTGCCATTTTGCAGAGAACACCAACCGGCGTCGAAACAAGTGACCGTGACCCCGTGAGGGTCGAGCTCCGGCTGGATTGGGGCTGTTTGCGGCCAGTGGGGAACCTGGGCGTCGGCGGTGAACGGTTTCCACAGCAACACGGCGAGGCCGTCGCGGTCGACCTTGAGGTAGCCCCGTTTTTGGAACCATGACGCCTTCATCCACAACGGCAGGGCCATGCCCCACGCGGCGATGCCTCTTGCGCCGCGCCGCTGGGCTTCGGCCTCCAATGCCTCGAGCAGCGCGCGACCGACGCCAGCTCCTTGTTGGTTGCCAACTCCAGCGTCGTGTCCGTGGACCCAGATGCACAATACAAAGTACAGATCTTCGCCCTCGAGCCAAGTCTGCTCGATCGGAAGTGCCTGAACCATTCCGACGGCGACACCGCTGTCGTCGACCGCGAGTTTTACCAGCAGGCCCCGGTTGCGCACGCGCTCGTACCAGATCCGCTTGCGTTCGACGCCGTCGCGGATCTCGGCCGAGTATGGTTCGAGACAGTGTAGCCACGCCTCCTCGTACTCGGGGGCGAGGTCGACAATGTTGACGTTCGCACCCGCTTCGCCCGTTGTCGCATCGGCTGAACGCATTGGGTCTGTCACCGGTCCAACCTGTCCCGCAACGCACGCAGAATGTCGACGTAGCTGATGACACCGGCGAGCCTGTTGCTGTCGGGATCGACCACGAGCACTGCGCCAATGTGTTCTTCGAGCAACCGATCGACGACGTCGAGTACGTCGCGGTCGGGCTCTACCGTCGTCACGGGCTGGGTCATGATTTCTGCGACTGCGGTGTCGAGCCAGGACAGTAGCGAGACCGGGTCCGCTTCGAGCGTGGCGACGGGTGGCAAGGCACTTCTCAGGTCGCGGTCGCTCACGATGCCCACGACGACTCCATCACGAAGGACCGGGAGGTGCCGGACAGCGACGTCGTCCAGGATCCGTACGGCTTCGCCGACGGTCGCATTCTCTTCCACCCATCGGGGGTCCTCTGCCATGACATCCAATGCGATCATCAATCGGTCCTCCTTGCAGGTTGCGCAGTCCTCAGGTTGGTACATGGTAAGCAGCGAACGTGCCAACGCCGCGCGGGTGCCGCCGCCCGGGCCGTTTTGGGGTGTCGGACCGTGCATGGGTCGGTCGGGGCGAGGTCCGGGGTTGCGCCGCGGAGCCAACCGCGAAACGCGGGAGGCGGCTTTGCTCAGCTTGCGCAAGCGTTGCGTTCTGGCCCGCCGCGGCGCGAGCAGTACTCGTGGTACGCTCGTACCATCAACGCGCCACGACCGCCGTGCCTTCGGTCACCAACCGACTCGGGTACAGCACCACCTGCTCGCCTGGCTCGAGCCCCGCTTTGACTTCGACCGCCACGGCGCTGCGCCGACCGAGTTCGACGACTCGCAGGCGCGCCGAGCCCTGCTCGATCACGTAGGTACCCCACCGGTCACCATGGCGAAAAACTGCACCGTTGGGGATCGACAAGACGTCGTCACCTTGCCAAACCAAGATCTGCGTGTCGATGCGGTAGCCATCGCCCAGTGGCGTGACCGCGTTCGGCAGTGATACGACCACGTTGACGCGTTGTTCTTCGACACCCAACGCGGAGACGTGGGTGAACGCGGCTGGCTCGACCAATCGCACATGCCCTTCGAGCTCGCTATCCTCACCCCACTGCTGCAATCGAACGGGCGCACCGGGAATGATGCGGGCGGCGTCGGACGACAAGACATCGACGACGCCCTCCAGCGTGGTCGGATCTCCGAAGTCCAGCAGTGGTGTTCCCACCGCGACAGGGCCTTCACTTTCGCGGTGCACTCGCAGCACGCGTCCGCTGGCGGGCGCCTTGATCTCGATGGCCTGTCCCGCGCCGCGTTCGACTTGACCCAAGGTGGCGCGGGCGGCGTGTACTTCTGCAACGGCGACTCGATGCGTCAACTCCGCGGCACTGACGTCTTCGACCGCCAGCCGCGCCAGCAGTTGCAGTCGGTCGAGCTCCGCCTCGCTGATCAGTGCTTCGGCTGCCAGCGCCTTGGCGCGCACAGCCTCCTTGATCGCTCCATCACGGGCGGCATTGGCGCGACCCATCGCGGTCTTCAATTGTCGTTCACGGGCTTCGGCGGTGAGCAAGCGTGCCTCGGCTTCGGCCCGCGTACGTGGATCGAGCAGGTCTGAAACGGGTGGCAGCAGTCGGGCGATCACGTCGCCTGACTGGATGACGTCTCCGGGCTCCCAATCGAGCCGTACCAGTGTGCCACTGAGCGGTGCCGAAACCGTGTAGCGCTCTTTGACGCGTGCCCGACCGTCTTCGTGTACCCAAACCGCGAAGTGCCCTCTTGCTGCTCGTGCCGTGTCGACAGTGACGGGGCGGGGCGCCCAAGCCCAGGTGATGCCGGCGGCGAGTCCAAGCACGACGGCAGTCGCCAGCAGCAGCCGCGACCAGCGCCGGCCGTGCTTGCCGATGGGGCTTGCGTTGGGGGATTGAGGCCGATTGGTCATGATCACTCTCGTGACTTGAGCACTGCTATCAGGTCCAGGCGATCGAGCTTGCGGCGGACCAGCAGAGCGCTGATCACGCCGGCACCCAGCGCAATGACACCTGCAAGGCCGTAGGTGTCGGGTGAAATGTGAACGGGGAAGCGGAGGGTTTCTTGGTCGAAAGTACTCGCTTGAAGAGCGGCCCACCAACGCCCGAGCAGCATACCAAACGGGATCCCCACCATCACTTGAAGCGCCAGTTCGCCGAGGAGGATTGCCGAAACCTCGGCGCGCGTGAAACCCAGGACTCTCAAACTTGCCAGTTCCCGGCTCCGAAGTGAGAGTGCCACGCTGGCGTTGTTGTAGACGACGCCGGTCGATATTGCCGCTGCGCTCACCGCCAATAGCAGCGTGATGACGCCAAGTGTATCACCGGTTTGCCGCTCGAAGTTCTCGACGATTCGAGCGAAGCGAGTCGTGCTGTAGACGAACGGCATGTCTTTGAGGCGGGCGTGCAATTCCTCGGCGCGCGCTGCGTCGAGGCGAACGGCGACGCTGTTGATCCGGCGTTCTTGGTCGAGCACTTCGTGGATCCAGCTAGCGCGTCCGTACGCCTGGACACCGAACGACTCGTCGATGAGCCCGACTACGACCAAGTGGTGTGTCGACCAGTCTCCTTCGTGCACCTCGGCTTCGACTTCGTCTCCGAGCCGCAAGTCCAGAAGGTTTGCGAGTCGGTCGGTCATCACCAGACCGCGCTCCGGTAACGTGACGACATCGCGGTCTCGATGTAGTACTTGGCGCAGCTCGGTTGGGTGGGGTAACGCGTTGACGACCGTGTCCTTCTCGCGATGGCCATTCCGCAGGCGGACGGGCAGTGCTCGGTAGCCCTCGGCCATCACCACGCCAGGCAGCGCCGCGATCTCTCGCACCGCGCGTTCGGGGCGAGGTTGGGTGAACGTCACCAGGATGTCGCCCCGATTCTGGCGGGGGAACACTTCGGCAAACAAGTAGTCGAACGAATCCCAAGTGAAGCGTCCGAGGATGAAGATCGCGATACCCATGGCGATACCCGCGCTCGACATCGCGAATCGCAGCGGGCGGCGTGTGACTTCCCGCACGATCATCAGGCTCGCCGTGCCCAGGCTCTTCTCCAAACGCTTCGAGCTCAGAGCCGAGTGAGCGTAGCGCAGTGGTGTCGGAGGCTGCATTGCTTGGGCTGGTGGCAAACGAGCCACTCGCAGCGCCGCTGCAAGTGCGCCGAGCAATGCGGCGCACAATGCAATCCCCAGCGCTCCGAGGACGCTGCCCACGGGCATCTGATTGGTTCCGACGGGGAACTGGAAGACGTCCATGTAGACGCCCGTCATCCACGTTCCTGCCCATTTCCCCGTGACGTAGCCGAGCGCACCACCCAGTACGACGACCAGGCTGACTAGCCCCAGGTAGTGAACCGCTACACGCCAATTGGGATAGCCGAGCGCCTTGAGGACGGCGATCTCCATGCGTTCGAGGAAGACCAAGCGCGAGATCACCACGTTGACGAGAAAAGCCGCGACGCCCAAAAACGCCAGGGGGATACTGACGGCCAGGCTCCCGAGGTGCCCCAGCTCTGCGATTAGGGCCTGGTGCGATGTCTGACGTTCCCGTTCGAACGCCGGGAACGCACCGTACTCCTTCAGGATTCGGTCGACTTCGTGCAAAATGTGCCGCGTCGATGCTCCGGGCTGGACGCGAAGCGATGCGTCGTTGAACGCTCCCTCCATCCGCGCCGCAGCGGCAAGTGTCCGCCGGGGCATCCAGATCACGACGAAACGACGCTTGTCGGCCGGCCCCGAATCGCCGGCAGTCGCCAGTACGTACTCGGGCGACATCCCGATACCCACGACTTCGAGGTCGCGCTTGTTGCCGGACAAGACCACCGGCAGGTGGTTGCCCAACGACAACGCATGGGCCTGAGCGAACTGTTCGAGGATCACGACCTCGTCTCTTGCTGACGGCGATGGCATCCGGCCACGCGTCAGGTGAACGGCATTGAGAGCGGGGTCACCGTCTTGCGGTAGCGAGACGATTCTGCCAACCAGCGGCTCCACTTCGCCAGCCAGGGGCACCATCACGTCTTCTACGACTCGAGTTTGTACCGCGATGACGCCATCGATTTCCCGAAGAGCTTGCCCCTCGAGCTCCGGTGCGCGTTCCAAGCGGACGAATACGTCGGCGAAGCGATACTCGTCGTAGTAGGTCTGCATCGCCTGGCGCACCGAGTAGGCGGTGCTGTTCATCATCAACATCGCGAGAACACCGCAACCCAAGACCAATGCGATGGTGAAAGCTTGACCCCGAAGGCGCAGGACGTCTCGGAGCAACTTGCGATTCAGCGCAGTGATTCGAGAGCGGTCCAACGTTTACCCTCTGCACTTGCCGAGGCGAACGAGCGCGTTCGGTGTCACCGGTGTTTCTGTCTTTCGTAGGTGCCCATCAGGATCGCCCGGTCTACGACGTGTGGCTCCATCGCTTGGCACAGCTCCTTGCTGGTCGGGTGCCGCAAACCGTCGAGGCGAGCGTCGAGGGCAAACAGGCGAAAGAAGTACCGATGTCGACCTACGGGGGGGCAGGGACCTCGGTAGCCGGGTTTGCCCCAGTCGTTCAGTCCGTCGTCCGCATTCCACGGAGCCATCTCCGTCCCCTCGGGGAAGGAGATCACGTCAGGCGGGATGTTGTAGACGATCCAGTGCGTCCAGGTGCGTTGGGGAGCTGCGGGGTCGGGGGCATCGGGGTCGTCGACGATGAGTGCCAACGAGCGTGCAGGTTCGACGACGTCGCCCCAGTTCAGCTCGGGTGAGATGTCCGCGCCCTCGCACGTGTAGCGATTGGGAATGAGGCCTTCGTTCGCGAAACTGACGGAAGACAAGTACATCACACTGCTCCTGTTCTCCATGGGCGCCCCCTACGCGTGCGCGCTCGAACCGAGAAAGTACGCGAATTCCTTCCAGAGGTGCAAGGCTGCGTGACGGAGTGGCTCGAGTGCTGGAAGGTGACTTTGAAATGCGAGAATCCGCAATGCGATTGGGGTCGAGAGGGGCGAAAGCGTTGCGCGACGGTCGCTCGAGAACGGGGATTTTTCGTCGGTAGGACCTCGCGTTCACCGTCGGTCGGCCATCGCATCGTGACTCGAGCCGTGTAAGACTACCCCACCATGCGGGGTGGGAAGCTTGCACTTGTCGTTCTGTTTGTCGCGCTCTGGTCCGTCCCTCGAGCGTCCGCCTGCGTTCCGGAGCTAGTCTCCGTTTTCCACCCTCCGGCAAACGCGATCGACGTTCCGCTGGATGTGAGTCCGCTGATCATCAGTCGCGCCAACTTGGTGGTGGTCACCGACGAAAGTGGGGTGGACGTTCCGTTGAGCACCAGCAGTTTCGATGGCGGTATCGAAGTACTGTTCGACGCAGCGCTACAGCCAGAAACTCGATACATCCTACGAGCTATCGAAGATTGGGGCGGCCTTTCTGGCGCTGAATGGACCATTCCCTTCACGACCGGTTCGGCCTTTGCAGGTGAAATGCCAATCGCGCCAGATGCGCCGGTAGTGTCGGCCGTCGTGGCTCGGGATGTGACTGACTACTTGTTGGGGTGTGGGCGAGACAAGACTTGGATCTGTGCTAGCGCGGACGTACCGCAGGGGAGCATCCTCGCCGTGCGAGCGGAGATCGGTGGTCGGTCGGAGCTCGCGTACGTGCCACACGGGTTTAACCTTCTGACGGCAGACGGGTGGGCCGGCGCCTACTTGGAGGCGGCGCAGACCTCGTGGCTACGCGGCGATTGGCACGTAGGGACGTGTCTTTCGCTCGGCGTCCGCGACCAAGCGGGACGTGTTGCGGCGTGGACGGAGGTTTGCCCCGATGACATCGAGGTCAGCGAAGTCGAGGAATTGACTCGGGTCTTCTGCGACTCGGGAAGGATGACGGTCCGCACGCCCGACCCTCCGGAGCCGCGCCCGTTGCCGCCCGAACCCCAGTCGGGTCCAGGCGTCGTGGAGCCAGAGCCTGGTGCTGACGTATTCGTCGACGCGAGCAGCGATGGGCAAGGTCTGGACCGAGAAGACTGGGAGGAGCCTCCGATCGATCCAGCGGGACCAGGGCGGAGTGGGCTGGCTCCTGACGGCGCCCCGGCGGATGATGGCGGGACTTCCGATGATGGAGGCGCCACTCGCAGTTCCGGTGGCGCGAACCTCAACGGCGGCTTTGAGCGTGCTGCGGGGCTCGCCAGCGAGCCCGACGCGGGGACAACCGCCTCGCTGCGCGGGAGCTCGCCGCGCGCAGACGCCTCGGTCGCCGACGATGGGTCGACACGTGCCCGGGACGACGAGGACACGGTCACTCGTGGGCTGGACGACGCGCCGCCCAGCGACGGCTGCGCGGCGTGCACCATCGGCCCGCAGCGACCTGCGTCGTCCCACGCCGCCTGGCTTGCTTGCCTGTTGGGACTTGCTCTGCGACGTCGGCGCGGTGATGGTGCTCGATTTGGGGTGCAGCGGTATTGGGTTGCCGCCGCAGCGGGGGCGCTGGTCGGGGCGCGACGTTCATGGAAGCGAACGAGTTGCGACGGGCAGCAAAGCCGTCAGCCCTCTTCTTCTCCGACGGGCTCTGACGTCGTGGACAGATAACCGAGCTTGTTGGTGTCGATGAAGCCGAAGTACAGGGGTTTCTCGTGTTGTAGGACGTTGAGCAAGTCGGCAAATGCGGAGATCGGATAGTTGAGATTCACGCGCTGCCCTGGATTTTGATTGTTCACGGGAATGCTGGAATCATCGTCGTAGAATACGAGGCTCATGACGTTTGCGTTGTTGTGATAACAGTGGATGTATGCGCGCAGGTTACTGGTGTTTTGCCCCTTGGCGTAACGGACGACTTTGTAGCTGCTGATCTCGGAAGATACGAATGCCATTGGATTACCTCTCTTCGTGTTCGAACGAATGAAGTCCGACCGACGGCGTTGCCCCCGGTCCCACTCGAGCCATCTTGCCCGATACGAGCGAGCTCAGCCATGGCGAAGAACTCGGACGTTTCGACTATGCCGCGCCACGAAAACGCGCAAACCGTGCGTCGCGTTGCGCGCCCTGATCCTGTTGTATCGGCGCGCTCAGGTCGATGACGTGTCGCTCTCGAGTGAACGCACCAACGTCGATCCGAACCGGTCCTCCCAACAGCCGCGATTTGGCAACCGATCGGTGCTCTGGCGAGTCGCTGACTGCGCACCCAAATGGTCGAATTTCGACAAGCCGCTCGACAGGAGCCTGAAGGGAACCCCCGATCGGGGGCACGCCGTCGTGACGTTCGTGGGATTGGTCCCTTGAGCGGTAATCATGTTGATTGCCGCGACCAATCAACAACCTAGAGCACCGAGCTGCGAGCAAGAGTGCCCGAACGTGGCCCCGAAAAACGCCCTCACCCCCGCTGGGGCGATTTTTCGGGGCATTTCCGTGCACAGGCAAGCTGATCGGTGCTCTTGTAGTTGCGGTTGAACTCTGACTAGAACGGGTCGGGCAGTTTGGCGCTCCGGGCTGGGTGAGGCGGCGCCCCATTGTGGGCCTTCTGCAGCATGGAGACACTCGGATCGCGGAAAAACCTGTCGAGGCCAGTTGTCACATCTGCCAACACGGTTGGCAGATGACGACCCTTTGTCGTCAGTGGAAACGGACACGACGGCACTCTCGCCAAGAGTCAACCAGGAGCACGCACATTGCTGCCTCGTCGCCGCTCTGCCATAGTCCAGTTTTCGGAGATTGATGGGAGTTGGTAACCTCGCGCGAGTCGTCGGTGCCTTCGTTTCGTCGCTTGATGTCATGGATCTCTCTCACGTGTTGCTTGGAATTGTTACCACCGAATCTGTCAGATTGTCGTGCGTCGCGCGGTTCGGGGCTGATACTCTTCGTTTGTCGCGTTGGAATGGCGCAGTCGCGATTCTCGTTGCGATGACGAGCGCCTGCTCCGGGGTTGGCGCTTCTGACCCACTGCCTTCCGCGGCGCAGCGAGACCGCAACGAGGAGCCCGATGAGACTGGCGACGGCCTTCCGACCACCGCTGTTCGTGATGCGGCCGACGGAGGTGAACCGTCAGAGTCGCAGAACATGGACGGCTCAGGAAGTGAGGATTCCTCCAGGGAGGCGACGCCGAACACTCCGACGCGGGGCGACGTAGTCGACAGCCAATTGACAATCGGCGAGGGGGTGGGCCCGATGGGAATGCGGCGCTTGACCATCGCCGAACTGGATAACACTCTCGAGTCATTGTTGTCGGATTCGACTCGCCCGGCGCGGCAGACGTTGCAGGAGGAGCAGCTCGGTCCGTTCAACAACGATTACACGCGCTTTACCGTCTCCTCTGTGTTGATTGAAGGGCTCGAGCGTTTGGCCTTTGACGTCACCTCGCGATTGCTCACCGACGCCGAGCGGCGTGACGCCGTAGTCGGCTGCGTCCCGATGTCGCCCACTCAGCTCGACAGCTCCTGTCTGAGGCAATTCATCACCACCTTCGGCAGACGTGCGTTGCGTCGTCCACTGACCGTCGATGAGGTGGACGCTTTCGAACTAGCAGCGGAACCCTTCGTGACTCGGACGGGCGACTTCTACGCAGCCGTGGAAGTCGCTCTGAGGGCATTCCTCCAGCACCCACAGTTTCTGTACCGCGTTGAAATCGGTGACGCCGTAGATGGTGAACCCGGTCTGTTCAAGCTCGACGACTTCGAGATGGCTACCCGACTATCGTACACGTTGTGGAGTGAGCCTCCTTCGGATGGGCTGCTCGATCTTGCTGAGCAGGGTGAGTTGAGTACTGCTGCGGATGTGCGCACGGCGGCACTGCAGATGCTCGATTCACCACGCGTCGTGGACAATCTGGACCAGTTTCACGCGCTGTGGTTGGGCTACTCGGTGCTTCCGCATCCACAGGCTCTCACGACCGCCATGCGAACCGAGTCTCGTAAGCTCGTGGAGCGAACGTTCGAGATGGGCGGTTCGTGGCTCGATTTGTTCCGCGCCACGGACACCTACGTGGATGCGACGCTGGCAGAGGTCTACGCGCTACCCCAACCGATCGGCGGTAGCGGTTGGGTGAGCTACGGTGATACTGGTCGCCAGGGGATTCTATCCCATGGTTCGTTCCTGTCATTCATTCAAGACACGACGGATACCAGCCCGGTGCGTCGGGGTGAGCGCGTACGCGCTCAGTTGATGTGTCAACCCGTGCCGCCGCCACCGGCGAATGTGAACGCGTCGACGCCAAGTCGAGGTGACAGCGGCTCGTTGTGCAAGACTGACCGCTACGCAGATCACCGGGCTCAATCGGGGTGTGAGGGGTGCCACCGTTTGATGGATCCAGTCGGTTTCGGCCTGGAGAATTTCGATCGCGAAGGCCGCTATCGTACGCACGACATCGACACGCTCGACGGCTCACCCACGTTTGGAATGGTGCTCGACGATTGTCCGATTTCCGGTGAAGGGGATCTCGATGGCACATCATTTACCGGGCCTGCTGGGCTCGCAGACATCTTGATCCGAAGCGACGTCGTCGGCCCTTGCGTGGCGACGCAGTTCTTCCGGTTTGCGATGGGGCGAGAAGAGCTCACGGAAGATGAGCCGGCGCTGGACGAATACAAGGAACGCTTCAAGTCATCCGGCTACGACTTTCGGGAACTGCTGCTGGGCTTGGTGTCCAGCAAAGCCTTTGGCTACCGTCGCGAGGAGACACTGTGAGAATGAAGAAGTTGCCTTGCCTTGGGCGCCGGGCGCTGCTGCGCGGTGTGGGCGGTACCGCGATCGCGCTGCCGTTTCTCGAAATCATGGCGAAGTCGGGAGTGGCGGGTCAGGTGGCGCCACTGCGCTACGCGGTACTCTTCGGCTCGTACTCGTTATCGCCGGACGACGACACTCGGCAGAACCTGATCGTGCCCGATCGCACGGGGGTCGACTACGACTTGAAGGACGGTCTGTTGCCGCTGGCCAGTGTACGACAGCACGTGAGCGTGGTTTCGAACCTGATGATGAAGGGCGTCGCCAATCCGGATGCGGGCGACGGCATTCCGATTCACTGGCACAACGACGCCATCTTCGGCGGGGGGACGGCGCAACAGGGCTCACAACAGGTCGTCTACACGTACCCGACCTCCGATCAGATCGTTGCGGAAGCCATTGGCACGACGACGCCCATCAAGTCGCTGGCCTACCGCGTTCAGGCTTCCCAATACGTGACGGGAAGCGCGACGAATGCCAATCAAGGCACGATGTCGGCGCGGCGGGACGCGACGGGGAAGATCGTACCGGTGACACCCAACTCGAGCCCCAAGGCCGCGTTCGACTCCTTGTTCAGCAGCGTTCAGAATCCGATGGTCACCACGTTGGATCCTGCGCAGGAACTGGAACGCGCCAAGCGCGTTAGCGTGCTCGACCTCGTCGACCGCAGCATGGCGGGTTTGCACGATCGTCTTGGCAAGGCCGATCAGGATCGTCTGACTCGACATTGGGACGAGATTCGCACCCTCGAGCGACGCGTCGAGGATCTATCCCCTTCCGGTGACGGCTCGGCCTCGGCGAGCTGCGATGCGATGGCGGATCCGGGACTCGATCCGGCGATTGGGGGTAGCATCGCGGACCCGAACGGCTACGACGCCAATGCGGGATACAGCAACGAGGAGCTGCGGGCACAGGTCTTCACCGATCTGGTCGCGATGGCCTTTGCTTGTGATCTGACGCGTTCGGTGACGTTGATGCACACGTTCGTGCAGAGCTTCATGAATGCCCAGGACATCGCGCAGGTGAACCGTACCGTTCACGATTCGCATCACCAAGGTGGCCCAACCGTCGAGAAGTCTGCTCGCATCGCCGCGTGGCACATGAAACATTTTGCCTCGCTGGTCGACAGACTGAGCACGATGCCTGAAGGCAACGGGTCGGTGCTGGACAACTGCGTGCTCGTCTACCTCAACGAAGCGGGCATCGGTGTCGATGCGAACGGTGTGCCGAATTCGCACTCGGGTGAGCAATGCATCGCGTTGCTGGCTGGCGGCGCCGGCGGGTTGGGACGAGGGGAACACATCGTGGCGCCGGTCGGCACACGCGACGTTGCCAACCTACTGATGAGTGCGATGGCCGCCGTCGGTGTCAGCGTCGATCAACTCGGCGACATCGATGGTGGTGAGATCCCTGGTCTGCGCGTCTGAGGCGATCGAGCACAAGCAACGCTCACTCCACGCTTGCACACGCCGAGCACCCCGCTCCTAGTCGAGTCGGTCGATGCCTCAGGTTTGAAAATCAACTGACGCGATCTGCTCGACCCGCGGGTCGTTGAATTGCATCACCGCGCGGTGCTCGGGGTGTTGTTGATAGGTGCGCAGGGTCGAAACCGAGTCGAAGCGCATGATCAACACCAGGTCCCAACTGCGCGCGTCGTGCAATTCGTCACGACCGATCTCCAAGTGTTGGATCTCCTCTATGACTGGCCGCAACGCGAGCATCTTCTCGCAGAATGCATCGATGTGCTGCGGCGAGGTGCCTTGCTCATACTTGATGAGCACGTAGTGCTGAAGCATCGCTGCGCTCTCAGGCAACCCGCTCTTTCGAGGCGAGGGATTTGACGAGCGAGTGTTTGGGGGAGGCCGTCGCTTTGGCGCCGCGAGCAATCGTGGGCGGTGCTGCATTCAGTTGTTCCATGGCGAAGCCGGCCGCCGACTTGTAGTTGCTCATGAACTGCTCGCGCTCTTCAGCGGACACGACGGTGTCGATGTCATCGAACACTCCGCCGCAACGCTCGTCGATGAGGTTCAGTAGTCCGAACGGCCCCGCGCCGCGGTTGCGCAGAACGACGCGAGAAATCGCGTTGCACAGGCGCGCATCGTACGCGCGTAGCGCGTCGGCACTCACACCGTGCTCGACCAGTGCGGCGCCCAGAACGCGCGCGTCCACGATGGCCTGGCTCGCACCATTGGAGCCGGTGGGGTACATCACGTGTGCTGCGTCGCCCAACAGTACGGTGTTGCCATCAACCCAGGTGGGGACGGGGTCGCGGTCGACCATCGGATACTCGTAGATCTCTTTTGCTCCGCGCAACATGGCGGGGACGTCGAGCCACTCGTGGTTCCAATCGTCAAAGTGGTGAGCGAACGCCTCGAGCTCCACCTTCTTGCTCCAATCACCATCGCCCAAGCCCCCGGAGTTATCTACGGTAATCTCGGCGATCCAGTTGATTACGGCAAGACCGGTCTGCGGATCGGGTTGAGAGATGGGGTAGAAGACCACGCGATGCTGGTGGGTGCCAAAGCCGATGAAAGAAGCGCCGGTGCGCAACGGTTTTCCCAGCGTCGTGCCGCGCCACATGATCGCGCCGCCCCAATTGACCGGTGGCTGATTGGGGTACATTTGCGCACGCACTGCCGAGTGAACGCCATCGGCGGCGATGAGAAGCGCCCCGTCGATTTCGAGCTGCTGACCGTCGCTGGTTTGCACGATGGCCGTTACCCCATCGGCATGATTGCGATAACCCGTTACGCGGTGGCCGGTTCGGATCGCGTCAGCTCCCAGTCGTTCTAGTGCGGTGCGATACAGCAGCATCTGTAGCTCACCGCGATGGACCGAGTATTGCGGCCACTCGTAGCCAGCGGCGATGCCTCGCGGCTCGGCGTAAACCTCGTTGCCGTTGAGCCCGACGAGCACCCACTCCTTGGTCTGCAATCCCGTCTGGTCGAGCAGTTCCGGCCCAATGTCCAAATCATAGAGCTCGCGAACGGCATTGGGCTGGATGTTGATGCCCACCCCGAGCGGCTTCAACTCGGTCGCGCTTTCGAGCACCACGCAGGGCACGCCGATTTGATGCAACGTCAGCGCCGCGCTGAGTCCGCCAATTCCACCGCCGGCGATTAATACCGGAGAGTTTTTCGTGAGTTCTGGCTGCATGTTCGAGCTCCGGAGACAAGACCCACCGAATACCGTCGCGAGGCGTCACGCGCCCGACTGACGGCGCGCCGCACTTCACCGTGGGGCAGATGAGGAGTTACCAGGGCGCTGACCTGCCTTCAACCAGCACAAGCCCAAGACGCGTCGCGAGGCGGGCCCCCGCCGCCTGATTTCCCCAATGAGACGGCCGGCGGCGAGCGGGCGGATTCCGTCCAGGCGCCGGTGCGAATTTTTCGGTCGCAACAGTGGATCTTTCCAGCGCCGCGTCAGGCCTCACGGAGATGGCCGGCGGCCAACGTCGGGGCGACCATTCGCCGCGGCTGGCGGTCCCGCAGATGTCGCCGCTCGGCCATCGCACTTCGAGCGGCGCTCAGAGGGTTTGGGGGTCGTTGGTTGAAGGGCCGAAGGACCAACCCTCACGACAGTCGCTGTCTCGACTCCATTCTCTGTTGCGTCGAACGAGAGTCGCAGACCGCAGGCTCTCGTCGAAAGCCCTTGGCGACGTTCACCCGACGCGTAAGGGCGGGTGCTTACCTCGCACCGGATTGTGCACTCGTGTGAAAGCGTTTCCAATCGACGTAGGCTGCGATTGATCTCGTGGTCGTCATGCTGCACGTGGGCTCACCACTTGCGTCGGTCGACGCTGCTACCGGTATTTTTCCATTCAGCGCAGACGCCCCAACGGTTGCGGGCGGTGCGAAACACCGCAATGGACGTCAGTGAACACAAAAAACGAAGCACGGCAGAAGGACTCGTGGCCGTCATGCATTTACGGGTGAGCACCGCGCCCCAGGGCATGGTCTCAGACCAACGCTACGAGCGACTCGCCCAGCGTTCAGCCTCCCATTTACCTACAACCACAACGGAGCGTAGTGCGACAGCCCTGCTCTATCATTGCGTGGACGCCAAGGCGTTTCGTGACATCCCCGAACGTCGTCGTGGCGGTGACACTCATCTGTTTCACTTCCTTCAATGGTTGCTCGGGGGAGATTGGGAGCGCTGACACCGAGCCCGCGTCGCGGTCGCCCGATGTTCCTTCGGCCCAGGCACCGCTGCCCGGTTCAGCGGCTCCGGAGGGGCCGACCGCCGCGCCATCACTTTCTACGGACACACCGCCTGCCGCGACGAACGTCGTTGGCTCGTCGTTGCCCACCGGCTCAGCGGCGCCGGGGTCCGACGTTCCAGCCCCGGTTACCGACCCCTGTGCCTCAGCCCCGTCGGGCCCGGCGCCGCTGCGCCGACTCAGTCGGTTCGAGTACTCCAATACGATGAGTACACTGCTCGGCGTGTCATTTCTTGCGGGCGACCGGCTTCCGCCGGAAGTGTCGGGCAACGGCTTCGGAAACGATGCCAACGCTCAACCCTCTTCGGCGTTCCTGATCGAGGCTTACGCCAAGCAGGCTAGCGCGGCCGCTGAAGAGGCGATCGCTTCCGACGACTTCCTGGCCCGCTACGCGCCGTGCGCTGCCGACCTGCTCGAACAAGACGAACCTGCCTGCGCAGCAGAGTTCATCGCACGCTTTGGCGCACAAGCCTATCGGCGACCTCTGACCGACGACGAGGTCGCTGAACTGCTCGAACTTCAAGCGCTAGTGCGCGTCGATGGCGACTTCCGTTCGAGCCTCGCCGCGGTGATCGAGGCCGCCGTACAAACACCGGACTTTCTGTATCGGATCGAACTGGGGGCGGATGGGGAGAGTTCACCGAGGCGGCCGAGCGATTTCGAGATGGCATCTCGGTTGAGCTACATGTTGCTCGGGGGCCCGCCAGACGAGCAGCTGTGGGCGGCGGCCGAGGCCCAGCAACTCGGCAGTGCCGATCAGGTTCGCGCGCAGGCGATTCGCCTGCTCGACAGTCCGCGAGTCCGCGACGTCGTTCGGCATTTCTTCCAGAACTACCTGCCCATTGGTGGTCTATCGGATGTCGCGCGGGACACGTCGCTCTTCCCCACGTTCACTCCGAGCATCGGGACGCTCATGCAGGAAGAGACCTTGCGCTTCCTCGAGCATCAAGTCTTCGAGGAAGGTGGAACTTGGGATTCAGCGTTGACGGCCCCGTACACCTTCGTCAATGAGCAACTGGCTGCATTTTACGGAATCGACGGCGTCTCCGGTGATGCGTTCCAGAAGGTAGCGCTCGATACCAGCAAGCGGCTTGGGCTTCTCACGCAGGGGGCGCTGCTCACGGGTACGACCGTCACCAACATCACCAACCCGGTTCGCCGTGGAGGCTTCCTCCTCAACCATGTCTTGTGTTCGGAGGTCCCGCTGCCGCCGGAGGAACTCCTCGCGCAGGTCAAGCCGCCCGAGCCGTATTCTGGCAAGACAGGACGCGAGCGCTACACTGCCCACAGCGCTCAGGAAGCCTGCGCGGGCTGTCACGCGCTGCTCGACCCGCCGGGGTTCGCCCTCGAGAATTTCGACGCAGTCGGGTTGTGGCGCGATACGGAAGGGGGGGAGACGATTGACGCCAGCGGCTCGATCCCGCAGTTGTCGCAGCCGTTCGATGGTCCCGTTCAACTCGTCGAGCAAATCGCTGCCTCATCCGAGACGTACAAGTGCTTTGCGAAGCATTGGCAGCAGTTTGCGTATGGGCGCGAGGTAACTGCTGCCGACAAGTGCGCCAGCTCACAGTTGACCACTGCGTTCGCGAATTCCGGCCACGACATCAAACAATTACTCGTCGAGCTCACCCAAACCGACGCATTCCTCACCCTTCCAGATCAGGAGCCGCTGCAATGAAGCGCTTTCGTTTGAGCCGTCGAAGTTTGCTGCGCGGAGCGGGCGGCGTGGCCATCGGCCTGCCCTGGCTCGAGGCAATGGTCGGCGATGCGTATGGACAATCGGAGTCGCGCGCCAAACGTTTCGTTGCGGTCTTTCAGCCGGGTGGAACTGTGCTCGACAAATGGCGTCCAACCGGTTCCACTGACGATTTCGTGCTGAGTCCGATCTTGACGCCATTCGAGGCCGTGAAAGACAAGCTCGTGATCGTCGACGGCGTCGACATGCAAAGTGCGGTCGGTGAACAGCATCAGGCGGGCATCGTCGCGTTGCTCACCGGCACTCCCCAGTCCCCGATGCATGGGCAGTTCTCTGCTGGTCCGTCGATCGATCAGGTCATTGCGGGCATCGCATCGGCGGGTCTGCCGCGAAAGAGCATCGAACTGGCCGTACGTTGGGCGACTGGCAAGTCTCACGGCCGACTGCACCCGATCAATTCGCTGACATTTGCTGATGATGACAACTTCAGTCCGATGCCGCCGCGCATCGACCCGGTCGATACGTGGGACAGCTTGTTTGGCACGCTCGAGCCGGGCGATCCCGACTCGACCAAGCGGCTGCTGGCTCGCAAACAATCGATCTTGGATTTCCTCGACCGCCGGTACCAGACCGTCTCGGCGCGCCTCGGCGCGCGGGACCGCGCCAAGCTCGAGGAACATCTCACTCACGTCCGGAGTCTGGAGCTCACGTTGGCTAACGACTTGGGATCCGAGGTATCGTCAGGGTGTGCGGCGCCCGAACTGGTCGACACGTCGGATTACAATCCTGCAAGTGGTCTGAACTCGTCGGACGACGGTTCACTGAAGGATAGCTCGTCAGACGCGGCGATCCCCAAGGTTGGCAAGTACTTCACCGACATGATCGTGATGGCGCTTGCGTGCGAAATGACGGCTGTCGCTACCCTGCAGTGGTCGGACACCGAAGCGAAACACACATTTCCATGGCTCGACCTATCGGAGCATCATCACTTCTACCAACACGATGGGGGCTTTCGTCCCGCCGAGTGTGAGAAGATTTGCACCTGGTACTCCGAACAGCACGCTTACCTGCTGCAGCGAATGAGTGAGGTACAGATGGGTGACCACTCTCTGCTGGACGAGAGCATCGTTCTGTTCGGCTCCGAGCTGCAAGATCCCCCTTCGCACGGCAAGAACAACTTGCCTCTCATCTTGGCGGGCAACGGAGGCGGGCTGCAGACGGGGCGCTACCTGAAGTACTCCGGTGAGTCGCACAACGACCTGTTGTTGGCCATTCTGCGGCTGTTCGGAGACGAGCGCGAGACGTTCGGAGCTGCCAGATATTGCAAGGCTGCGCTGACAGGGATAGCCTGACGCCCACACGCATCAGAATTCGATCCCACGAAGGGCGCGGCGCATGTCGAGACCGACTTTTCCATTCAGAGCTACACTCGCACTTTGTTGCTGCGCCATGCCGGCGGGGTGTGCGGACGACCAAGCTGGCGGCGCCATGCAGCCCGCGACTGGTTCCACTGTCTCCACACCGACAGTCAGTGCGCCGTCGTCATCTGCACCGTCTGCGGGCACGTCGGGTGTGACGGGCTCCCCGTCGGGGCCGATCACGTCGCCCGCGACCCCGCCTGCGTCGAGCCCGCCACAGAATTCGGACCAGATCCCTTCAGCACCGGCCACGGCGACAGCAACGTCGCCCCAGCCAACCCTTCCTGCAGATCCAACGGGCGAGAGTACGTCGGCGCCCGTCAGTTCGGGGTCAGGCGGAGCGGTCAATTCCCCGGGCGTCGGCTCGTCAGGCAGTGGTGGCATGATGCTCGGCCCCGACGCGGGGGAGCCCGCACCGGCGAGTCCGACGGTGGCCGACATCGTCCCAGACATGGACGGTTTCTTGTACGAGGGAGAGTGCGATGGCGGTAGCGCATCGTTCGAATGTCCGATGAAGGGCTGCGATGGGGGCGTGCTGATGCAGGCCACTTCGTTCGCCGTCGGGGGACAACCCGACACCGTGTACGAGCTCGAGCTGCACGTCTACGGTGTGGTCGAGCTTCGCAGTGACTATACGGGGGGGACGCGCCGTCAGGGCATGGCGTCCAACGCCGAGAGCTCCGGTGATTTCTGGTACGATGGTGGCTCCTACACACCAGGGGCCGGCTACAACGTTTACTCACTGACGGTCACGCCCGGTGTCGGCGATGGAGACAGCGACAGTTACTTCCTCAACGCCAGGGATCGCAGCGCCGAGGGGCACGAGGTGTGGGAGCTCGACTTCGAGGCCAGCGTTCGGGTCGCGGGTGGCGGCTCGATCGAGTTTCTCGCCTACGATCCGAACTGCTTGCAGATCATGAACAACAGCGAAACCGCTCGGCCCGCTGCCGGCAGTGGGCCAAACGGCGCGATCATCTCGACCTCGGTGGAGATGGCCGATCCCTCCCCCGACGGGCTGGAGCAGCCCGTGGCGTCTGATGGCCGAGCGGGGCAGTGGATATACATCGATGTGGTGAACGTTTCCGTGCCCTGAATCGCGTCGTGATCCACTTTGGGTTGCTGGAGTCGCCGGCTTCGAGAGCGGCGATGCGCGTTCCGGCGAGTGACGTATCCTGTCGGCGCAGTCATGAGGACTCCCGCTCGGCCAGCTCGACTTGATCAGTGTCTGCTGAAGAAGTCCCAGAAGATCTCGGCGACGTCGAGCGGTGTAGCCCCGTAAGTGACGTGCGGCGCATCCAATTCGCAGTACGCGACGGACTCGTCGCATTCGTCGTACTCGCGGCACCAACTGGCTCCGGACGAGAAAGTCTCGACGTAGGAACTCGGATACCCGACGCAACCGTTTCTGGTCGCGTAGATGTCCATCGTGTCAGCCGTGCTCAGCATCATTTCGCCAGCGACCAGTGAACCTTCAATCGGCTGTACGGTGTCGTTTCTGCCGTGCATGTACAATACGGGTCGTGTGCTGGACGGGGTGCAGTCTCTCCAGGATTCGGACAGCGCGGCGGACGTCGTGGCATAGGCGTCGAATGTGTCGGGAGCTTCGCACAGTAGCCGATGACCCATGTATGAGCCATTGGACAGACCGGTGAAGTAGAATCTGTCGACGTTCATTCTGGCGGTGACGTCTTGCTTCACGGCGACCATCAACGCGACGTCGTCCCAGTTCTCTTCTGCCGGAGTGGCGCAGCAACCCGGGTCCACCCAGTCTGCGGAGCCATTGAAGCCTCTTTCCCACCACTTGGGACGCGAACCGGCGCCACCGCGCGGGTACGCGACGGCGAATGTCTCGATGTCGCTCAACTCATACATGCCGGAATTGCTGCGTTGGCTTTCTGGCGTGGACGTGTAGCCGTGCACGTCGACCACGAGGGGAACGGGGGTGCCATCGTAGCCGTCCGGTACGTGGAGCAAGTATTCGCGGCTGCGCCCATCCACGGAAAGCGTGAACGCACAGTCGGCCCCCGCCTCGACGACGCACGGCGTAGGGCTGGGTTTGGCTCCATGGACGGACGTGCAGGGCAAGGAGGCCAGAAACATCACGAGCAGCTGAATCTTGCGCATCGGTCTTCTCCTGTGTGTGGCGAAGTGTACCAGCACCTCGAAGACAACGGAATGGCTTGGCCCTTTCGGGGCTGGTCCTCTCCGCGCCGTTGTTGAATACTCGCCGTCATGCGTTATCGAAAGCTTGGTGCGGCGGGGGTGAAGGTTTCGGAGCTCTGCCTCGGCGGCATGACGTTCGGCGAAGCGGATGAAGAATCGTTCATGCACGGCATCGGCAGCGATGAAGCCACGTCGTTCACGGTGATGAATCGCGCGCTCGACCTTGGTGTCAACTTCATCGACACGGCCGACGTATATGGTCAAGACGGGCTCAGCGAGCGTGTGATCGGCGCGTGGCTGGAGCGCGACAAGCGCCGCGACGACGTGGTGCTCGCCACCAAGTTTCGCTTCACGATGGGGACGGGACCGAATCGAAGCGGTGCTTCGCGGTACCGGATCATGCGCTGCTGCGAGGAGAGCCTCAGACGCCTCCGTACCGATCGTATCGATCTTTACCAAGTTCACATGCAAGACCTGGATACCCCCGAGGACGAACTGCTGCGGGCGTTGGATGACTTGGTCACGCAGGGCAAGGTTGTCTACGTCGGTTGCTCCAACTACGCCGCATATCGGTTGATGGACTCGCTGTGGACGAGCAAAGTTTCGAACCTCGTGGGCTTTGCGACGCTCCAAGCCGAATACAGCCTGATCACCCGCGACCTCGAGCGCGAACACGTCCCGCTCTGCCGCGCGAAGGGGCTTGGCATCTTGCCCTGGTCTCCGCTCGCCAGCGGCTTTCTCACGGGAAAATACGAGAGGGATCGCACACCCGAAGGCTCTCGCCTGGCGAAGCATCAAGACCGAATGGGTCGCTTGGACAACGAAAGGAGCTGGCGCATCCTGGCTGTCGTGCGCGAGGTCGCCTCGGAGCTGGGCGCCACACCAGCTCAGGTGTCTCTCGCGTGGGTCTTGAGCAAACCTCACGTGACGTCAGCGATCTTCGGTGCGCGCTCCGTGGCCCAACTCGAAGACAACGTGAAAGCCACGACGCTGTCACTTTCAGAACCACAACTCGAGCGCCTGGATGAGATGTCCGCGCTCGAGTTCGGCTACCCGTACCACTTCATGCGGAGCATTCAGGGGTCCTGGTAGGGGATCGCGTATCAGCTTTGATGCTACAGTTTCAGATCACCAGAATAAGTGACCACCAGGGCGATCGTGCGGACATTTTGCGAGGTGAACTTCGCGGCAGCCGACGCGCTTGGCGCTGCGATCACCCAGGCAGCATTGGTTGGATCTTGTCCGGGAGCCACCAACGGCAATTCCAGGCCCGACTTGAAGGTGCCGGGCTTGAGTTGAACGCTGCTCGAGGCGGTCGTGAGTAGGAGCGCCTGCCGGCTCAGGTCTTCTTGGGGCTCGGCTGTGGGTTCGTAGTGAAGGTAGACACCCGTGACGTTCGCGCGGGAACTGGCTTGGGGTAGCGAGTTGCGCTCGACACTGAACGTCATGCCCGCTGTGGGGTTCGCGAGGAAGGCTTGCCACGCGTCGGAGTAGTCTGCGGCTAGGTTCAGCAGCCAGGTGCGTTCGTTCGGCGCCTTGCCGAGCAGGCGCTTGGCCACCTCTGCAAAAGCGCTTCCTCCCTGCCGTGCCGTGTACTGAACGGTCATGACGACATCCGTCAGCGTGCGTCGGTGCATCGCCCCATTGACTCCGTCGATCTCCAGGCGCCAACTGGACACGGCGCCGGTACCCTCGAAGGGCAGGTAGCGCTCGTCAGAGTAGTTGACTTGGAACAAACCGCTGTCGTTGACACCGGTCGAAAGTGCGACTTGCTGATTCGGTCGCCAATCGACGCGCACGACGTTGGGCTGCGGTTCGCCGCCTTGCCCCAAGAGGTACCCCAGGCCCGCCTTGTCAGGCGTGAGCAAGGTCCGGTGACCGAGTTGAGTCAACGTGGCATTGATGCTTTGGTATGGCCCCACGACTGCGGGGAACGACAGAGCAACGGTCTTGATTTGACGGCAGTAGTGGCCAGGGAAGTCGGAGTCGAACAGAGCCTCGCCGAGCTCGAACTCGCAACGGCCCTGTTCTTTCAAGCGCAGCAACGCCAAGGGGTCGACCTGCAGCAAGGAAACGTGGCGCGTGATCTCGAGCATACGCGTGTTGGCGTCGATGTACGCCTTCTCCAAGCGGTCGATGTCGAGTTGGAGTTGTTCGCCCGCCAGGAGGCCCTTCTTGAGGCTATCCCAGTAGCCCGCGCCGATGTATTGCACTTCCGACTCTGGAACTGCGAGTTCGAATTGAAATGCGCGCTGCGCCGCCTTCGCATACCCAAGCGCCAGGTTGTACGTTTGAAAGTACACCCCAGACAGTTTGCCGATCATCCACTGGTACAGCTGCTTGCTGGTGAACTTCGAATTCATGAACGTATCGATCGCCTCGTTGTTCCGAATTTGGCGGCGATGTACTTGCAGTTCACGGTTGGCGATTTGAACCTGGATCTCCGCGGCCTTGATCTGACGGCCGATCTGCAGCACGTCCCCGCTTGCCAGGTTCGCCTGCAGTTGCCAATCTTGCGCTCGACGCTCCCACCCGCCCAGCGTGGCCGCCAGACTACTCTGGAACGACGCCATTTCCGCCTGCGCACGGAATGCGTGGGACAGGCCGAGCAGGCCCTTGCCTATCTGGTCCCCACCGTAGGTGAGCGCAAAGGGCGAACCCGCCTGAGGGGCGAAACTCGCGCCGGACGAAGCAACGCTCAACACGTTGGCCACCTGGGAAAACACCTGCCCGATGATCGCCGTCGCGATCTGTGTCTGCTCGTACGCGGACAGACCGGTCGCCAGCAGTTGCTGGTAGTGCGACTGGCGCGTTTGGGCGTTCTTCAAACCCTCTTGCAAGGCTGCCAGCGATTCCGCAGCCGCGTTCACTTGTTGCTGACGGATCTCGAGTTGCATCTCGAGGATTTGACGCTCTTGAGTATTACGCAAGAGCGCCAGCTCTTCCGCGTCCTTTTTCTCGAGGGCGGCGAGTAACGCGGCACCCAAACTCGTCACGCGGGCTGTGAGCTCTCTGGCGCGGCCCAGCATGAAACTGAACCGATAGTGCGGTACGGGCATGTTGTAGTCGGCAAGCGCCTGAGCGAGCCCGGCGCCGGAGGCGAACGCCTTGACCAAGGCGAGCACGTCAACTGGCGGAGAAAACAGCGCCAGCGAGCGTTTGACGCCATCGATGTCCAGCCCGTGCCGGATCTTGGTGAGGCGGTCCTCGACCCTATCCCAGTAGCGGACGAAGTCTTCGTTCTCCGGGATGTAAAAATAGGGATTGAAAATGCTGTCGTTGGGGACTGCCCAGGTATCGTCGTAGCGCGAGACGGGCGGAACGCCGTTTTCGAGTTTGAGGATCTCTTCCGTGATGGTGATCGGGCTCGGGGTGGTGAGATTGTCGTAGCTGACCGTTGCAGACAGAGCGCGCTTGCCGAGCTGTTGGGGTCGGCGGCCCAAGATGTCGCCAGCGCGTACGTAGAGCATCGTCGCCTCGCCGATGGTCTCACGCGTGTACTGCCGGAACAGCATGTCGCCCCAGACAATCAGATTGTCGATGTAGCTCATGACAAACGCCTTTTTGTACGCCAGTGGGCGCAGTTCGCCGATGGCGTGCGGGTCGAAGGGGTCGTCGCGATATGCCGTGAGCTGGGGACCGAGTTCGCTCAGATCCTCCTCCTTGTTGAAGGTCGCGTTCTCGACGAACGCGAGGAACCTCCAGTACTGTCCGTTCGACTGTGGGACGCTGGGATCGAAGACGTACTCGTACCAGTGCAGAGCGTCCTCGAACCGCTGACTCTGCTTGAGCGTTTGCGCGATCAAGAAGGGAACGTGGAGGAAGATTTCCCAATAGTAAAACGCGTTCGCACTGGTGAAGTCGAGTCCTGAAGCATTCTGGCCTTTGCCTGGGTAGTCCGAGACGTACGTGGTATCGACGTACAGCTCGTTACGCCCCGCCGGTAGACTGGGTGGAGTCGTCGTGAAGGCCGTGAATGTCGGTAGCTCCGGGTTGACCTGAGTCCCCAAAGAGAGCAAACCGCCCAGACCGTGCGCGAAGAGCGCTCTCGAGAATCCTTCGGAGGTGTTGCTCGTCAGTCGCGTGATCGAGAAACTCAACTGGTAGTTGGCGAAGAGTCGCGCGTAGAAGCCGGCGGGCAACTCGAGGGTCGACGAGAACGAGCGGATTGGATAGCCGGCGTCCGCACGGAATGGAGGTGCACTCTGCGTCCCCGAGTAGCGAACCATGACGTGGCTGTGCACGAAGCTCGACGCCAGCACGTGGAGTTTGCCGGCGTAGGAGAACGCCGCCGACGCCTTGTCGAAAGCGATGCTGCCACCGAAAGGGTCGCGCCACACGTCGTCGAGCTTGGGCGGAAGGGTGCGCAATGGCTGCCCTTGGACGTCGGAGACCACGAGCGCGTCCAAGTCATTGGGATTGAAAGTCGCGTGCGGCAAACAGTACTCGCCCGAGAACAAGTACAGCTTGCCATCCGGTCCGAACTGGGCCCCGTCGACTCCATCAGTCAGGGTGCCGTTGAACAAGGACGGTAACTGGCCCCAGCGCGGCGCGACGGCTTGGAACGTGAGCGTGGCATCCAGGGCCGTGGGATCGACCACCGCGTAGAGATCACCGACGAAGAAGTACAGGACGCCGTCCCGCCCCTCGAACGCCGCTGACAACCCACTGGCGCCACCGGGTAGCGCTGCCAGGTTTCCCGTCGACCAGCTCCGTGACGACCAAGTGAAGATCACGATCTGGGTCCCCCGCGTGAACACGATTCGAGATTCGGGCGAGGACGTCAGGAAAACGGCGTCCAGTTCGGTCCAGCCGTCGAACGGACTGGCGGAACCGGCCTGCGATGCCTGACGCAGGTCGTCGAGATCCAGGTTGGCAACACCGGAAGATCCCCCCGCCTGGCTGACGACGATGGTCCGGTCGGCGCCGGGCAACTTGAACGCGCTGACGAGAGATCTGCCACTGGCGGTGACGTCTGTCCAACTGAGTGAAGGTAGCCCGGAACCAATCAGCATATCTAGTGTCGGG
Source organism: Deltaproteobacteria bacterium (assembly GCA_003235365.1). Classification (GTDB taxonomy): domain Bacteria; phylum Myxococcota_A; class Polyangia; order Polyangiales; family Polyangiaceae; genus SZUA-265. Next base: position 56,677 of record QJWJ01000042.1, read on the forward strand.
GCTCCGTTCGGCAGATTGCCAATCAACGGCTGTTCGGTGACGTCGTAGGCGTTCCCTGAGTACGAGAAGTGCTGGGACCCGAGGAGGAAGAAGGTCTTACCGCCTTGTGCGGCGACGATCACGTTCTCGATTCGCCAAGTCGGCTCCAGCTCGAACACCCCCGCCAGCCGTCCCCAGGGCCAAGCGGCACTGGTCACGTCGATCGCTGAGCCCCACCCGGCACCGCTCGTGTAGCGTTGGTAGTACAAACTTGATGGGTCGCCGGCGGTGTGCAGCGCAAAGACGAACACGTCCTCGCTGGCCGTGTTGAACACAGCCGTGACGTGGTTGAACGTCTGACCGAGGATCTCGTTTTCGTTGAAGGTGGGCGGATCCTCCGAAGGGCGACACAAGAACGTGCCACCTTTTGCGTCGAAGCTGAACCAATCGCCCGATGCTCCGTCGCCATGTTCACCCCAGGGAACGATGGCTGTCACATCGGCCGCGTCAATCCCCAATTGCGTGGGGAACGACGTCTCTTGGTCGCCCAGGAAGCGGAGCCCTTGAAAGCGCCAGCCTTGGGTCGAGTCCAACTCGAGGTCCAGACTGTCGCGCAGACGGCCGAGCTTCCATTCCCAGAAGAACAACTGAAACGAGAGATTGATGTAGTCTTCATTACCGCCGCCTTGTGGCACGGGGTTGTTTGCCGTCAGCACTACATTCTTGGCAACGTCCGCCGCAAACACGTAGGGAAGGGCTTCCGGATCTACGGGGTTCGTCGGGGCGAGGACGACCGTTTGGGGCGCGACCCACTCCTTTGTGAAGTTGTAAAAAGTGAACTTGATCTTGAGTTTGACCTGGCGGGTCCCTTCCGAGTCCGCATCGTAGCTCGTTCCGCTGCCGCTCGTGAATTCGGTCGAGTTGTAGGGGGTGGTCTCAATCCAGAACAAGAACAGGCGATTGAACGCGTAAACGGGTCTCACTCGCGGGGCGTCGATGGTGACGCCAACTTTCTGCCAGGGTGCCCAGTCGATGGGGGTATCGAGTGACCATTCGGTTTCTGGCGGTACGGGCCTGCGCAGCTCGCCCGGACGATAGTAGTAGACGGGGGGTTCCGTTCGCGTGACCCCGACCATGAACACCGAACGGTGCTCGACCGCTTCGATTACCTCCGTGTAGCGGTAGCCACCCACTACCCGCAGCCGAGCGATCTCGTGGAATGCTTCGAGGTACGTCTGGTAGGCTTGTTGCACGCTGATGGACGTGATTTCGTCCTGCAGCAGCTTCTCTTCCAGCTCCTCGAATGCGGGGCTCTTCTCCGTTCTCAGTTCGGGGCGAATGTAGTTCTCTGGATGCAGGAACACCTTTCGGTTGGCTTCCCAAATCCTGTAGTTCTTCATCCAAGGCCACCAGAGCCGAAGGTTTCCCTCGACATCCGACGGTACTGTTTCGAGTCGCATCAAAGCGCGGTGGTAGAACAGCTGAATGCTGTTGATCGCTTCGACGATCTTCGACGTGTCGAGCGAGGCGTCCAGCTGTACATCGGTCAGAAGCTGCTCGTAGACGTCGTTTGGATCCTGCAGCGCCCCGTCGTCGTCGACCAGATAGGCCACGAGTGCGTCCCGCTTGGCGTTCGCGACTGGATTGTAGAGCGAGCGCGAAACGTCGGTCCACTCGGCGGGACTGGTTCCTGCTTGGATGAGCTGGAAGAGAAAGTCCGCGCCGCTCTGAAGTGCAGCCTCACGTTCAGCCACCGTACCGGGGGTTACCCCAAAAACGGGAGCCCACAGGCGTGACTGGAGCTTTGCGGGTTCACTTCCAACGCGCAGTGCCAGCTCGAAGTGACGTGCAAGTCTGGCTAGGACTCGGGCGTCGAGCAACTGGGCTGCTGGCACGACGAGGATGTCCAGGAGCGCCTGTAGCGTTGCCAGCGGCCACTGAGTCGCGCGAGCCAGGGCCACGACCTCGGGCTCGAAGCCGGACACCGAAAACTTGGGCTCACTCAGATCGACGCCATCGAGGAGTTCGAGCAAACTCGGGCTTTGCGCGGAGTAGTCGTCGAACAACTGTTTCGCGCGCCACCATTCGGGTAGATCTTCGAGCTGGAAGTCGAAGCGCTCTTCGAACTTGGCGGCATTGGCGAGCGGGTACCCAGTATCAGGCTGCAGCAAGCGGAAGTCGGAGATGCGAACGTGTTGATCGGCTTTGAACAGGTAGCTTCGACCCTCGAAGGCGGCCACGGCGCCGAGGTCTTGGGTGAAGTCGGCGCCGGTTTGCGGCCACGCGGCGCCGATGTCCGTCGCGGTGACCCGGGGGAATTCCTCGTCGACGTACTCGCGACTCGCGCCCGAGTAGACGCTGTATTGATCGGCCGCAAATAGGTACAACTTGCCGTTCGGTGCGACGAAGGCGGCATCGAGCTGCTGCGCCGCCTGAAGCTCGTTTCGCACGAGTCCGAAGCGGTCTGTGAGTGGCATCGCCGAGTCTGGCTGAGCCGTGGATACGAACTGGCTTCCGGCGACGTAGAAGTGAGTGGTGCCGATGAGGAGCGCTGCGCCGATACCCCCGTCGAGAGCGGAGGACAGCGAGGGCAAGCCGAGCTCTGCGGCGTAGGACGTGGCGACGCGGAGAGGGTACCCTTCATCAACGTTCGTCCGGTCCGTGCCCGAGTACCGCAGGAACTGGTCACCGCTGAACAGATACAGACGGCCATCTGGGGTATGCATGGCGGCATCTACGGACTCGCTGTCCCACAGCTTGTTGTCGATGATGCCCCAACGCTCGGTGAGTGGGTGCACGGCGCCATCGGCAGACGACGCATAAAGCTGTGGCGATTCCGGTTCTGCCGGTGGCGGAGCAAACACGTGCAGGTTGCCATCGGTTCCGGCGATGAAACCGCGAACCTCTTCGAGAAACTCGGCCCCAAGTGCTGGAAACAGCGCGTCTGCGGCTTCGAGGTGAGCGATGACCTTGGGGTAGCCCTCGTCGACGTAGCCCGAGTAGTCGCCGCTGTAGCGAACATACTGGTCCGCAGCAAACACGAACGTGACCGTGTCTGACCCCTGCACGTGCACGAAGCCGGCATCGACCCGGTTCTGGGTCTGCATCTCGTTGCGCACTTTCGCCCATTGCGGAAGTATCGGCGTCGTAGACGAGGTTTCGCTCGTGAAGTCCGGGCCAGAAAAGACATAGGTTTGGTGGGCATCTCGAAACACCGCCGAGCCGAGCGCCTGCCAAGTTGCAGGCATCGTACCGGCGACACCCTCTGCCGACCACCACACAGACACCCGACGCGGATAGCCCTCGTCAGCGTAGAAGTTCGGGTCGCCCGGCTCGAGCGCCGCACTGTAGCGAGTGAACTGGGTGTCGCAGAACAGGTAGAGCTTTCCGTTCTCGGCGCGGTATGCGCCATCGACCCGGGACAAGTCCTCGAAGTGATTCTCTACCTTGCCCCAACGAGACGTTAGTAGCATGTCGCCACCCGTATTGTCCGAGAAGTCGTAGCGGGTGTCGTTGAAGAGGTGAACCGTGCCAGAACCATCGCTGCACAGGGCGAAGCCACTCTGCTCGAGCTGCGCGGGGAGCGTCAGCGCGATGCCCTCCGCCGACCAGTTGGGCGCGATACGCTTCGGGTAGCCCTCATCGACGTAGAAGTCGGCGTCACCTGGCCGCAGCGTTCCCGAATACTTGATGTATTGCGTCGAGCAGAACAGGTAGGTCGTACCGTTGCCGAGGCTGAGCGACGCATCCACCCTGCCCAGATCGGCAAACTGGTTGAAAACCTTCGCCCACACCGAGCGTATCAGTACCGGTGTCGTGAGCGGCCCGCCGCCTGCGGGACGCGTGCCGTACTTGTCGCCGGAGAAGACGTGCAGTGTGCCGTCCGCGCCCTTGAAGATCGCATCCACCTGAGTGAAGGGCAGGTAGTCGGTGATGAAGCTCATCGCGACGGGCGGGAACCAGAAGCCGTTCGTGTACTCGCGCCGCCACTGGAACGGCCCGCCGTGGCTGTAGAACACCACGATGTGCGGCTGTCCATTGACGGTGTCCGAGTAGACCGCGTCGATCGACTGGATCCAGTCGTTGGGGATCGGGAACGGCAACGGCTCGTGCAACGCGAAGCCACGAAACCACTGCCCTTCTGCAGCGATGCCGTCGCGCAAGCGCTTCGGGTAGCCGGCGTCGACTTGCGAGTAGTTGCTCGTGCTGTACCGCGCATAGTACTCACCCTTGAATAGGTAGAGCCGCTGCACGTTGTCGACCGGCGAGCGAAATGTCAGTGCTGCATCGATGGACTCCGTAAAGCTTTGTGGCAGATTGCCCCAGCGCGTGCCGATGACTAGCGGGTAGCCTTCGTCGACCACGTCGTAGGTCGAGGTCGAGTAGCGCACGAACTGGTTGCCGCCAAACACGTACGTTTGCCCCGAGGGGGACAAGAACGCCGCGTTGACGTGGGTTTGCTCTTGAATCCAGTTTCGCACCAGCCCCCACGCGGGCGCGATCGGGTGTGGCGTGTCTACTGGCGAAGCATCGACCCGGGCGTAGCTCTGACCCTTGAAGAAGTAGATGCGCCCGTCGTTGCTCTGTACCGCAGCAGAAATGCCGTCCGTGAAGGTAGCAGGGATCGAGTACCCACTACTTTCCT
>QJWJ01000044.1 GCA_003235365.1 Deltaproteobacteria bacterium
CGCCCGCACTGATCCAAGCCCGCACCAACTCGATTTGATCCTCGTCGAGGCTGCCGCTCATGGGCATGGGCATCGACGGCTCGTCCCCGTTGTTGCACAACGGTCCGCCAGCGATCTTGCGGAACAAGTAGCTGCCACGGGGATCGCCGGGGGCGACGTATGGCAAGTCGTCGCACTGCCAAGAGGTGGTCAAGAGTCGCTCGTACAGCGGGACGTCCGGGCAGCCCGTGTCTTCTCCATTGCGGTACTCGCCGTTGTAGGTCGAACCCAGCGGTTCGTCGGCGAGTGAGAGCCAACCGCGGCAGTCCGAGCCAATTTGGCCCGCGAAGACCTCCCGCGCGTGACATCCGACCATGGTGCTGCCGCAACTCGCTGCGAACAACGGCAGCATGTCGTTGTTCCAGCTCGGGACCGACGGCGTATCCACTGGGTCCAATCCTGCGTCGAACGCTGGCGAGTCGGTAGGTGCTGGGTCTTCGTCGGGTTCGGGAGTGATTGCTGGTTTTGAGTCATCACTGGGGGCAGAGGTGTCAGTGGGTTCCGCGGGGGCAGGTTCGCCGCGGGGGTTGGATGGCGGTTGGTCCGTGGCCATTTCGTCCGGGCCGTCTCCCTCGGCGTCATCCTCTCCTGGGGCGTCATTCGACGTGGTATCGCCGTTCGCGTCCGTCTCGTCATCGTCCGACGGCTCACCCGCGGAGTCACCCTCGGCACTGGCCGACCCTCGGTCATCAGCGGTGCGATTGTCGTCGGCCGTCCCGGTGTCACCCGTCGCGGTATCGCCGTCGTCGTTGGTGGCTTCTTCTTCCAGCGGTTGGGAGTTGGCATCGGCGTTGGTGCTCGCGCAGCCATAGCTGAGCGCCAAGACGGACACGATGGTAGCGATTGGCAGTCTTCGAGTCATGTTGGGTACGGATCTCCTCCGGCGTCGCGATTCGAGCCATTCGCGACGGGTTTGTGGTCACGACGATCGATGGGGCGTGTGCTGCTCCACGAAGGATGGGACCTTCGCTGCAACAAGCGCAGACCGTCTCTGGTTTGAAGTGGGCCGCGTCAGTCGTTGAAAGCGCTGAACATCCAGGTTTGGCCACGGCAGCTGCGATCCGTCACCGCGCCATGGATTTCTCTCGATGCGGCGAGTTCGTGACGCTCAGTGGCAGGCGTCGGCGCAATGATCCGTCAGACAAGCGTTCAGCGCTTGGTAGTCACTTCCGGCACTGACCGCGCAGTGTCCCTCGCACGCCGCCAAGTCGGCGCCGTCGCGGACGCACGTCTCGAGGCACCAACACTCCTCGGAGTCGTGGCATGTGATCAGCGTTTCGCAGCAGCTGGCCGCGAGGCATTCGAAGCAGGCGGTAGGCGCTCCGGGTTGACATTCCGGGTGCTGCGAAGCGGCGTCCGTCGTGTGAGGGCCAGCATCTGGAGCGGGGGCGGTCGGTGTGTGGCTTGCCGAGGCGTCCGGTGCTGCCACGGGATGACCGCCTGCTTCGAGAGGACCGTCAGAACTCGGCACGTCGACTCCCGAGGCGTCCCCGTGTGAGTCCAACGGCGCGGCCGGCGCATCGCCGTGTTGTTGTTCGTGCGTGGCCTCTGGCCGGGGCGACGTGGTCGTCGGTGGCGTTGCGGCGTCTGCCGGCGCGATAGCGGAGTGAGCTGCTTCGTGCGAGGCGTCCATCCCCAGCGGGTCGGTGTTCGGCTGGTCGTGGCCAACTGAACCCTCCACGACACAGGCGGCGCACACGAGTGCCGCGAGCATGCAGACTGAACACGCGGCGAGTTTACGGTTGCTCATCACTGTCACCTCCACAGATCCCAAGCGCGCGTTCGGCGTTGGGCGAACCGGCATGCGCCTTGGCGAACCGTTTGGCGGCGGCTCGCGCCTCGGCGATTCGTCCCAGACGGCACAATGTCTGAATCCGCTTGAGCTCGCGTTCCCGCACCAAGACGCCGCTCGGGAAACGCGCCCGATGCTCCTCAAACTGCCGCAGTGCCGACGCAAAAGAGCCGTCGTTGAAGGCTTGTTGTCCCGCGGCGAGTAGCCGCATCTCTTCGGCTAGCGTCGACGCGGGCGTTTCGCGGACATCGCCGCCTCGAGTCATACGTGGGCTCGTCGATGGACGCTGCGGCTCGAGCGCCGGATGAGGTCGGGGCGGCTCGGGCTCGGCGCGTTCCTCGGTGGCCGTTGAGGCCGGCTCCGCGTGTGGCACTGTGTCGGCAGTGCTCGGAGGCTGCGGTTGCTCGAACTGACTGGGTTGTTGGTCGCGCGTCTCGGTGGGTGGGGCGATTGAAATGGGCGCATTCTGGTTCGAGGTCGAGCTCGACCAGTACAGGCCAACCCCCGCGCCGAGTGCGACGATGCCGACCAGTGACCACTTGGCGAGCGCTGCGTGGTTCGACCCCACACTGCTAACCTCCGAGCGACTCCCGTTTCCGGTGCCGTGTGCTGGATCACCGCTCGGTGGTCCGCCGGGATCGATGCCGGCGATGCGTGCTTCGATGGCCGCCAACGCCGCCTGCTGCCGCTCCGCGTCCGGTGTTCGTGTCGCGCGATAGGCGTGCAACACGTCCTTCGCTCTCCTACCCAAAGCCTCGTCGTCGGTCATGGCGTCGACTCCTGCTGTTGGGTTTGGTGGTCGCGGAGCTCCTTTGCGAACCGCTGTCGCGACAGGCGCAGGCGTGAATAGACGGTGTTGAGCGGCGCGGCGACGGCCTGCGCTATTTCCGGTACGGCCATGCCTTCGATTTCGGCCAACACGAACACTTCCCGCTGCTCGGCGGGCATGTCCAGCAAGCAACGTCGAACCCAGTCGAGGCTGCGCTTGAGTTCGAGGCTCTTCGCGGGGTCCTGAGGTTGTGAGGCATGCTCGACCTGCAGGGCGCGGGCCTCGTCGCGCCGAGCGGAACGTTGAGCCGTCGACGCCACACGGCGCGCGATCCCATACACCCAGGTTTGGAAAGGGCGCTGCCGGTCGTATTCTTCCAGTTTGCGATGGACCACCAAAAACACTTCTTGCGCGGCATCGTCGGCCGCTGCCTCGTTGAGGCCCAGGTGTAAGAGTGACCGCCACACGAACGCATAGTGCCGTGCGAACAGTTGCCTGAACTCCTCGCCCGGGCTGGACTGCTCCGCCAAGGATGCCGAGGTCATTGTTCGATGATTGGCCGACGCCGTGCCAATCCGTCACCAAAATCGCCATTGCGCGCCAACGCTGCCCGTCACGGCGAGCCGGCGAGCTTCGTAAATGGGCGCTTCGGACAGCAAGAACCGAGGTCGTGCGATGGGCGTGACCACACCGACTCCCGACGAAACGCGCCAATTCGGTGCAACGTCGAGAGCGAATCCAGTGCTGATACCTGCGCCCACCCACGGTAGCCAGGCGAGCGTCGGATCGCTCACGCCGAGGCCCTCGCCCCGCACGGCGCCCGCTTCGACGCGAGCGCACAATGGCCAAAGCAGCTGGGATTGGGTCAGCAAGACGCAGATGTCCAGCGTGCCGACCACCGGTGTCAACTCGACTCCACGGCCCGCGGGCGTCGACCGTTGGGGCACTCCAACGGTCGCTCCGAGTGCTGTCCAGAAACGGGCAACTTGCAGGTGCGCGCTCAGTCCGAAGCCCAAGATCGGGTCTGGCGACAAGCCGGCGCGCACGTCGATGGCTGGGCCAAGAAACGCGTGCGTGGGCACCGTGGAGAGCGAGCGGGCAGCCTCATCCGGCGCTGCGCCACGGTGGTCGTAGGCCTCGGTCGACGGGGGCACGTGCTCTGGGGTGGCCTGGCGGTTCGGCTTCGTCGTCCGCTCGGGCTCTGGTGCCTTCCCGCTGGGAACGTCCGAGTCGGGTTGCGGCGTTTCGATTGACGCCGAGACTCGTGCCTGTTCCAGCGGCCTAGCGCGCTGGTAGGTCGCCAATGGATCGAGTGCGCTGGCGATGATGAATGCGGAAGCGTCAGCCAGCACGGTGCAGTCGGGATCGGTCAGGCGCCGCTGATCGTCGCGGTCGTCGAGGCGCCAGCGCAGCTCGGCTTCGAACCCCTCTGGGCCTTGCGCCGTGCTTCGTCGTAGGTGCACCCTGACGCGGCTGGTTCCTCGCAACTCGAACGTTCGCCCAAGGAACTCCTCGATGCGCTCCGTCAACCACTGTCGAGTGGGGCAACCCGCCTCGGGCACGTACTGCAGCGCGTGATCGTCACGCGCGCCGTTGGGGTCGATCGGCGAGCGGCGCAACGGCGTTGGCTGACACGGTGCCGCGGGGGCGGTCAGCACCGCAAGGGCGAATACCGCGGCGATCACCTGGAGTCGATGGTGGCGACACTGCCCGCGGACTCCCATGATGTGCGGGTTTACAACCAACGGCGCCGCGAGTCGATGATTGCGCTAGCGTCGGCCCTGCGGGGCAGGCGTGAGCCCGCCCGCTATTTCGTCGTGGTCGGTGCCGACTTGCCGGCTTTTGCCGCGCTGGCGCTCGTTCCCGACTTGGTCATGACGACGCCCGCCAGCACGACGTTCTTGTTTTCCAACGTGTCGTACTCGAGCACGAACTTGTCGTAGTAGTGACGCTCGACGGTCGGAAAGCGGCCGTTGCTCTCGACTTTTTCGACCTTCGAGGGTTTTCCCAGCGACTCTTGGACGAACTGCGCGTACATGCCCAGCGCGGCGCCGCCTTCGAAGCGGCCGTTGAAGATGCCGTAGGTGTCTTCGGGGTTGTCAGAGTGTCTGCGCTCGTCGCCATGAATGCGGATCTCGTCGACCACGCCGCCGTCGAGGTGAAAGTCGATGGCTCGCGCCGTGTAACCGCACAACGTTTCCGTCCGCTCTTCACACTTGTTCGACATCAGCCGTTCGATGGTTTCGACGGTGGCTCCGAAGCGGATCGCGCCGACGCCCTTGCCGGGGAAGATACCCAGGGTCGGCGGTAGCGGTACCTGATAAACATGGGGTTTGACGCCCTTGAGTGCGGCTACGGTGCCACCGGGCAAAGGTACCAATTCGGGTTTCTGCGGTTTCGCACTGGCGGCGGCGCTGGCGGTGGGTTTGGCACTGACGCTGCTGGCAGTGCTCGCCGTAGCGTCGGGCTCGGACTTGGTTCGCTGACAGGCGCAGGCGAGGGCGAACAGCGCGATGCCCCCCAATCGATGAGAAAGGGCAATCTTGGGGAGCTTTGCGGTTGTTGGGAGCACGGTGGCCTTCGGAAGCACTACGATTCGTTGAAACACGGCAAACCCCTCGACATTCACGACCGGCCTTTATTCCCAGGCAAATCGACGTACTTCTGCGCGATTGGCATTCTTCGACCGGGACCGAACGCCTTGCGCGTGAGGATCAGCCCTGGCGCCGCTTGCCGGCGCTTGTATTCCGCGCCCCGCACCAACTTCACGACGCGCTCGACGGTTGCCCTGTCGAAGCCCGAATCGACCAGCTCCTCGGCACTGCGGTGCTCTTCGATGTAGGCTTCGAGGATCGGATCCAAGACGTCGTAGGGCGGCAACGAGTCTTCGTCTTTCTGATCGGGGCGCAGCTCGGCTGACGGCGGTTTGGTCAGTGTGTTCGGCGGAATGCGTACGCCGTCTCGGTTGATGTAGCGCGCGATGCGATAGACCATGGTCTTCGGCACGTCGCTGATCACCGACAGGCCGCCGACCATGTCCCCGTACAGGGTGCAGTAGCCCACGGCGACCTCGCTCTTGTTGCCCGTGGTCAGCGGCAGCGCGCCGGTGCGGTTCGAGATCGCCATTACCGTTGCACCGCGGATCCGCGCCTGAACGTTCTCCCAGGTCACGTCCGTCGCTGGCGCCGGGCCCCAGCCATCGAGAGCGTCACCGAGATTGCTGATGTAGCTGTCGAAGATCGGGTCGATGTCGATCAGCTCGAAACGGATGCCCAGGTGCTTGGCCAGCGATTGAGCATCCGCGATCGAGTGTTCGGACGAGTAGCGCGTGGGCATCGCGACCCCGACGACGTTGCCCGGCCCGAGCGCATCAGCCGCGATGCACGCGACGAGCGCCGAGTCGATGCCGCCGCTCAGCCCGAGCACTGCTTTGGAGAAGCCACACTTGCGCGCGTAGTCTCGCACCCCGAGTACCAGCGCTCGGTAGGCGGCTTCTTCGGTGTCCGGAGTAGCGGCTTTGGCTCCGGGCGACGACCAGTTGGCGAGTAACAGTTGCGCTTCGAACGCTGCGGCGCGCGCCAGGCACGTGCCCTGCTCGTCGAATACGGCGCTGCGACCATCGAAGATCAGCTCGTCGTTGCCCCCGACTTGGTTGACCATCACGACGCCCACGCCGCGGCGCCTGGCGACGTCGGCGAAGATGCCGTCGCGCTGCTGCAGCTTCGACAGCGTGAACGGACTTGCCGAGAGGTTGATCAGCGTATCCGTGTTGGTTTCGTCGATCGCGTCCAGGGGGTTGTAGGCATAGCGCCCGACCAGACTCGGAACGGCGCCCCACGCGTCTTCACAGACGCTCAGCGCGTAGCGCCTGCCGCGGTGTTCGAAACGACCGAGCGCGGCGCCCGGCTGAAAGTAGCGGTGCTCGTCGAAGACGTCGTAGTTCGGCAACAGCACCTTGGAACTGCGGGCGATCTCTCGTCCGTGAGCGGCGACGACCGCGTCGTTGGAAAGGCGCCCGTCGCGCGTGCCCAACGTGCCGAAGACCAGTGGCACGTCGCGGGTTTCTGCGACGATGTGCGCGGTCGCGTCTGCGACCAAGCGGACGAAGCGCGGGCTATCGAGGAGGTCGCGCGGTGGATAGCCGCACACCACCAACTCTGATGCGACGGCAACTTCGCCGCCCGCGAGCTCCGCTTCGCGCAGTTTCTCGAGCAACAGCTGGCTGTTGGCCGAGAAGTCGCCGACGGTGGCGTTGAGCTGCAACAGTGCGACCGACATGCGCTACCTCGCCGTCGCCCGGAAAGTCGTTGGTGGGAGTTTCGCTTCGCGGTTCAACCGTTCCATTCTCCTGCGCCGAAGTACGATAGTCGGCTCGGTCCATCGAATTGATCGGTGGCCTCTGCTATGGGTTCAGACGTCGGTGAATGAGCGACTTAGACCGAAAACTGTTGTTTGTCACCGGTAAGGGCGGGGTCGGAAAGACGACGGTATCCGTGGCGTTGGCGCAGCGCGCGCGCGCGTCCGGCCGTCGGGTTTTGCTCGCTCTCACCGAGGGAGGGCAGGCCGCGCGGCAGCTCGGTGTGCCCGCGATCGGCGATCAGATCGAACAACTTTCGGACGGGCTGCACGTCGTGCTGCTCGAGCCGCGTGCGGCGTTGCGTGAATACGCCGAGATGTCGCTTCCTCCGAGTCTGGTGCGCGCCTTGCTCGACAATCGTTACAGCCGCAGCTTCTTGTCGGCGGTGCCCGGCCTGTACCCGTGGGCTTGCCTGGGGAAAGCTTGGTATCACTCCACCGAAACCGTCGACGGTCGCGATCGTTTCGATTCGGTGATCATCGACGCGCCAGCGACGGGGCACGGCCTCGAAATGCTGCGGGTGCCGCGGGTGATCAGCGAAGCGGCTGCGCCGGGGATCCTCAAGCGCGACGCGGAACAGGCCTGGGCGATGATCACCGACCCCGCGCGAACGTCGGTGGTCGTCGTTTCCTTGCCCGAAGAGTTGCCGATGCTCGAGAGCCTGGAGTTAATCGCCGACCTACGCGCGTTGGGCCTCGAGCTTGCGCGCTACGTGCTCAATGGCCGGCTCAGCGACCTCTTCACGGAGCAAGAGCCGAGCTGGCTCGGATTGGACTCCGCGACGCTCAGCGCTGACGCCCAGCAGGTCCTCGCAATCGGCGAGCGGCGCTTGTGCGACGAACGCGCGCAGGCGGCCGTCGAAGCAAAGGCGCGCCAGCTCGGGGTTCCCCTGTCGGTGCTGCCCTGGGTCTTCGGCGCGGACACGCCGGAGGGAACCGCCGTCTTGGCTCGTGCTCTGGCACAGTCGCAGTAAGTGCTTGTCCGTTCGCAGGGTGGTGTTTCGCCACGGGCCAGGGTTTCCGCCCGCCTTCGGCATTGACTTCGCCGAGAGCATCCGGAACCTTCCCGGGGCCTTTGGGGCCGGTCATTGCGGCGGTCCTTGCGTGACCACAAAACCTCCGATCCCGAGCCGAGTCGTTCCATGTCAGAAGCATCCCCCGCCGCGTCCAAAACCGAGGCGTGGTGGCGTCGTTTGACGCCGTTCGTTTTGGCGCTGGGGCTGCTGACGTGGCTGCTGCTCAGCGTCGACCTGGAGCAAGTCGGCAAGGCCATCGTGGTGGCACCGAAGTTCGAGCTGTTGGGGTTTGCCTTTGCGTTCATGATCACGCTGCTGGCCGCCGACGCCTGGGCCACCTCCCGCGTGTACGCACGCGCCGTCTGCCCCGTGAAGTTCCAGGAGCTGTTCGTGCTCCGCGGCGCATCGTATCTGCCGAGCATCGTCAGCCACCACGTGGGGCAGGGCTGGCTGACGTACTTTCTAGCAAAGGTGTACGATGCGCGACTGTGGCGCGTCGCTGGCGCGACGCTGATCGTCTACATCACGAACTTCGCGTGCCTGGTGGGGATCGGTCTGGCCGCGTTGCCGTTCAACGCGGGCCGTTTGGCGTGGATGGCTCCGGCCCTAGGCGTTTGCGTGGCAGGGGGCTGTGGGTATTTGGTCGTGCTGGCGGTTCGACCCAAGTGGCTTGCCGAGCACCAATTGCTCGGGCCTCTATTTGGTTTGGGGGTCGCTGGGCATCTCGCGACGACCCTGGAACGACTGCCCCACGTGCTGATCTTGTTCTTCGGCAGTTGGGTGCCGTTTCTGCTTTTTCGGATCGACGTGCCGTTCACCGACGCGCTGGCGCTCGTTCCGCCGATGATGTTCGTGGCCGCGCTGCCATTGACGCCTCAGGGCGTCGGCACGCGCGATGCGCTGGCGACGTATCTGCTGGCCAGTTACGCGCCGGCCGGCAGTGACGGTGCCGCGCGCGTCGTCGCGTGCACGCTGTCGTGGGCGGCGTGCATCACCATCGTTCAACTGGTGATCTCGCCGCTGCTGATGCGGCGCGCCTATCGCTTGTTGAAGGCCTCGGAGGGCGCCGTCTCGACGCGATCGCCCTGACCTGCTGGTCGTGGTCCTTCCTCGGTGGGCGTCAGCGACGGCCCATGCCGAGGTACTCGAAGCCTTCTTCGCGAAAGTCCGAGGCGAACCACACGTTGCGCCCGTCGTACACCCGGCGTCCGCGCATCTTCTGGGCCAGGATCTTGACGTTCGGCGAATTGAACTGGCGCCACTCGGTGCACAGAATCAACGCGTCGGCGCCCTCACACGCCGCGTACGGGTCGTCGGTGAGCGTCACGCCGTTCTTGATGCCCATGAAGTCGAGCTTCTGCTTGCCGGTTTCGAGGGCCTCGGGATCGGAGGCCGCGACGGTCGCGCCCTTGGCGATGAACTCCTCGATCAGCCGGAACGCGGGTGCTTCGCGCACGTCGTCGGTGCGCGGCTTGAATGCCAAGCCCCACAGCGCGAAGTGTTTGCCCTTCAGGTCGCCGAAGTCTTCCATGATGTGTCGCAGCAACATCTCTGGCGGCTTCTTGTTGGCGACGACTGCGGCCTTCGCCACGTCCATCGAGATGCCGTGCGCTTCGCCCGTGTTCACCAACGCGCGCAGGTCCTTGGGAAAGCAGCTGCCGCCGAAGCCGAGGCCGGGATACATGAACTCGTAGCCGATGCGCTTGTCCGCGCCTACCGCGATACGCACGCGCTCGACGTCGCCGCCAGCGGTGTCACAGAGCAGCGCGATTTCGTTCATGAACGAGATCTTCGTCGCGAGCATGGCGTTGGACGCGTATTTGACGATCTCCGCACTCTTCGGGTCCATCTTGTGCAGGCGGTTGCGCTGGCGATTGAATGGCGCGTACAGTCGCGACAGGAGTTCGAATGCGCGGTCTTCGCGGGCGCCGACGACGATGCGGTCCGGCTTGAGGAAGTCGTTGACCGCGTCGCCCTCTTTGAGGAACTCCGGGTTGCTGGCGACCATGATGTTCTGCTTGGACTCCTTGCGCACGACGTCGGTCACCTTGTCGTTGGTTCCGACGGGCACGGTGCTCTTGAGGACCAAGACGAGTTCGTCCTTGGCCGCGTGTGCCACGGACTTGGCCACGCCCAACACGGCGCTCAGGTCCGCTGAGCCGTCCTCGTTGGGCGGCGTGCCGACGGCAATGAACGCGACCTTCGCCCCGTCCAGCGCTTCTGCGAGGTTCGTCGTGAAGTCCAGGTGCGCCGGCCAGTTGCGTTGCACCAACGCTTCGAGGCCGGGTTCGAAAAAGGGCACTTCGCCGCGACGGAGCTTATCGAGTTTGCCTTCGTCGACGTCGACGCAGACCACGCTGTGCCCCGACTCCGCGAAGCAAGCACCAGCGACCAACCCAACGTACCCGCTACCTATGACGACAACCTTCACGGAGCGGATCCCTAGCCCGAGCCGAGGGTTTCCGTCTAGCTTGACGTTTCACAGGATACGTGTGTGTCCGACCTCCGAACCTTCGATGAGAGAGCCGTTTTGGGGCACTTTACTGAGTCGAGCGACGTTCGCGCAGAGGTTTGATGCGCAGTGCCATTTGGGAGCGGCGGGAAGTTCAGATGGGGTGAGGTGGGCCATGCGATACCCCGCGGGTTCGTGATAGGGTGATCTAATCCCGGAGGTCGGGGACCGGCACATGGCGCGGGTTTTGGTCATCGATGGAAGCGCGGAAGACCGCGATGTTTGTGCTTCTGCACTTGCGGAGGAGCACGAGGTCCAGACCGCCTTCGATACCCGCACCGGGCTCTTCCTGCTGACCGCTGAGAGTTGGGATGTGGTCATTCTCGATCCGACCCTGCGCGACGAGGGGCAGATTTCGATCGCTCGTTACGTGCAGGAGCTTCCCCAACGGCCCGAGCTGATCGTGGTGGCTCTGCCCGCGGACGTCGAACACGTGATGGACACGTTTCGAGCGGGGGCTTTCGAGCTGCTGACCAAGCCCATCGTCGATGCCGCCCTCCAGAAGGCGGTCGCCAATGCTGCTCAGATGCGCAGTTTGCGCCTGGAACGCCGCAAGTTCGACGAGCGCAATCGCCGCCAGCGCCGCGAGCTCGAGGTGCTCGTACAGGAACGCACGCAGCAGCTCGAGCAAATCTTCGCGAACGTGCCGGGCATGCTCTACCGCGTCGTGGTGCACCCGGACGGACTACGGCTCTTTTCGTTCGTGAGCGCCAGTTGTCGCGAATTGTTGGGTGTCGCTCCGGAGCGCCTCAACGAGGACGCCGAAGTTTTCGATTCGTTGGTTCATCCCGACGATGCGGCCCGCTTCGAGCACACGCGAAGCCTCGCCGAGCAAACCCGCACTCACCTACGCTTCGAGGGTCGCTTTCTGCTCCCGACGGGTCGTGTCCGTTGGTTGCAGTGCGTTGCGAATCCGACGGCGCTCACCGAAGGCTGTGTCGCGTGGGACGGCATCTTGATGGACATCACCGAACGGGTCGAGCTGCAGTCTCAGTTGCTGCTCGCCGACCGCTTGGCGACGGTCGGTACCATGGCTGCTTCTGTTGCGCATGAGGTGAACAATCCGTTGTTTTACATCAGCGCCAATCTCGAGGCGCTCAGCGATCAAGTTGGCAATCTGGGTGTGGGGCAGCTACAGCCCTTGCTGCGCGAGGCGGCTGATGGGGTGTCGCGCATCGAAAACGCCATGCGCGATCTGCGGACCTTCGTCCGTTCACCGGAAGAAGTCGTGCGCCCGGTGAGTGTTTCGAAAGTGCTGGATGCGAGTGTGCGTTTGGCGTCCAACGAGATCCGCCATCGTGCGCAGATGGAGCGCGAGTATCAGGGCGATGCCATGGTGCGCGCCGATGAGTCGAGCCTCGGTCAGCTATTTTTGAACCTGTTGATCATCGCGGCGCAGTCGATTCCAGAAGGCAACGCTCACGCCAACAAACTGGTTTTGGCGATGTGGGTTCAGGGGCCCGAAGTGCACATCGAAATCACCGACACCAGCCCTGGGCTCCCCGTCGAGGATCTGGAGCGTGCGTTCGACCCACTGGCAGCTGCTTCCGACCGACTGCGCGCCGGCACGAGTTTGTACGTGTGCCACCGCATCGTGTCGTTTCTCGGCGGGCAAATCAGCGCGACCAGCAGCCCCGACAGCGGAAACTACTTCCACGTTCGGCTCCCTGTTTGTGCCAAACCCAGTGACGACGTGCGCAAGCCAACCCTACGGCTCGTACAAGATCGCCCGGTGCGAGTGCTGGTCATCGACGACGAGGAGCTGGTCCTCAAAGCCTTCATGCGAACCCTCGAAGGCCACGAAGTACAGTGTGCGCGGTCTGGTCGGGAGGCAATCGAGATACTTCGCAGTGAGCCACCCTTCGACATCGTGCTGTGCGACGTCATGATGCCCGACATGAACGGGCAGGACGTCTACAACGCTGCCAAAGAGGTCAGGCCGGGCACCCAAGAGCGGATCGTGTTCGTCACTGGCGGCGCGTTCACCAAAGACGCGAACAACTTTCTCAACTCGGTGGCCAACAAGTACATCGAAAAGCCGTTCACCAAAGCCAGCATTCGCGAATTGATTGCCGACTTGCGTCTGTAATCGGGTCGCTGGGGCCAAACAGCCGCGCTGGCGTTCTTGGTGCCTCGGCGGTTCATTCGATCAGCATCCACGCAGTTGATGCGCCGCGGGCGAAAACGAGTCGGCCCGGCCACGTCGTTGCGCAGCCGGGCCCCGGAGCGAGCCTCGTCGAGTGAATCAGTCGTCGAGCTCGCACGCAGCGATGCCGTTGGTCGCGACGCAGTCCATCTTGGCCAGCACGTCCGGGTCGACGTCTTGAAGCGTCGGAATGCCGAGGTCTTCGAGGGTTTCACCAAATGGCGCGATGCACTCGCCTTCCTCCGCAACCATCTCGCCGTCGTCGCTCACACTCATGTAGGTGCGGTCGATGTCTTGATCCCAGCACTCCACGACCCCGACACTGTTGGTCAGGTCACCCCCGCTGACCAGCGCTTCGGCACGACCGATGCCTCGATTGAAGAACGCCGCGCGTAGGTTCAGGGTTTCGAGTTCGCCCTCGGCCGCGGTCTGGAAGCACGTCGCGGAATCGGCCTCGCACAGATTCGCGTCGAGTGACCAGTCGACGAATCCGAGATCGTTTCCGTCGTCACCGCGGAACTGCCCGAAGTAGTAGTCGAGGTCAGCCGGTTGCGCTTCGGGGTTGTCCTTCGAGACGAAGTTGCGGAACACGGCGACGTTGAACTTGAAACTGCCATCGTCGTTCTCGCCACGACCGGCGCCGTAGACCATCGCGAAACGCCCGTGGTCGCGGATGGCATCGGGGTCGTAGTCCGGGTCGTATTCTTGCTCGAAAGCGCGGTTGGCTTCGAAATCCCAGAGCGTCACTCCCACGCCGACCTTCTCGTCGTCGGGGTCCGGGGTCGCGCCGCCCCAGATCACGGGGCTGGCAGTGGCCAAATCTGCGCCGTCCATTCGCACGAAGGCGTAGCTGTAGTGGAAGTCTGCGTCTGCGGGGTTCTCGCGGATGTACACTAGTGCCTTTCCGTAGCCATCCTCGTTGTCCCACGGCCCCCAGACGAACTCCTTCTTCTGCGAGTCGTACAACGTCGGGGGGATCTTGGTGATGGCGCGCAACAACACGACGATCGCCTTCGCCGGCGTGTTGATGTCCCGCGCGCTCGCGAGCGCGAGGCCCGCCAGCTCCGCGTCGCCCATCATCGTCAGCGCGTTGGGTGATGCCTCGCTGCCCGGCACGACCGCGGTGACTTGGTCCGACTCGGGGAGCGCTGCGCGGTACTCCTCGAGCAAAGTCATGTCGTACCTCGCGCTCTCGGTCCCCTCCGTGTTGTTTTCCCCGTCCGCCTCTGCAGGGTCCGCGGCGCCGCCACAGGCGACCAGCGCCGTGGTGGTGAGGAGGATGGCCAGCGGCTGCAGAGTATTGTTGATTCGCATCGAAGTTCCTTTTCGTGTGTGAGGGTTCGACCACCGTCAATGCAGGGCTCGTGCCGACCACGCTTCAGCTCGGTTGGCGCGGCTTTTCCCGCGGTCACTGCGGACGTCGTCCCTGCCGTGTTGATCGTAGCCAACAGTTGCGACCGCGCCGCTGTTGGTCGTCGCCAACAGCCAGTTTTGCGGGATCCTGTCGGTGTCGGGGCGACTGCCCTACCCGATGTCGGAGTCGTTCCGTCACGCGTGTGAGGCGAACGCGAGACGCAAGCGCGCCGCACCTCGTCTCAGTTCGCCGCCGCTCCACAGCGCCACGTAGTACGCCAGCGAGATCCAAGAGAACGGACCGACATTCAATAGCGCCAGGATTCCGACGTGTAACGCCACCCCGACGACGGCCCAGGCGATGCGCAAGTCGAACCGGGTGAGCCAGCGACGCACACGCCCCGAGCCCCGTGTCGCGCGGAAGTACAGCACGAGCAACATCACGATCGAGGCTTGTTCCCAATGCCAGGTAACGGCTGTGCCGACGCGCAAGAGCGGGGTCACTACGGGAACCCACTCCGAGTCGAATCGGGTCCACGTCGGGTCGATGAGCACGTAGTGCAGCGCCGTGTAGCCGCCCATTGGCGTCCAAGAGGGGCCGATTTTTTGGAAGCCCGTGGCGCAGTACATCACCAGCAGTTGGGCTGCCAGGAGGTATCGCGGCCAGGCCGTCACCCGGCGCGTGCTCGACCACTTCCCACTGCGACGCCAGCAGTCGACGGACAAGGTGCTGTTGCAGTCGCTGAAGCACAGCACCACGACACCGATTGCGATCAAGCTGTCGTAACCGCCGCTCGCGTCGCCGTTCAGGCCGGTGAGCGCCACGTAGCATTGTTGGGCGACGAGCAGCGGCCAGCGCCCGCCGAGACCCGCGGTCATCAACGCGAACCCACCCGTAGCGCCGGTCCATACCGCCCAGAGTTCGTTCGGCGTCGGTGGGCCCGAGCTCAACAGCTTCCATAGCCAGTGAGTGCCTGAGCGGTGCACGAAACCCCCGTGTTGCTCCCCCGCCCACAACACGTCGAGGAGCGATGCCGCAGCCACCGAACTCAGGCTGTACAAGCCGACCAAACCGATGAAGATGCGCAGCAGCGCCAGGCTCGTGCCGTCCTCGCGCCGCGAGCACAGCCTCATGAAGTTGCACCAGGCAGCGTTCATTCGCTTCCCTCCAGCGCGACGACACGCGTGTCGTCGAAATGCCCTTTGGCGATTGGCTCGTCACTGCCTGGGGCCTGCGTCGTCCACCGGTATAGCCGGACCCTCACTCGTCTTGCCGTGGGAAAATCCTCCCGCGCGCGCTCGCCAATCCAACGTACGAGGCGAGAATAGGAGCCGCGGCGGCCACCGCGGATGATTCGCCCGACGAGTTTTCTCATTCGGTTGTGGTCGAACTGCGAGCGATGCCAGGCGTGCTCGTCGGAGCGCGAAACGTACAACGGCTCCCACCCGGACCCGCGGTCCACGTCGATGTGCAGCCGACCCGGGTGTGTTTGCGGGTTCGAGAACATCGCCCAGCCTTGATCGATCCCGAGCTGTGCGTCGACGGGGCTCAGCCAAGCTTTGATGGGGCGACGCCACTGGAGGTACCACCGCGTCAGAGCCCACAGTCGGCTTTGCAATTGCCGACTGTCGACCGACAATCCCAAGTCGCGAAGCATCAACGCCCACTGCTCGAATTGCGCTTGATTGTGCTCGCTTTGCCAGACGGCGCGGTTGCCCAATCTGCCGGTCGCGGGCAGCAACATCAGTACGGTTACACTCAAGGCGGTCAGTAAGGCCGCGGCGCGTCCTCGCCGTCGCCAGACCACCGAGCGCTTGCGTCGGGGCAGCCGTCTGAGTTGAGGCGAGGGCGTGGTCACGCGCGCAGCACACTAGTTGAGAGTTTGCGATTCGCGAACTCTCATTCGATGTGACGCAAAAAGGAAGCGGTCTGCGTCCCGCGCTCAGCCCTCAGCCGGCGCTCAGCGCCCGGCGATGGCGGCAAATTCTGGGGACCTGATCAGGCCCAACGATTTTCGGATCGCGCCCAGCAACTGGTCTGGATCCACTGGTTCGCTCAGGACCGTGCTGCGCGCCGAGAGTCTGAGCTTGTGTGCGGTGTCCTTGAAGCCGCCTGCGAAGATGAAACGCTCAGCCCAGCGTGGATTCACTTCCATCGCCCTGGCGAGCACGGCGTCGCCGTCGGGATCGGGCATCATCAGGTCGCAGACCACGACGTCGGGTGGCTCACTCGACAAGATCCATTTCAGGGCTTGGGAACCAGACAAGGCGAACTCGGCGTCCATGTTCTCGCGCTGAATCAACCGTCGATAGGACGACAGGACCATCATGTCGTCGTCGACGAACAGGATTTGTGGTCGCGCCCACGCGGCGCGATAGCTCGTCGGTGTGGGGGACAGGGATGTCGGTTCGCGGGGAGCGCCGTTGCCGGTGTCTCTGGGACGAACGCTGAGCCAAGCGGTGACTTCTTTGACCAAGATCTTCGGATCTTTGGTCTTGCGGAGGTAGCCATCAGCGCCCGAATCCTGAACGCGTCGACGCAGCTCTGACTCACGCATGCTGGAATAGAGCACGACTCGCGTCCGCCGCTTCGGTGATGCCGCCATGAGCATCTTGACCAACGTGTCGCCCTCGATACCGGGCAGGCCGACGTCCATGAGCAGCAAGTCTGGTTCGTCTTGGAGTGTCAGCGCGATGCAGCCGATTGCGCGTCCCCGCGTCACGACTCGGTATCCCTCTGGCTCGAGTGCACTGCGCGCTTGTTCGAGGACGATGGGATCATCGTCGACGACTACTACCGTTGCCTTCGGTCTTCGCATTACCCCTTGCTGCAATACGGCAGTGGGCGCGGCGCAATGAGCGCAGCCCGCCGCGACGGCGAGGGATCGATCTGAAACGGGTGGAGTGGCTGTTCGGCCCGTCACGCTCGGGTACGACCCGTCTCCGGTCGGGCCGTAGTGTTCGAAAGGTTACTGGCCGCGTTTGGGCAGGCGAATGACCTTGCCTCCCGGCGGCGGATCGACTGGCGGAAGGGCGAACACGAGCCGTTCGATGGTCTCGGCGGCGTGCAGTAGCGCTCCGACCGCGACCGGTTCGGAAAGCGTCGCTTCGAAGGTGAGCGCCAGTACGTAGAGGCCACCGAACATCCTCGCCAAACACTCACTGTCGGAATCGAGGGTGAGCCGAACCACATGGCCGTGCGCCGCCTTCAACTCCTCGGCACGATCGGAGCGAAGCTCTTCGACCCAACGCTCGAGCTCCAGGTTCGCGCTGGAATTCGCGCCGTCTTCGAGCAGCGAAGCGCCCCAGATCATCGGCGAGCTCGTGTCGAAGACGGCGGCGCGTGCTGCGCCCGCGCGGGCGACCAGGGCGCTGAGTTCCGCATCCAGACGGGCGCGCGTCGAGCTGCCCTCGAAGGGGCGTCCGGTCGCTCGTGCCGCGCTGCGGTCGATCGTCCCGGCGAACCCTTCGGCGAGGCCAGTCAGCTTGTGCTCCAATTCCAGTCGCCCTCGGACGGGTCCGCTCATCACCGCGACGACACGCGCGTCACACCCTGGCACTTCGCACCACAGCAGATCTGGGTTGGTCGGCGGCTTGCCCCCCAGCTCGATTCGCGCGTCCTCCGCCCCGAGGTCCTTCTTGACCAACTCGAGGAACCGTTCAAGCCCCAGGTCCATGGGGGCGACTCTACATCGTTTGCCACGACCTGTCGCCGATTCGGTCGTCGAGAGTGACCCTACATGTGGGTTGGCAGCCGGCGCGCCGGTTGCGCGATCAATCGACCGGACCCCACGCCAACCAATGCCGTTCCGAGACCTGCTCCACTTCAATCTGCGTCAGACCGTTCGTTTGCAATTGCTGTAGGACTTCGTTGGTCGTGTACGCGGCGCGCAACGAGTTTTCGAAGTCTCGCCGCAGCACGGCGGGTTCGCCTCGCGCGGCTTGGAGCAGGTGTTGTAGCTCGTCCTCGCCGTCAGGGCGCAACAGGTCCATCACCGCGATGCTGCCGCCCTTCGTCGTATGGCGTCCAATGGCGCGCCACAATACGGCGGGTTCTTGCAGGTGGTGCAGGAGACTGTTCGAGATGACCACGTCGAACGGACCACCACTCGGCTCTTGTTCGGGGAGTACGCACAGTTCGAGTCGCACCCGCCCTTGCAGTTCGGCCCGGGCGAGCCGGTGAGATCCTAAGGTTAACATCGCGGGAGAGCCGTCGATGGCGACGATCCTCCAATTGGGGTAGGCGAGCGCAACTCGCTGAGTGACGTCACACGGACCGCAGCCGAGATCGAGCACGCTCGCCGTTTGGGGCAGGTGGGGCAGACGCTGTTGGAGCAGACTCACGAACGCCTGGTGCGCTTGGGCGAAGTCCGCCGACGAATACGCTTCGGCCTGGTCGGGATCGAGCATCAGTTCGGGTTCAGGGACGCGCCGCATGGGGCGAGTGTAACAGCCATCGCCAATGAACGGTTTGAACAACTGCCGCCCGGGGCGGCTGCGTCAGTGAGGTTCGGAGTGTGCGACTCCGGACACCGCACGAAGGCTGCGGCGCCCGGGTGTTCATGGCGCTCACGTCGTCACGGCGAGAGCGTCGATCAAGGTCCGAGACATTGTTGCTTGGTCGACCTGCCCTGCTGGTACAGTGGCGTCGGTGCGACCTGCTTCTTCCGTCGTCGTTCTGACGTTGCTGGCGTTGGTGGCGTTTGCGGCCAATTCGCTGCTCACGCGTATGGCTCTCGGCAGTGCGCAGATCGATGCGCCCTCGTTTGCAGCCATCCGGCTCGGTGCCGGCGCAATCACGCTTTGCGCAATCGTGCGGCTACAAAGTGGAGGGTGGTCGGCGTTGAGGGGGCGGGGGTTCGTCGGCGCCTTGTCGCTATTCGCCTACGCAGTGCCGTTTTCCTTCGCTTACGTTCGGATTGCTGCGGGCATCGGCGCGTTGATTCTATTCGGTGTCGTGCAACTGACGATGGTGGGCTACGGGCTGGTCAAGGGTGAGCGTCCAGGCGCATCGACCTGGCTGGGTCTGTTGATGGCTGTGGTTGGCCTGGGGCTGCTGACGGTGCCCTCCGCTTCGCGCCCCGACATGCTGGGCGTGGGGTTGATGACGGTCGCGGGGGTGGCGTGGGGTGTTTACACGTTGGTCGGCCGGGGCGCAGGGGAGCCGCTCACGGTGAACGCTCGAGCGTTCCTGTGGGCGAGTCTTCCGGCAGCGGTGCTCACTGTCGCCTTTGAGGCGCCACAACCGGCGACGGTGCGAGGGATCGTGTTGGCGCTGATATCCGGCGCGGTCACGTCGGGGCTCGGTTACGCCTTGTGGTATCGGGTGCTCCCGCGCCTGAGCGTGATGCAGGCTTCCGTCGCGCAGCTCAGTGTTCCGGTGATTGCCGCGATCGGGGGCGCGCTGTTGCTCGCGGAGCCGTTGACGTTGCGATTGGTCGCTTCGAGCGTTCTGGTCCTGTGCGGGACGGGCTTGGTGCTCTCGGTCCGAGCTCGCGGTCGCTGACGAGGTATCGGGAGCCGCTCGCCTTCCCGAACGTCGTGCCGCGAGTGCTCCCGCCGAAGAGTGGCGCTGCCGGATGATCGACAGCTGGGCGAAGGACAAACGGCACCGAGCTCCCCGAAGGAAGCTCGACGCCGTGACACATGAGTCCTGAGGCATCGCAACGCCACGTACTCACTGCGAGTCGTGAGGCGTCAGCGGATGGCCGTCTTCGGATCGCGGTCCACCGGTAACGTTCCGGCTACGGTGATCTCGTGCCATTCTTTGCTGCCGCTGCTTACCTCGTGCGACGTACGTGTGCCTTCCAGGGTCCCCAGCTGTAGCTCGCCCAGCGGGATGGTCGCAAAGTCGAGCCACAATGGCCCCAAGCCGTACTCGAGGTCGAAGAACGGGCTGGCGTCGACTTCGACGTCACCGCGGATGCCGGGGGTGACCTCGACGTCCCAGGTGTAATCGACGTCGGAGATCCGGTAACCAAACGATTTCTTGCCTGGCGCTTCGAGGGCTTCGAGATCGGTCTCGAAGTTGCGCGTTCCCTGCTTCGAGAACGTCAGTCGGTGAGAGTTCTGCTCGGAGTTCGACCCGCGGCGGCTCGGCACGACTTGCCCATCGTACAGCGATTCGTACGTCATCGCTGCTTCGCCATCACCGGATACGTTGAAGCCGACGCGCGCCTCGCCCTTGACGATGCCCAGCACGTTGAAGCCCGTATGGGTGACATCCGACGGAACCCAAACGTCGAAACCGCAGTTCGTTCCACAGTCGCCAAAGGGGGGCTGGAAATCTTGGCCAAAGTCGAAGTCGAGATTGTTGGGGATGGTTTCGTTGATGTCGATCAACCCCCAACCGGCGCTCAGCCGCAGGTTCACGTACGCGCCGGCCTCGATTACCAGCTCTTTGGCCTCGTATAGCTCGTTGGAGGGAACTCCGGCGTTCGCGTAGAAGTTCTCCCCTGCGTCGAAGACTTTGGCTTCGATGGTCGTGGCGAAGGTGCTGTCGGCGTCTCGGTCCGCGCGAGCCGACTGGACGATCTGCGTCGGCGTCATGGTCCCGGTCACCTTGATTGGGATGCGCAGGCCGAACGCGTAGTAAGCACCCGCGCGAATGCGGAAGAAGCCCGAAGGAAAGTCCCAACGCTCCACCCACTCGAACGCATCGTCCTCCAAGAAGCCGTTGAGGTACTGACCGATGGTCGTGTCCTCGCCGCTTTCTGACGGATTCGGTGGCGGGTTGGGGATTAGCGTCGCCGTGTCGGTCGCGATGGCAGAAAGGTGCGCGTCCTTCGTGAATGTGTTGCTGAAGTCGAACGACCCATTGTTCATGCTCGGTGCTTGAATCTGACGACCTTGTCTCGCGATCCCGCCCTTCGGGATGCGGACCGACGTGGTGACGGTAATGTCGCCTTGTCCGTCGAGTACTGCGTCGAGCAAGGCGCTGCTGCTCTGACGTGCGGCCGCGCCGAGTGGGTGATCGGCGGGTTGCTTCAACATGCGATTTCGGAAGCTCTCGAACTCGGTGCGCTGCGCGGTGTTGAACTCGCTCAGGTGAAACGACCCCGCGCCCCCCGTCTTGGCCTGGTACGTGGCCAGCGCTGGTGCTTGGTTGCGCAGCGCGGTCGGATCGTCGACGGTGAAGGTCGTCGTCGCCTGCAAGAGTACGGTGTCCTCCGTTTCCGTGAACACCTCGGTCGTTCGCGGCGTACCGTGCAACGCGGACCCCGCACCTTGCAAGTCTTGGGAGAGCGTTCGGTGCCGTTGCAGTGAGCGCTCTGCGGCGTCTGCGACGAGCACGACGTCCCCGTTCTGCAGTTGGATGGCGACGTCGCCGGCCTGGGCGATGTCGCGTTGCTGCACGACGCTACTCGAGTCGACGTTGAGATCAGAACCAACCGCTGATGCGCTTGCCTCGAGGGTGTTGCTCAGTGCGTCAGCTTGTTCGCCGATTGCGGACGGTGTGGTGTCCCCACAAGCTGCCACGGTGATTGCGACGCAGCACGCGACGAGCGCGGTTGTGTGAGCTCGCACAGTACGCTGGCGTCGTCGGGCAGGGGCGCTTGCGGTCGAGGCAAGGCGCGTGGCTGGGAGGGCGGAGGTCGAATCGGCTGCTGCTTGGTGTCGATGTGCGGTCACGATATTTCCTTTCAGTGAGCGATTCGCCGTTGTCGTGTCCGGCGTCGCTGGCTGGAGGTCATCAACAGCAACCGCCGTGCCGCCGGCGCAGAGCGACCGGTGGATGGCACATTTGTGTAGCAGTTACGAAGGTTTGCATTGCCTTGGCCGGTGGGGTTCTGCGCGTCGGCGTCCACGGCGAGGACGGTCCTCGACGGGGTGCTGGACCATCCGTGGAGTGTCGCCGGCGGCTCGGCACCCGCGCGTCGGCCGTCTGGGTCGAGTTGATGGGTCGACTTCGGCGGGGCGTTGCCAATGCTGCAGCGTCGTTCCATCACTGGGGGGCTGCCATGCCGCATCCCTCGCTCGCCCAGTTGGCGCATCGCCCTTGGCCCCTTCCGGATCGCGATTGGACGTGGCGTCAGTCGTGGTGCGACCTGCTATTTGCGCACTGGCCCGTCGACGTCGTGACGCTCGCCCGCTTGGTACCCCAAGGGCTCACCGTGCAGCAGTTCGAGGGGACGTCGTGGGTGGGGGTGGTGCCGTTTCGAATGAGTGGCGTCATGCGTCGCCCGCTGCCCGATCTGCCAGGCGTGTCTGCGTTTCCGGAACTCAACGTGCGTCTCTACGTCGAACGGGACGGCAAGCCCGGCGTCTGGTTCCTCAGTCTGGACGCGACCAACCCGTTGGCGGTTTGGGCTGCCCGGCGCTTCTTCCACTTGCCGTATCATCGCGCGCGCATGTCGCTGGTGCGAGAGGATGGGTCCGTGACGTACAGTTCGACGCGCCCCGGGGCGCACTTCGCAGCGACCTATCGCCCGACCTCGGGAGTTTACCGAGCCGAACCGGGATCCTTGGAGCATTGGCTCACGGAGCGGTATTGCTTGTACGCTCAGGCACCCGACGGGTCGCTGTTGAGGAACGATGTTCACCACGAACCGTGGCCATTGCAGCGCGCCGACGCCCGAATTGAGCGCAACACCATGCTTTCGTGCCATGGTCTGGCGATGCATGGGGCGCCAGCACTCCTGCACTTTGCGGGGCGGGTGGACGTCGTGGTTTGGGATGCGGAGCGCGTGGGATAACGACGCGCCCCGCGGCTCGCTGAGCGGTCGTTGGCGTGCGTGCACGTCGTCCGCGGCGGCGTGGGCAGCGGGTTTCGCGGTGCACCTGTCCGTCGTGCTGTCGTTGGCGCTGCCGGCTCGAGCCACTCCTGCGACGCACGAATCGGACGACGAGTACGTGAAGACTGCGCGCTACCCGGCTCAATTCGCTGCTACCAGCTTCGTTAAGCCCTTCGGCTCGGTGAGTACTCGCCCCATGGTGGACTACCATCACGCAGCGCGACTCGTCGGTGCTGTGCCGGTGACGGCGCGTCTGGCGGTCGGCGCGTCCGTGCTGTGGTTTCATTCTCGCGCTGCGTGGGCACCCGGTGAAGACCCGTCTGGGTTGCAGGCGTTGCTCGGAGGGCCGTTAATTAGTTACACGCAGAAACGGTGGTGCCTCAACGCGGTTGCGATGGTTGGAGCTGCGGGAGAGCGCTGGTCGCGTCAAACGTTCGGCGCTCTCCCACTCGTCTCCGCTTGCTGGGCCTGGTCACCGAACGGGTTGCTGAGCGTCGGCGCTGCCGGCTTTGCTGGTCGCTACGGCGTGCGCTTCTATCCGGTGCTCGGCGGCAGCTACAAGTCAGGTGTTCACGACCTTCGCGTGCTCCTGCCGTTCTTTGCTCGCTACACCCATTGGGTCAGTGATGGCTTTGGCGTCGGTGCGTCGTTGTTGGGCAACACGACTCCCTATGTGACGCCGGGCAACGCACTTGGAGATCAGCTGGGCATGACCTTTCCGGTGTTTGGCGCGAGCGCCGCCGTGCGACTGTTTGCGGGCGTCTCGGCGAATTTGGTCGTCGGTGCGGCGCTGACCCCGTGGGTGGTCAACGAACGTGGCGAGGGCTATGGGGGCAAACGTTTCGTACCGGCGAGCAGTGTGACGCTCGAGTTCGACCAGCGTCTGCTCGAGTGATGGGCGGTCCCCTGGCCCAGCGTCGTGTCGGTTCGAGAACCGACCGGCGCTGGCGGGTGTTCACCTGTGTCGCGCTGTTGCTCCCGTGGCATCAGTGACGTCCGCCCCGCGGGCCTCGCTTGCGGTGGTGGCGACCGCGGCTGCAATCATCCACAGTGCAGGGATTGGACGTCCGAAGAACGTTGCTCACTCGTGGATGAAACGCGCCACTGCGGCGACGACGACCTCACGACCCCGACTGGAGTTACTGATTCCACGTGTGCACCTCGCGGGCTGTGCGGAAACGTGTTGGTTGAGCGAGGTGACGCTCCCTTTGGCGTGTTTCGCGAGTTGACTTTGCGTCTGACGGCGGTCAGGTCTGAAACGTTTGCGCATCACGCCGCGCGTCATCCCCATCGCAGCCGTTCGGCTGAGGCCGGATGAGGTGATTCATCCGAGCAGGTGAAGGTGCCAGCCAGACGTCGAGCTGTGGGGTTGACAGAGTCGAGAGCCACTTTAGCTTGAACGTGTTCCCACCAAGCCTGCGCGAGTTCGGCGGCAAGGTCCTCGGGCATCGAGTGGGCACGGAGTTTGCTGGAGAGCTAGCAGCGGCGCTTTGCGTCGAGACAGGCACTGCTTGGCAGTGCTTTGGAGAAAGGAGATTCGTTATGTCACTCACACGCTGGGATCCATTCCGCGAGCTGGAAGACATGAGTAACCGGCTCAATCGTGTTTTTGGCACCAACGCGTTGCGCGGCGGGCAGGAGCACATGGCACTTCCCGACTGGCAACCGTCCGTCGATATCAGTGAGAGCGCAGAGGCGTTCCACATCACGGCGGAGCTGCCCCAGGTCAAGAAGGAGGACATCAAGGTCAGCGTCGACAATCGCGTACTGACATTGAAGGGTGAACGTCATCAGGAGAAGGAGAGTAAGGACAAGCGCTACCATCGCGTCGAGCGGAGTTATGGCAGCTTCATGCGCACATTCGCGCTGCCCGACAACGTCGATGAAGCGAAGGTCAAGGCCGACATCAAAGACGGCGTTCTCGACGTCACGTTGCCCAAGATGGAGCAGGCTCGTCCTCGCTCGGTGGACATCAAGGTCGGCTGAAGCCGCCACGTACCGAACTGCGGGTGCCCAGATGGGGAGCCCGCAGTTCGTTTTGTTTCAACGAGTCGCTTCGAAGGCTGCAGTCACGCGGACAAGTGCGGTTTCGCACCGACTCAGAACTGGCCTTGGAGGGCCGGCAACAAGCTCAGTCGCGCCTGCGGTCTATCCCAGGGCGCGCCGATGGCCCGTCGTGAATCCAACGCGACTACTGTGAAGCGAAAGGGTGAGACGTTCTGTTGGGACCACGCCAGGTCACGGACCGTCGGCCCCTCGATGATTCCAATTACTGCTCCGACCGGCGCTCCAATCACCGTTCCCCACGCCGCGCCGTAGGCGAGGCTCTCCCAGTCGCCATTGCTGGCGACGGCCAAACCGCCAGCTACCAGACCGATTGCGGCGCCCAACGCGACGCCGTACCAAGTATCGCGGAGCACCACCATTCCCACCCCTGGGCGGCTCTGCGCGAGATCGTAGAAACCGATACCCAATCCAATCACGCTGCCACCGATCGCGCCGACCCCTGCACCATAGGCCAAGCCGAGCCATTCGGTGTTGTCCCAATCTCCATCGCGCGTGATCAGATAACCCGTTGCCAGCCCCACCGGCAGCCCGATTCCAAACCCTCGAAAACCGTAGGCAAAGACTGACGGTGCGGGATCGGGGTTGGGGCCGAAACCGCGCCGTTGGGCGCGTGCCGAAGCAGGCCACGTGGAAACCGTAGCCATCGTGAACAGGGCGGCGACGGCGGCTACTCGAGACCGACGTCGCGGGGCAAAGCGCCGCACCGAGTGCCAGGATGGTTCGGCCTTGGATTGAGGAGTCTCTGCTAGCGTTGTTCCCAAAGCGATCTCGTGACAGTCCGGCTGGTGCATTGCACCGTGACCATGATGTAATCGGGTGCCGACCCGCAAGGGGTCAACCAACGTTGGTCGGCGCATAACCTGTTTCTGGTCCGCGTGTTCGCTGGTTGCCGCGGTTGCCCCGCGGTGTATGATCACAGGTCGGAAAGTTTCGTCGCAGTCGACACTGCGTGGAGGATCGAGTGGCGACGGTATTGTTGCTGGGCATTGCGATTGGGATCGTGCTGGTCCGAGCGGCGTTGTGGATTGCTCGGCGCAGGTCCGCCGCGCGGGCCCAGGCGGAGGTGCCCAGCGTGGAGCACGAGATGCCTTCGCCGTTGATGGTTCGCCGCGACGAGCAGATCCAATGCCTGGAAGAGTACCTGGTGCTGGCGACGGAGTTGGTCGGTAAGTGCCCGGAAATGGAGGAGATTCCACAGTCGCACACAATGCCGCGCGACCGCGTGACCGCGGCTGAGCGCTACGCGGAACAGCGCGCTGCTGGCTTGTACGGTCGGGCGTGCCTGGCGTTGGGAGGTAACTTGGCTGCCGACATGCTCGACGCGCTGTGCGCAGGCGCGGCGGCGCGGTTCGATGCCGACGTGCTCGAATCGGAATTGCGCGCCCGTCAACTCCACGAGCAGTGCCAGCGCGACATCATTGCCGCGATTCATCAGACGGAAAGGACGCTTGGCTTGACGCCCAAGGCGTTGCCTGTCGAGTCTGCGGCCGTGCGGCGGGGGCGCAACGATTTGCAGCGCGACCGCTCACGGAGCGTCGAGCGAAGCGACCGTGGGCGGTATGGAAGCTCCCCGCCTGTCGCGACGCCAATCGAGATCGAAGTTTCGACCGAGTCGAGTGGTCCGAGTCACCGTTTGCCGACGCCGCCGCTTGCTGGTGGTGGGGCGAATGGGGCAAGTCACAGCGTCTCTTCCGCGCCACCCTCCACCGCAAATACACGATCCTCTCGGGTTGTCAGCCGTCTTGCCGCGATTGCCAACGCTGCCAACGATTCGCTCCGACCGCCATCGGGTTTTCGCGAGTACCACGTGGCGACCGAGTCGCAGCCCCCGCGTGGCGTCTGGTCGGTCATCATGGACGATGGGAGTGAACGCTTGGTCGCCCAAGCCGAGCTCGAAGAACTCTGGCGTGCGGGCAAGATCAACGAGGAAACCTCGGTGCGCAAAGAAGGGATGGCGAGCTTTGCGCGACTCGGGTTGTTTCGGGAGTTTCGCCGCAAGCAGGCCGAGTGAACTCGCTGCACTGAGTACTATCAGGTCGAGCGCACTATCAGGTCGAGCGGTCGTGGATTGTTTGACTAGCCAGGCTCGGCCGGCGCCAGGAACTCGAGCAACTGGTCCAGCCGTCGTTCGGCGTCCCGGCGCCCGACCTCGATGAGGTGTCGGGTGTAGCTGCTCTCGAACAACACCGTGGCCAGGACGTCCGACGAACTCGTCTGTTTGGTGCCCCAGCCCCGCGACATGTAGCGCAATCCCCGGGGCAAGTCGTGTTCGTATTGGGCAGCGATCTTACCCAGATCTTCCGAAGGGCGCATGACCAGCAGATCCACAGGGCGCAAGCCCGCGGCCGTCCCGGGACCGAAGCGGCGCAGCAGCCCGTTGATACGAACCAGGTTGGCGGCGTCGTAGTCCACGTTGTCCAGAAATATGGAATTGACCAGGACGCCCATCACTTGAGCTGGCGGTGGATACTGTTCGGGTTGGTCTCGCGCGATCACTTGCTTCGGTGGGGTTCTCAGCGTGGAGATGGCCAGGACTCGTTGTGCACCGAGGTGGACGGCGGGGGAAAGCGGTGCAGTTTGGCGAACGCCGCCGTCGCCATGCCACGAATGACCCAACTGAATCGCCGGAAACAACAGCGGGATCGACGCCGATGCCATCACGTGATCGACAGTGATGTGAGCCTGCTCCGAGCGGCGATACGGACGGGACCAATGCGTAGAATCATCCCGTTGTCTCGATTGAACGAAAGTGACGGACTTACCACTGGTGTAGCTGGTGGTAGATAACGCGAACGCGGCGAGCTTGCCATTGTCCAGGTTCTCGACGATGCCCGGCAGGGGGAGTCGTCGATGTTCCGCCGTCACGGGTCCCTCGGGGTTGAGTAGCAGCTGCACGAGCAACTGAGCCAATGGGCTCGTATCGACCAAACCGCGCGCCGACCCGGCGGGCATCGCGCCACCGCCAAACAGGTTCAATCCCCAGCGAAGGGCGGTGGCCAACAGGTCCCAGATCGACACGCGGATCACGCGGTCCGTCTTCAG
The DNA here is from genome assembly GCA_003235365.1 of Deltaproteobacteria bacterium. Classification (GTDB taxonomy): domain Bacteria; phylum Myxococcota_A; class Polyangia; order Polyangiales; family Polyangiaceae; genus SZUA-265. The sequence goes on from QJWJ01000044.1 coordinate 27,828, forward strand.
GTCGGCCCACAGCTCGCGGAGGTGCGTCGTGGCAGTTCCGAAGTCCGTTGTGTGGTTGGCGAGGAACGCCGCGTTGATGGCTCCGGCGGAAACGCCGGTGATGATCGGGAGCGAGAGGTCTGGCATTGCCTCGCCAAGTCGAGACAGCACGCCCGCCTGGTAGGCGGCGCGCGCGCCACCGCCGGTCAGGACCAGCGCAGCCCCGCTGCTTGCCGCCCAAGGCGGGGTCTTGTTTCGTTGCACCGCCATGGATTGTCGCCGTGTATCACCAGGCCAGGCGTTCCCCTAGTGGAAGGCGAACCGCCGTTCTCTGTCAGCCGTGCGCGCAGTGGTACTCTGTCGCGGTCTGTGTGTTGCTCCGGCGCGAGCCAGTGCGCGTGCAGACCGGGTCGAGGTGGGGCGGCGGGCGCCGTTTCGCAACGCCGTCTGCATCCCAGATCCTGTTCGCAAGTATTCAATATCACGATAAAAATGGATACATGGGTGGACTGTGACGTTTTTGTGCCACGCGACCTCAACCGGTGTTACCGAAGAGGGAACGCCCGATGCTACGCTTGATCGGGCAAGCACCCTCATGAAGCATTCACTCCGCCGCACGCCGGCCCACGCACTTTCCTTCTTCTCAGTAACTCTGCTCGCTGCGCTTGGCTGTAACCAGGCCGATCCTGAGGACGACACCGAACCCGAGCCGAGCGCCTCTGGGCCTGGTCCCGCGGTCACGCCCGGTCCGACGGACCCCACAGTTGCGCCGTCGAACGAGCCGGACCCGAGCGGCACCGAGCCCGCTCCCACGGAACCGGGGCCGAGCGCGACGGCGCCCGACCCTCAGCCGATGGGTAACGACACGCTGTACTTCCCGCTCTATGACGGCGGGGAGTGGACTTACACTCACCACACGTTGGACGGTGATTGGGATGAGCGGATCACGATGACCGCGGACACCTACGAGGGTCGGCCGGTGTTCAAAGTCGAAGATACGCCGGATCCGGGGGGCGTCGTCGACATCCAGTATTGGGAAAAGATCGGAACGCGGACACTGCGTATCCACCGCGACGAATACGATAACGGCAGCCTGAGCCAGCGTGTCGACTACGTGCCTGGATTCTTGCGCTTCGACGAAGCCTGGAAACTGGGTGCCATCGATCTGGCGACCTACGAGCGCACTGCCACCGATTCCTCCGGCATAGTCACCGTCGAGCAACGCGAGCAGCGCTACATCGTGATTGAGACGGACGCGTCGGTCACGGTACCTGCCGGGAGCTACGACGGTTGTATGGTGATCGACCGTGAGCGCGACGACGTCGGCGACCATTCTCGATTCTGGTACGCCCGCGGTGTTGGCAAAGTCCGTGAAGAAAACCTGGACAATGGCAACACTGAAGAGCTGACCGGGTTCAGCGCCGGGAAGTGAGTTGATCAGGGCCGCCGCGGGTGCCGATGGCGCCTGCCCTCCCGACTGCAAGCACGTCGTTCGCTTGAAGAATTGTCCTGAAAAATCGGAGCTTTGGAAGAGACTGCGTCGGCTGATACCTCAAGCGACGGGGCTGGTGCTGATGCGCGGAATTGCCCCGGAAATCGCAACCCTAGTTCGGGCTAGGGTGAGGCCGTCGTTGAGAGCCGACGCTGGTCGTGTTGCCGGCGGCTCTGCCCTCCAGGCATGGGAGATTTCGTGGCTGCACCCGAGCCGCGTGCCGTCCGAGTGCCTCTGGTGTCGGTGACCGTCGGGATGGTACAGGTACGCGGGTGCGGCGCCGGTGTGCCGCGCTCGACGACGGGTCTCCAGTCACCGTGAAAAGCGACGAAGAGTTGATGGCCGCCCACACGCGCGGTGAGCGCGGGGCGTTTGACGAGTTGTTTCGTCGCCATGCCCCTCGTTTGGGTGCGGTGTTGGCGCGTGGCCTGCACCGCCCGGAAGACGCACGGGACTTGTTGCAGCAGGTTTTCTTGCAGGTGCACCGTCACCGCGCGGATTTCCAGTCTGATCGCCCCTTCCGTCCGTGGCTGTTCACCATCGCGTTGAATCTCAAGCGCCAGTATCTGCGAACCAAAGGGCGCCGCCCGGAGTCGGCACTCGACGACTTGACCCTGGCCGGTCTCGTGCATGAGGGGCAAGATCACAACCGGCTCGAGCTGCGACAGCTGCTGGACAAGGCGCTCTCGCAGCTGCCTCAGGAAGCTCAAGAGGTGGTGTTGCTGCATTGGTTTGGCGGCCTCGCCATGTCGGAGATCGCCGAGTTGGTAGGAGTCTCGGAGTCGGCGGTGAAGGTACGTGCGCACCGCGCCTACCGTGTGATGCGCACCAGCTTCGAATCGGAACAAGCAAGCCTCCAGAAAGGACCCGGCAGACTCGATTCCGTGTAACGGTTTCGAGCCTTCGGGATAAGCGTACGACGCGGTGGACTGTCGAGATCTCGAGCAACTGGCCTTGGAAGGCGCCTTGGACGATTTGCGATCCTCCGAAGGTGTCCGCGCGCACCTGGAAGAGTGCGAGGGGTGCCGCGACCTGTACGAGGGCGACGGCGAGCTGGGGCAATCGTTGGCTCAGCAGCCGATGGAGCTCGATCTCGACGGGCTGCAGCAGCAGCTCTCCCGAGCGATCGAACACGAGGACTCGACGATTGCGGGACGTTTGCGAGCTCTATCGACACCGAAGCGCGCGCGACTGCTGGTCGTGTTGGGCGTCGTGTCGTGCTTGGCCACGTACCTGGTGTGGCGACGCGTCGACTTCCACCACTACGAGCCGTCGCGCATGGGGTTGGTGCTCAGCGTGTTCGTGATACTGGCGATGCTCGCGTCGTGGGAAGCGCTTCGGCCGCTGTCCGTCGCGCCGTCACCGCTGTGGCGACGGGTGCTCTTGGGCGTTGGTGTGGTCACGCCGTTCGTGATGGCACTGATGCCTGAAGCGCCGGCCGTGCACGCCGCCAACACCACGGGCGAAGACGTCGTGGGGCGGGCGCTGGTGTGCTTGAGTATCGGCCTCGGTGCGGCAACGCCGGTGATTGTCTTGTGGGCCTTGTTGGATCGCGGTGGTGTCTCGCAGTGGGCGCTGCGCGGGCTGGTGGCAGCGATGGCGGGCTTGTACGCCAACGCCATGCTGCAGCTGCATTGCCCGGTTACCCAGAGCCTACACCTGTTGCTGGGTCACGCCGGAGTCACGTTGGTTCTGCTCGTGGTGATTTCGCTCGTCCCGCGCATCAGCCGAGCCGCGAAGGATTCGTGAGCGTTCCTCGAACCGGCCCGGATCGGTGCAAGCACGCCAACGACACAGATTCTCTTCGGCCGACTTTGGCAATTGCCGTTAGGTACGACCGTAATAGACGGTGCAGCGTCGAGGAGGGAGCGCCCGTTGAAACCAGCCCTGCGCCGGCAGGACTTGCTCCCCCAGGCGTGTCGCAACACGATACCGAGGAGACCCAGATGCAGATAGATCACACACCGAGGGCACGCCGAGCGAGTTTGCGCTGGGCTTTGATACTGGGCACCGTGCTCGGTTGGACGCTCGCGCCGGTGAGTGCGCACGCCGGTGTCTTCGATGACGCGAAGAACGCGGCCAAGAAGGGGGCCCAGAAAGCCAAGAAGGGCGCAAAAAAGGGCGCAGACAAAGCCAAGAAGGGCGCCGACAAGGCCAAGAAGGGTGCGAAAAAGGCGGCCGACAAGGCCAAGAAGGCAGCCGACAAGGCCAAGGGCTGATCGCCGCGCCAGCGGGGTCGAAGCCGCTGCGCGAGCGCTCGGGCAGGGGAGCATGCGCGCGCTCGAGCCAGGTGCGTCGCGGTCACGCCGCGTCGGACCTGGCGTGTTCGAGCAGTTCCCGTGCTGCAGCGCGCGTGCGTGAGGTGATCTTCAAGCCGCCGAGCATGCGCGCGATCTCTTCGCGTTGCTGTGTGCGGTCCAGCCGTTGAACGCTGCTGAAGGTGCGTTCGCCTTTGACGGCCTTTTCGACCTTGAAGTGCTGGTCGGCGTACACGGCAATCTGTGGCAGGTGAGTGATGCACAACACTTGGCGGTGCTTGGCGACGCTCTGGATCTTGCGCCCGATGATCTCCGCCATGCCGCCTCCAACGCCGGTGTCGACTTCGTCGAAGACGTACATCCCTGCGGGGCCGAGATTGGCCAACACGCACTTGATTGCCAACATGGCGCGGCTCAACTCGCCACCGCTGGCGACCTTGTGCAGCGGTCGCGCCTGCTCGCCTTTGTTCGGCGCGATCAAGAACTCGGCGCGGTCCACGCCATCGGCGCTCAGCCGCGCACCGTCGACGCACAGCTCCCCGTGTTCGCCCGCCAGCGGCCTGACTTCGACGGAAATGCGAGCCCCGCCCATGCCCAGTGACGACAGCTCTTTGCTGATCGATGCCGCCAGCCGTGTGGCGGCCGTGCGGCGGCTGCGACTGAGGTTGCGAGCGCGTTCACTCGCCGTCGACAGTGCCGTGTCGAGTTGTTCGGTCAAGGCATCGCTCGTGGCGACGTGATCGGACAGCTCGTCGAGCTCGGTTTTGCAGCGTTGAAGGTGCAACAGCGCGGCTTCGATGGTGCCGCCGTAGCGGCGTTTGAGCTTGGAGAGCTGATACAGCCGCTCCTGCAACTTGTTGAGTGCCTCGGGGTCGGGTCGCGACGGTTGGACGTGCCGGCGCAGTTGCCGGGCGGCGTCGTCCAGCTGACTGCGCGCGCTCTGCAGCTGATCAGCGACGGGCCCGAGCGAGACGTCGAGCAGCGCCGCTTCGGTGACGCGGCTGCACGCGAGCGCCAAGGTATCGACGACCGAGTCGTCGCGTTCGTACAACAGCTCGGCGGCTTCGGCCGATAGGCGTACCAGGCTGTCGGCGTGCCGGATGCGTTCACAATCGAGCTCGAGCCGCTCGTCTTCCCCGGCGCTCGGCGACAGTTCCTCGATTTCGTTCACTTGCGCGCTCAACAACGCTTCGCGTGCGCTGCGGTCGGCCATTTTCGTTTCGAATTCGCTCAGCGCTGCGTTCGCCTTGCGCAGGGCGAAGTACGCTTCGGAGACGCGCTCTCGCGCCGCACCGAGATTGGCAAACGCGTCGAGATAGCCGAGGTGCGTGTTCGGATCGCTCAGCGTGTGGTGCTCGTGCTGGGACGAGATGTCCGTCAGCCCACGCGTCAAGTCCGCTAACTGTTGCTGGGTCGCCAGGCGCCCATTGACGTACGCCCGGCTGCGCCCGCACGACGTGAGCACGCGACGGACGACCAGCTCCGAGTCTGCGGGCAAGTCGAGGGACGCCAATCGCTCGCGCGTGCGCGGGTCGCCGGTCACGTCGAACAAGGCCTCGACTTCACCGGCTTTTTCGCCCGTTCGCACGAGCTCACCGCGGCCCTTGGCGCCGAGTACCAACTCCAGAGCACTGACCAGGATGCTCTTGCCGGCGCCAGTTTCGCCGGTCAGCACGTTCAGCCCGGGGCCGAGTTCCAGGTCCAAATTGTCGATTATCGCGAGGTTACGGATGCGCAGGCAGGTGAGCATGGGGCAGCCCTAGGCTAACTCCGCGAAAAACACTGATCAAGATTTCAGTATGTTTTGGTCGGATCGCGCCTGTCCGCGCTGCCTCCAGCGCACGGCCGCGTCGGGATCGGCAGTCGACTCATCTCGAGAAATTGCCGAGCAAGCGCCACTCGGCGCCTTCGTTGCGCACCGTCGGGATCAGGATGTCGATGAACCGGTGGTTCTCGTACTTCGTTCCCAACGAGGCTTTGGCGCCCGGTTCCGTCCTTGGGGTGCTTGTACGCGCCGATGTAGAGGTCCTCGTCCTTGATTCGAACTGTATCGCCGTATCTCAGCTTCCCGGACCCTGAGCTGTGCTCCAGTGTGCTCGAAGCAATCGAGTTAGCGAAGCGAGTGACGCCCGCCGGGTGGTGACTGTCTTTGAATACGTGCAAGTAGTGACCCGAGTTGGCACCGGCCACACGGATTGACGTTGCTAACGTGGGCGAGAGTTAACGGTCGGACGCGGGTGTCCAACCGCGCAGTGCGCCCCCTGGGATCAGGCGAGGACGTCGCCATTTGGGGGGTGGGGTCGAGACGCGGCGCATCGCGGGGCTCCGCGTCTCGACCCTGATCCCCTCCTCTCGAGTGAAGCGGCTGTCGGCAAAGCTCACCCCCACAAAGAGAAAGAACCCGAGCCTCGCGGCCCGGGTTCCTTCAAAGTACATGGCTTCGGATGAACGGCGTCACCCGAGCTGTCGTCACTGGAGCGCGATCAGCGGAGCGATGACGAGAGCCACCACGCTCATCAACTTCACGAGGATGTTGAGCGAGGGGCCTGCGGTATCCTTGAAGGGGTCACCGACGGTGTCACCCACGACCGCGGCGTTGTGCGCCTCGGAGCCCTTCTTGAGGATCTCGCCGCTGGGCAACTTGAAGCCGCCGCCTTCGAAAGACTTCTTGGCGTTGTCCCAAGCGCCGCCCGCGTTGCTCATGAAGATGGCCATGAGCACACCAGTCACGGTCACACCGGCGAGCAAGCCGCCGAGCGCTTCGGCGCCGAGCACGAAGCCGAACGCGACGGGAGTCACCACGGCGAGCAGGCCTGGGGCGACCATGCGCTTGATGGCCGCGCTGGTCGAGATGTCGACGCAGCGAGCGGTGTCGGGCTTCGCGGTGCCTTCTTTCAACCCGGGGATCTCGCGGAACTGACGGCGCACCTCCTCGATCATGTCCATGGCAGCGTCACCGACGGCCTTCATCGCCATCGAGGAGAACAGGAAGGGCAGCATGCCGCCCACGAATACGCCGCTCATGACCAGGGGCTTGGAGATGTCGATACCCGTGATGTTGGCTTGCTGCGCGAAGGCCGCAAACAGTGCCAGGGCAGTCATTGCTGCCGAGCCGATGGCGAAGCCTTTGCCGATGGCTGCCGTGGTGTTGCCCACCGCATCCAGCTTGTCGGTGCGCTCGCGCACGTTGGATTCCTGGTGGCTCATTTCGGCGATGCCGCCGGCATTGTCGGCAATCGGGCCGTAAGCGTCGACCGCGAGCTGGATGCCCGTGGTGGAGAGCATGCCCAGAGCCGCGATGGCCACGCCGTACAGGCCGGCGAAGTACGCAGCACCGACGACGCCGAAGGCGATCACGATGATGGGCATTGCCGTCGACTGCATTCCCACGCCGAGACCTGCGATGATGTTTGTCGCGTGACCGGTCTTCGACTGGCCCGCGATGCTGTTGACCGGGCCCTTGCCCATCGAACAGTAGTAGCTGGTGATGAGCCCCACGGCGACGCCGGTTGCCAGACCGATGACCGTGGCGATGCCCACGTCCTGCGCCTGCACGAGTTGCCCGCCGACCTCAGCGCCGCTTTCGGGCCACAGCGCATTGGCTAGAGCAAAGGTGGCTGCGGCCATGACCGCTGCCGAACCAAACGCACCCGTGTCGAGCGCGTGCTGCGGGTTGCCACCCTCCTTCGTCTTGACGACGAACGTTCCGAGAATCGAGCAGATCGTGCCCGCGGCGGCAATGGCGAGCGGCAACACGACGGGTCCGATGTCGCCTTCGGCGATCACGCTGGCGCCGAGACCCAGCACCATCGCGCCGACGATGGCGCCCACGAACGACTCGAACAGGTCGGCGCCCATGCCAGCCACGTCGCCGACGTTGTCACCGACGTTGTCGGCGATCACGGCGGGGTTACGGGGGTCGTCTTCGGGCAGACCCTGCTCGACCTTGCCGACGAGATCCGCACCGACGTCGGCGGCCTTGGTGTAGATGCCGCCGCCGACGCGCGCGAACAGTGCGATGGACGAGGCGCCCATCGAGAAACCGGTCAGCGCGTTGATGGCGGTCGTCAGGTTGTCCTGCCCGGGGAAAAGAACCGTCGTGTACACGACGTAAAGACCGCCGAGACCCAGCAACGCCAGGCCCACGACGCTCATGCCCATCACCGAACCACCCGAGAACGCGACGTCGAGCGCTTGGCTCAACCCGGACTTCGCAGCAGCCGTGGTGCGGACGTTCGCGGCCGTCGCGACGCGCATGCCGAAGTAACCGGCCAGGCCCGAGGCACAGGCGCCGATCACGAACGACGCGGCGATCATCGGTGTGCGGTTCTCTCCGCTCATGTTCGAGCCGGCGAGCAGCACGGCGACGATGACAACGAAAAGCGCGAGCACTTTGTACTCGCGCGCCAGAAACGCCATCGCGCCCGTTCGGATTTCGCCCGCGATCTCCTGCATTCGAGAATCGCCGGCGTCCTGAGCATTGACCCAGTTGGTCTTCCAAAAGGCGAACAGCAGCGCGAGAACACCCGCGGCTGGTGCGGCGTAAATGAGTTGGTCCATTTTTGGAGCTTTCTCCCAGTTGGTCCCGCGGCGTTGCGTGCCGGAGGAGGTTGAAAAGGGATGTGCGCTGCGCGAGGCATTCGCCGTCGGGAGGCAAGCTGTTGCGGAGCGATCAGTCCCAAAGCCGAGCGCGCCCCTCTTAGACCATGTCGCCGCCCTTGGGGAAGCATTCGCGCACCCAAAAGAGACTGGAACCCGATGGGGCGCTCCGTTTGGGTCGACGGTGTGACCGCGCCTGAGTGATCGGCGTGTGGCGAGCGGAGGTGCGGGCCGTCGGTGACGTCGGTGATCGAAGGCGTAGCGTGAGGGCTCGAGCTGTGACGCCAGCCCTGAAACATATGTAACCGAAGTGGTTTTCAGGGGTTTTTGAGTTCGCGGGGCGCACCATGGCCGGCGTGGTCTGGCTGTGGTGTTGGAGTCCCACGTTCACGTCGACTGTGAAACACACAGTACAGACGGAACTGGTCCAGCCTGTGCCGACGCTTCACCGCGTGCCAGTACGCCATCTGTGGTCACTGTCACTTGTAAAATCAGCGAGTTGTCGCGTGACGCAATGCGTTGATTGCGGCGCCGGCATCGGCGGGGGTTTCCCACTGCATTGTCGCCATCGCTTGCTGGACGTAGCCGGGGTTTCGCATGCCGGTGAGGGTGCACGAAACGCCGGGGAGACTGCGGGTTACCCACAGCACGAGCTGGGCGAGTGTCGGCGATTCGGTGGGCACCTCGAGCGTTTCGAGAAGCGCTTGTTTCACGGGAGCGTTTCGGGCGTTGCTCGCTTCGGAAGCCGCGGCGCGAGCAGCGACGACCAAACGTTCCAGCTGGTCTGTGTAGCGGCGTTTGAAATCGAACCACACCTGCCCGATCTGCTTGCCGGCGAAGGACTGGTCCAAGCCCGCGAGCACCCGTGGGAGTTCCCGCGCCAGCAACCCGCGTTCGAACTCGTTCCACATGGCCCGACTCGCGATCTCGTTGGGGCCGATACGTTTACCCCAAGCCAATAGCTCGCCGGGGCGCAGCTGCGCGTCGGGGACCGCTTCCAAGACCGACCCGAGGCGGTCGCGAAACTCGCGCTCGAGAGCGATCAGTGGCTGCAGCTCTTCTTCGAGCGCGGGGGCTCCCGGCTGAGTCGGGGCGTCCGCCAAACGCCACAGATCGTCGTTGACCAGGGCGTTGAGGGGGCGGTTGGTGATCACCCCCCACCCGCGTTTGGCGCCTTCGTCGATGACGCCGTCGCTGAGTGCCGCAAGTTCGAAGGCGTTGAGAGGCGTCTGGGCGAGCCTGAATCCCTGCAAGTCGTTGCTTTCGACGAGTTGCGCAATCTCGGCGACGGACAGGCGCGGAGGCCCGACATGGTCTGGGGGATCGGTGTCGAGGGTCCAGGCGTTGCTCGAGATCCCGTAGGCGCCGATACGACCGGCGCGACGTTGATCTTCGAGCCATCGAAGGGCACCGGCGATCTGTTCCATCGCCTGACCGCGCGGTACGGCCTGCAGGAGCATTTCCGGGTTGTGCAGCAAGCAAATGTCGAGCGCCTCGAGATTCAGGCGCTTCAGGCTGCCCGCGAGTTGCTCGTGCAGCCACGCGGGTGTCAGGCAGTAGCCCAGGGACGCCGCGAGCTCGACCGCCCCCTCTGGCAATGGCTCCCCACGGGTTTCCACGATGCCGAGCTTGCTGACGACGACCAGCTGCTCGCGCGTGACCTGCCCTCGCCGAACGAGTTCGGCAAGGGCATCGCCGATCACGCGTTCGCTACTACCAGCGGTGTAGCCGGGTGCTGTATCGATGATGTTGCAACCATCGGTTACCGCGAGCAACAGCGCTTGCCGGTGATCGGGTAGCTCTTCGTGAACGCGGTACGCGCCGAACCCCAGCTTGCTGACGCGGGGGCCACCCCGCCACAGTTCCGCGATGCTCGTCGGCAGTGTTCGGTGCTTGTCGTGAAAGGCGGTCGTTGCCTCGACCGTCGCAAGACCGCCCAAGGGCGGTGGAGACAACGCGGTCGCGCCGGTCCGCTGCGCATCCTTGGTCGTCGCTTTGAGCAAGCCTGCGACGTCGGCTGGGGATGTGATCGGTCGTTCACAGTGGTAGTCCCGGCAGACGTACAGGGCGCCTTTTCCGTCTTTGGTCGTCTTTGCGGTGAGCAGTGGCGTCGGATTGCCGTCGCCGTCCCCAGCGGCGTGGCCGATCAGTCGATTCGGCAGGTAGTGGCTCGCCACTTCGCGACGGAGGCTCTGGGTCTGCTCCCAGCTGCCGGCAAACACCATTTCAATCGGCTGGGCCAGTACTTCGTCCAGCACGTTGAGACTCGTCAAATGGGCTCGCGGCAATCGCTCGATGCGGTGACCATAGGCGCGCAGTGCAGCGCTGGCGGCCAACGTGAATTCGGCGCGATCCAGGTGCCGGCCCACACGGTGCAAGGCACGCGCCGCGATGGCATTGGCGTTGGGCAGCGCGCCGTCGTTGCCGTCGCGGCCGCGGACGAGCAGGCGTTCGTGGTTCGCGGCGGTCTGGAAGAACGACCCCGTAGAAGGATCCAAGAAGTCACTGAGCAGCACGTCACACAGCCCGGTGGCGCGTTGCAACGCCGTGGGATCACCACTTGCCTCGTACAGATCGACGAGGCCGTCGGCGAGGTAGGAGTAGTCTTCGAGGTAGGCGCGCAAATGGGCGACGGAGCCGCGCGCCGTCCTCAGTAGTCGCCCGTCGTCGTCGACGAGTCGCTCGAAAATGAAGTCGGCGGCGCGCCGTGCGCTCGCCACGTACTCGTCGCGGCCCAGCACGCGACCGGCTTCGGCCATCGCCGCGATCATCAAACCGTTCCAGCTGACGAGGATCTTGTCGTCGAGCAACGGCGCGGGCCGTTCCGCCCGCGCGGCGAAGACCTTGATACGCGCCCGGCCCAACAGCGATTCGAACGCGTCGCGGTCGAGTCCGAGGCCCTTGCTCACTTGCTGTTGGGTTTGCGTCACGCGCAGGACGTTGGTGCCCTCCCAATTCCCCTTCGGGGAAACGTCGTAGTACGCGCAGAAGGCTCGCAGCTCTTCGGGCTCCAAGATGGCGCGCAGTTCGGCGGTCGTGAACGTGAAGAACTTTCCCTCGACGCCCTCGCTGTCGGCGTCGGTGGCGCTGAAGTAGCCCCCTTCGGGTGCTTGCATCTCGCGCACGACGTAGTCGAGGGTCTCACGCGCGATGCGCTCGTATTCGGGTTCTTTGGTCAGCGAGTAGGCTTCGACGTAGACGCGAGCGAGCTGCGCGTTGTCGTAGAGCATCTTCTCGAAGTGCGGCACGTGCCACTCTCGGTCCGTCGAGTAGCGTGCGAACCCGCCGCCGATCTGATCGTAGAGACCACCGTCCTTCATTTTCTGCAGCGTCTTGTGCAGCATCGTCAGCGACGCATCGTCGCCGGTCTTGCTGGCATGTCGCATCAACAGATGTAGCGCTTGGCAGGGAGGAAACTTCGGAGCATCACCAAAGCCGCCCCACTCGGGATCGAAAGAACGCGACAGGTGAGCGATCGCGCGTGGGATCGTCTCGGCCGTGATGGTTTGTGGGGGGTCGAGTTCTGACTGACTGCGAATGTACTCAGTCAGCTCGCCCGCTTGCCGAAACAGTTGATCTCGATCGCGCTGCCACAATTCGGCGATGCGCGTGATCAGCGAGACGAAGCCGGGCCTCCCAGCTTGGTCTTGCGGCGGAAAGTAGGTGCCCGCGAAGAACGGCGCCTGCTCGGGCGTCAAGAACACCGTCATCGGCCAGCCGCCGCCACCGCTGAGCGCGATGGTTGCGGCCATGTAGATGTCGTCCAGATCGGGTCGCTCTTCGCGGTCCACTTTGATGCACACGAAGTTCTCGTTCATGACCCGTGCTGTCGCTTCGTTCTCGAACGACTCGCGCTCCATGACGTGGCACCAGTGGCAGGCGGCGTAGCCGATGCTCAGCAGGATCGGCTTGTCCTCCGCCTCGGCGCGGCTCAGCGCTTCGGGACCCCACGGGTACCAGTCCACCGGGTTGTTGGCGTGCTGGAGCAGGTACGGGCTGGTCTGGTCGGCAAGACGGTTTGGTCGTCGCGGTGTCGTCACGCGCGGAGCCTACGCGGCGACCCTCCCGCTTCCAAGCCAGACGCCGCTCCCCGACGGTCGGCGGGAAGGCGCAGCGACCGTCAGTTTGGCGTCGCGCTCCAATCCAGGGGCACGCGACCTGCGCGCGGCATCAATCGGCGCGCGTCGAGAGACGTTTTTTTGCCGCAGCGAGTTCGGTCTGGGCGGTCGTGCGCAGCGGCGAGTTGGGATAGCTCGACAGCAGTCGTTCCAGTGTGGCCACCGCGCGCTTGTCGTCGCCTCCGTCGCGCGCGCGCAGCGCTTGGGAGAACAGGCGGTTCTGTTCGGCCAGATCGCTCGACACTGCGGGGGCCTTGGGGCGCGACGCGCGAACGACCACCTTCGGGGCTACGTCGTCCGCAGCAGCGCTGGCTCCTTCGTCCTTGTCAGCGGCGTCGGTCTGTTCAGTCGCGTCCGGGTTGGCTTCCACGGTTTGGGCGGGGTTCATCCCGACCGCCGAATTCCACGTGTCGCCGGGGCGCAGCATCACCTCGACGCCGGCGTGTTTGACGGACACCAGCCCGCGGGTGACTCCAACCGTGGTGATCGGCTTGTCGTCGACTTGATTCACTTCCACGCTGAACACCGTTCCGTGCACGGTGACGATCGTGTCGCTGGTGCGCACCCGGATGATCCGCGGCTCGCCGGGCACCTTCGGTACAGAGACGTCCACGCGCCCGACCTCCAGATCGAACACCTGCGTCGCTGGGTCGAGCTGGGCGAGGCGCAGCGTCGTGGCGCTCGACAAATCCACGCGGGCGCGGTCTGCGTCGAGGGAGGCCGACGCCTGCCCCGCCGTGCTCACCTCGGTGCCCGGCGCGATCCGTGCGTCTTCTCCGACGATGGCATTGCTGCCGTCGGTGCTCGTCGCGATGACCTTGCCCACGACGCGCCGCAAGCTCGCGGAATCATCGTCGACGGCGACCGTCGTAGGTTCGTCGCCCAGCCAAGCGTGTAAACCCGTTGCGCTTGCCGCCAGCGCGATGCCTGCGGCCGCAGCAAAGGTCCAAAAACGACGCGAAGCGCGCTCCACTTGCCGTTCTGGGGCAGACTTGATGGCGCCGGCCAATGCACGAACGTGCCGCGCACGCCGCTGCGGGTAGTCGCTCGATTGTTCGGCTTCGAGCTGAGCCAAGTCAGCCGAACGGGCAGCGTCCAGCCACCAGTCGAGCCGCTCTTGGTCACGCGAGGTGAGTCCGCGCATGGGTACCTCCTCCTCAGTCATTTGGCCGCCCTCCGCTGTGCTGCGCCCTTGCGCTCGTGTGCATCCAAGCGCTTGAGCAGCTCCTTGCGCCCCCGAACCAGTCGAGACTGAGCCGCTGTCACGGTCACTCCCGTCATTGCGGCCACCTCGGTCAGGTCATAACCCTCCACGTCGTGCAGCAGTACTGCTTGGGCGCGCCGCGGGTTCATGTCCGCCAGTTGTTCCATCACTACGCGAAGTAGACCCCGCGCGTTACTGTGTCGCTCCACATCGACTTCCGCGGCGCTCTCCGCCGGGAACTCGACCGAGTGGTCCATCACTTTGCGTTCGCGACGACGAGAGCGAAGCGCATTCAATCCGACATTGACGCTGATGCGTGCCGCCCAAGTCTTGAGACTGCAGTTGCCGGCGTAGCTGCCACGCGTCAACGTCAGGACGATCTGTTCGAAGATCGTCTGCACCAAATCGTCGTGGTCGACCTCGCGCCGCCCAAACACCCGGTACAGGGATCGGTCGATCACGCCCACGAGGCGGTCGTAGAGCTGGGTGGCGACCCGCTCGTTGCCCCCGACGACCGCGGCGATCAGCTCCTCGTCGCTCAGTACGGCGGGTACTGAACTATTGCTCACCGGCTTGAGCCAGGGGCGGGTGGGGGAGGGCCGAGACATCGCCAGCATGATGTACCGACACCACAGTAACCGCCAGACTCCACACCAGGCAGTGACATTCCTGTGTCGACCGTACCAACCGAGCACAATTTTTAGGCGCCTTGTCTTCGTCCGGATCTGCTGTCACCGTCCCTGGGAGAATGAGCTCCCGACCCTGCATCCTCGCGTTGCTCTGCGCCCTCGGGTGTGGACGCGGCACGCTGGATCTCAAGCCCGACGAGAAATCGGTCGAGCCGGGAGAGTCGGCTACCTCCACCTCGACAGCGGTAACTCCCACGCCGGCCACTTCACCGAGCGCCCCAACCCAATATCCCCCGGGGTCAGAACCGAGCGATCGCCCAAACATCTCGGATCCGACCGCGCCTCCGCCCTTGCCCGATCCGCCAGATGCGGGAATGCAGGGTCCGAGCGTGGCGCCGGCGGACACGAACTTCGGTCCTGGCCCCTCCGATTTCATGGACACCCGTCCGCCGGACTGTTCCCGCCCGACGGACTGTCCCGAAGAGCTGCCCTTTTGCCTATCGTTCGGAGTTTGTGGGGAGTGCCTTTCCCATCCGGACTGCGCCGACAAGCCCGATGGTCGTACCTGGTGCGATTGGCGGGATGGTCGCTGCGTGCAATGTGCGGGGCCAGAGAACTGCGCCCAAGGGGAGCGCTGCACTTTCAAGCGCACATGCGTCGAGGGTTGCGACAACAACGATGACTGTTTCCCTGACCGCGAATGCGAGATTCAGTCGGGTGAGTGCGTGCAGTGTGTTCGCGGCTTCCATTGCTACCAGATCCTGGGCGCGTCGATGGGCGCTTGTGATCCCGTCTCCAACGAGTGTCGGCCCTGTATCGAAGACTTCGAGTGTGGTCACGATGGGCGTTGCGATGACGGCACGTGTGTGTTCGCAGGACCGTCGGGTGAACCGTACGTACCGGCGGACTTCGGCGGCGACCCTTCGATGCCATCGGCACCGGCTCCGGATGGTTTTGCCGGTGCGCCCGATGCGGGCGGAACGGACGGCGCGGGCGGCTCCGGCGGGCCCCGACACTGAGATCTGCGCAGCTCAACAAACGCTCAGAGTTCGTTGCCGACCAACGTGACGCCAACGGACAGCTGCATTTGGGTCGGGCCGAACTTGACGACCCGGTCCTCCGACAGCTCCACGCGGGTCGAGCGGTACAGTTCGCCGCGCAGCTCGATGAACGGGCACACCACCCCCGAGCCGTAGCGCAGGTGCGCTGCGACGTTCCCACCCCACGCGTGATCTGCGGCGCTCTTACTTGCATCGCTCCGCTCCGCCCACAGCTGTTGCCAGGCGGGGCCGACGCCGAGACCGAGCACGAACGGCCCCGACCCCAGTTCGAGACCGACCGACAGCGCAGCACTGAGAAAGCTGGTGTCGACGCCGTCGGGGTTGGTGCTCTGCACCGAGTAGCCCACGCCGAGGTCGATCATCCAGCGGCGTGACCAGGCTACCCGAGCGCCGGCACTTCCGCCCCAGCGCGTGGCACCAATCCCCGACCCGGCGTGAACCCCGACCCGATAGAGGTGTTCGAACGGTGGCGGCGGTCCCGCGGGGATTGAGGGGAGAGGGTCGGGCGGATCGTACGGTACTGCTGCAGGTGAGGGCGGGGGGTTGGTCTCGGCGCCGTCGTTGGACTTGGGTTCAGCCGACTTGCTGGTGGTCGGTGCGGCCGCAGTGGGGTCTGGAGCGGACGGTTCCGGTTCGGCTTTTCCGGCCTGCTGGGCAGACTTCTCCTCCGCGACCGCCAGTGATCCCGCCATGCTCCCGACCGCGAACCCGAGTGTTCGGTAGCGTTCCGCCGAATCGTCTGCGGCGCGGAAGTCGAGTGAGCGGTACGAACTGTGCTCCGAGGTGTCCACCACGTAAATCACCGTCACCGCGGCTCCTGTCTCGTTGAGCCAATTGACCTCCGCGCGCAACGGAGCGTCGTCGATGTCGGCTTTGGAGGCGCAGTCGCCCGCGGGGTAGGCGTCGCTACATGCCTCGAAGAATACCTGCGCGTCGGCTGCGGCGGCATCCGCGGGGAGATCGACGTAGACGACGGCGGGCAGCACGGTAACGTCGTTCTAGTACCTCGTCGGGGAGATTTCGACCGATTCTCCGTCGCCCGAAGTTCTGATACCGGGGCCGCGAGGGTCCAAGGGCAAGTGAGCGGGCGTGGCGTGACACGGGCATGCGGCTGCCGCTATGCTGCTGCGCTCGACCGGCGACCGGTCCGATCAGAGGCACTCATGATTGATCTGTACAGCGATACCGTGACGAAGCCGACTGCCGGCATGTACGCGGCAATCTGCGATGCTCCGCTGGGTGATCACCAGCGGGGCGACGATCAAACGGCGCGTGCCTTCGAGGAGCGCATCGCCGAAACGTTGGGGCAGCCGGCGGCGATCGTGCTGCCGTCAGCCACCATGGCCAATCAGATCGCCGTGATGATTCACTGTCGGCCGGGCGCGGAGGTGCTCTGCGATCGGGGTGCCCACGTCTACAACTTCGAAGGTGGGGGCATCGCCGCCAACGCCGGCGCTCAAGTGCGACCCTTGGATTCGGTCCGCGGAGTATTCTCGGGTCGGCAGGTGGCCGAGGCCGTTCGACCCAACGATCCTCACTTCGGGGCGACGTCGCTGGTGGTGATCGAAAACACCAGCAACATGGGCGGCGGCACGGTGTGGAGCGACGAAGCGTTCGACGGCGTCGTGGCAACGGCCGCCGAACTGGGCCTGGGTGTGCACGTCGATGGCGCGCGCTTGTTCAACGCCGCGGTTGCCAAGGCGTGTGACGTGACGCGATGGTCTGAACCGGTCGACACCGTGCAAGTCTGCTTCTCCAAGGGGCTCGGATGTCCGTTTGGTGCCGTGTTGGCTGCGTCGGTGGATCTGATCGGGCAAGCTCGAGATCTGCGCCAACGACTCGGCGGTTCGCTCCGGCAAGCGGGGGTGATGGCGGCGGCGATGAATTACGCTCTCGACAACCACGTTCAGCGTCTAGCTGAAGACCACGCCCGCTTGGCGACGATCGCCAGGGCGCTGTCCGAAGTCGACACACTCGAGCTCGACCACTACGAAACGAACATTCTGTACTTCACTCATCGTACGCTCGAGGCGGTTCGCTTCGCCGACTTGCTCCGCGCGCGAGGGGTGTGGGTTTCGACCGCGACGGGCAAGTTGCGGCTCTGCACGCATCTCGGGATCACGGATGCCGACGTACAGCAGGCGATCCGCGTCATCCGGGAGGTCGCGTGCCCGAGCAATTGACGGCGCTCGCCGAACTGTGCGCTCCGCTCGTCGAGACGGGTTTGGTGGTCGCGCTGACCGGCGCTGGCGTTTCGGCAGCGAGCGGCATTCCGACCTTTCGCGGCAAAGAGGGTTATTGGACCGTGGGGTCCAAGAACTACCACCCCCAGGAGCTGGCAACCTTCGACACGTTCAACCGAATGCCCGTCGACGTTTGGCGGTGGTATTTGCACCGCCGCACGGTGTGCAGGAGCGCCGAACCCAATGCCGCGCACCGCGCGCTGGTGACCCTCGACCAGTGCTTGCAGCAACGCTTCGTCCTGATCACCCAAAACGTCGATGGACTACACCGCCGCGCTGGCAGTGAGCCGTCTCGCACGTACGAGATTCACGGCAGCATCGAGCTGATGCGCTGCTCTGGTGCCTGCGGCTGGGAACCGGTGGAAATCCCTTCGAACGTCACTGAGCAATCATCGAATGCGCAGTTGCGCGCCGAGCTGTCGTGCGCTTTCTGCGGGGGTTGGTGCCGGCCTCACGTGCTGTGGTTCGACGAATGCTACGACGAACGACACTTTCGCTTCGAAAGCTCCTTGGCTGCCGCACGTGAAGCCGAGTTGTTGATCGTCGTGGGGTCGACCGGTTCGACCAACCTGCCGCTGCTCGTTACCCAGGAGGTGGTAGGACGAGGTGGGCGACTGATCGTCATCGATCCAGAACCCAACGTGTTCGCCTCGCTTGCCGGCAGGAGCCCACTCGGACTGTTTCTAGCTGGAACGGCGGAACACTGGCTCGAGCGTGTCGTGCAAGCCCTGTGCTCTTCCGCACTTCGGTCGCCACTCGTCGGCGAGTGATCGCTCAGGCGTACCGCGTCGGGCATCGAGTGCAGCCGTTCGGCGAGCCTCTGCTGTTGCGGCGTTGTTCAATCCATTCGCGTTTCCTGTTAGGCTGCGCCGGTGCACGACAAGGAGTTCGACCTGACGACGCCGCGCTTGGAGCTGCGGCCACTCGACGATACGGATGTTGCGTCGTTGGTTCGGCACTGGGGTGATGCACAAGTTCGCCGCTACTTGTGGGACGACAAGCCAGTTACCGTCGACATGGTCAACGCCATCGTCACCACGAGTGATCGCGACTTCAAGCGCGCCGGTTTCGGCATCTGGGCCGTGCGTTTGAAAGGTGAACAATCGCTGATTGGCATGTGCGGGTTGCGCCAGGTCAGAAACTCCGAGGCGGTGGAGATTCTGTACAGCTTGCGTCCTCGCTATTGGCACAATGGCTTTGCTACCGAAGCGGCGCATGCAATTCTGCGCTACGGTTTCGAGCGCATCGGGCTGGAAGACATCGTCGCTTCGTACGATTTCGCGAACGTCGCGTCTGCAGGTGTGCTCAAGCGGCTCGGTATGGTCGAGGCCAGCAGCGCGGCTGCTGACGACGACCATCAGGCCGCGCAGCATCAAGCCGCGCAGCATCAGGCCGCGCAGCATCGGGCCGCGCAGTGGCACCTGACCCGTGAGAAGTTTCGGCGCTGGACCGTACCGCCGACACTGCCGCCCCCCCAGCTTTGAGCGGCTCGGGGATCGGTCGGGGAAATAAATGTTCTCTTCTTCTGTTGTGGAGGCCCGCCGGTCTAACCGCTCTGAGTGTGTCACAAGTCGGTTGCGACCCATCGTCGTCGGTCTGGGTCACCTGACGAGGTCGTCTCTTACCGTCGCGGGCGAGTCATCGCCAACCGTCGCAGCGTGCGTGGATCGCTGGCCTTTTGTGAGCTTTCGTCTCGGGTCGGCCTGTGCCGACGATTGCCGATGAGCGCGTCGAGATTCGGGCTCAATCCGGTCCAGTCTCCCCACGCTAAGTGAGCAGGCAGTTTTTTTGGAGTTTGTTTTGGGGGGCAACTTTGCGTGTTTCACTCGCTGAGCGACCCGCGGCAAATTGGAAACGGTTCTAGGTGTGGGGACCAAGCGAACCGCTGTTCGAGTACTCGATTGAGTGTATGCTTTCTTCCATGCCCGGCAAGAAGCAACCTCGTTCGATGACACGCGCGGACGTTCGCGCGCTACCCTGGCCTGCTGCTGTGTTAACCAAGGGCACGTCCCTTGGCGTCGAGGATTGTTACGCCGTCGGCAAGCTCATCTTGGAGAATCTCGACTGGACCGAGACGCGGGGTCGCCAAGAGTGGAGTCTGCGCCGCCTGCAGACCGAGGTGCTCACCAACGCCAGTGTCTCGACGCTCAGTCGCTGTGTTCGGGTGTATCGCATCGCCAAGGAATTGGGGTTGGAACCACCGTGGCGTCACCTGGACATGCGGCATTTCGTTGCCACGGCGGCGTTGCCCACTGCCAAGCAGCGGAGTCTACTGTTGCGCGTCGAGCGCGAGGGCTGGAGCGTCGTGAGGCTCGAGCAGCTGGTGAGGGAGACCTACGGCACTCCCGGTCGCGGGGGCAAGACGGCCGTCGAGTGCGTGCGCGTGCTCGACCAAATCGAGAAGCGCGATCTGTTTTCCGATCTCAACCGCCTCAACGTCTACAGTCGTACCGACTTGCGGCGCCTGGCCAGCCGTGTCCAAGACGCTGAAGCGAGCTTCCGAAAGCTGCGCCGTGAGCTGCGCGCTTTCGGTGTTTGAGTTCGAGCGGGGCCAGGGGCGAAGCAGCGTTCGACCCGTCGCCATCGACGACGCGCTCACGTCACTTGCGTACGACAATGACGTGCTCGCGGCGCGGCCTGCGGTCGAAGGCTCCGGCCGTCGCCTGGTGAAAGTAGGGTCGGCGCTGAGAAGCGATGCCGGCAAGCTTCAAGCCGAGCTGCCCACTGAGTTTGGGAACGAGTTCGTCGGCGAACACCGGTCGCTCGCCGACGACTGAGTCGGCCATCACTAGGCACGCGGCTGCGCCGGGTTTGAGCGTCCGGCGAATGGCCTTGAGGACGCGCGAAAAGTCGTCGCTCCATTTCTCGAGCGCGTCGTTGCCGAGTGCGGCCATTTCTCGGCGCGCTCCGATTTCGTTGCGCGCGAAAGCGTTGCGTTTCATCCCCAACCAGCGCAGGCGCAGCTCGTGGTGGCCGAGGTAATCGAACACGCCGGGGTAGGGCGGTGAACTGACGATCAAGTCGGCGCTGTTCTCCTTCACCCCCACCAAGCGGCGTGCGTCACCTTCGAAGACGCGGCATTGCGGCGGTTTGGGGCCCACGAGTTCAGCGTATTCTTGGAGCTGCGCGACGAGCTCCCGCGTGCGGTCTCCGAAGTGCCGAATCGTGTAACCGGAGGCGATGCGCTTCGACACCGACCGCGGCGAACTGTCGCCGGCCTTTTTGCTCACTTTGGTCATCAACGACGAGAAGACCAACGCCAAGGGATCGCGCACGTGCGGGTCGGCGATGGTCTGCAAGCGATGCCACAGGCTGTCGAGTTCGAGCAGGACGTGCGTATCGAACCACTGCCTTTCGGTTGGAGCGTACCTGACGTGGGGGGGAGCTTTGACCTTCCGACGCTCTTCGGCTTCGGCCATGATCTGATCGGCTTCCTTGAGCAGCGCGGCGCGAAGTGCATTGCCGGCGCGCGTGCACTTGACCTGGGTGAGCAACACGCTCAGCGGGTTTGCATCGACCCCAATGCCCTGACGGCCGGCAAGCGAGGCCTCGACCAATACTGTGCCGCTGCCGCAGAACGGATCGAGAACGACGCCGCCCGGTTTTGACAGCCCTTCGATCAGGCCCCGAGCGGTCGCTGGGTGCAGCCTCGCCGGGTAGCTGTGAAAGCCGTGCACGTGGGCGCGAACTTCGTCCTCTCCGCTCCCGACTCGCAGCGCTTCCTCGAGGACTGCCTGCAAGGTCGGGTCCTCACCGCGGAACTCGACCTTGCCGCCGACGTGGCTCAACGAGCGTCTTTGCCCGGGTTCGCCTCGGATCACCCGCGGCGCTGCGTCCCGCTTGGCGAACGCGCGACCGGGGGATTTGCCCCGAACGGGACCGGGACGATTGGGTTTTGTCGGCTTGGAGGCAGCGGCCATGGGCCCTCATAGCACGAGGCCAAGAACCAATCCCAAAGACGCAGCTTCCGGGCGCGTCCCGGACGGCCCTTTGCCAATGCTCGCCAGAGGCTCGGGCTGCCGGCCGAGCTTCGGTGGAGTCGTTCCGTGCTGCTTTGGTACTGCGAGGTCTTCGAACCGAACTCCCAGGTGTCGCGGCATCGTGCCAGCTTCGGGGCGCGTCCCAACGCTCGGTGATGCGATTTTGGCTCGCGCCGTTGCTGTATCGCTGCGTGTCAGATCCTTCTCGGGAACGGTGCTTTGCCTCTGTTCCGTGCTTCTGTTCTTTGCTTCGCAACGCGCACCGTGCTTGATTGCGCCTTCCGCCATGATCAGCCAGTCCACACGCCGCACGATTGCTCAGCGTTTGAGCGACGAAATCGGTCGTTTGGATAAGGACGCACCCGAAAGGGTCGCGCTGACGTACCCGTCGCCGTACTCCGTCGGAATGAGCTCGCTGGGTTACCAGCAAATCTACCGTTGCATCCAGGCCATGACCGGCGTGTGCTGCGAGCGGGTCTTCCTGCCCGACAACGACAGCCCGGAGGCCGCCGTTTCGTACGAACGGCTGCGCCCTCTGAACGAGTTTGGCGTCATCGCGTTGAGCGTCGCTTACGAGCTCGAACTCGCCGGAGTGATCCGCATCTTGTCGGCGTCAGGCATTCCGCCGCTTTCGAGCGAGCGCAACCTCTCCCACCCGTTCGTCATCGCTGGTGGTCCGCTCACCTTCTCCAATCCGTTGCCGCTGTCGCCGTTCGTCGACGCGATCATCATTGGGGAGGCCGAGGGCATCGTGGAGCACGTTCTCGAGGTCATTCTCGGCTCGGCCTCACGCGAAGTTGCGCTCGATACGCTTGCCCAGCACCCGCACGTGTTCGTGCCCGCGCGACACGCCGGTGTCCTGCCCGGGGTCGCCAAGTGTGACGACGCGATATTGCCTGCCCACAGCGCGATTCGAACGCCGCACACGGAACTGAGCAACATGTTCTTGGTCGAGGCCGAGCGTGGATGTAGCCGCGGCTGTCAGTACTGCGTGATGCGACGCTCGACCAACGGTGGCATGCGCGTCGTGCCGCAAGAGGTCGTGTTGGGTTTGGTTCCCGACGACGCCAAGAAGGTGGGTTTGGTCGGTGCCGCCGTGAGCGATCACCCTCGCATCACGGAAATCGTCACGGCGCTGACCGAGTCGGGGCGCTCCGTGGGGCTGTCGAGCTTGCGCCCCGATCGCCTGAAAGAGCCTTTCGTCGCCGCGCTCAAGCGAGCAGGATACCGCACGCTGACCACGGCATTGGACGGCATCAGTGAACGCATGCGCCAAGTCATCGAGCGTCGCGGGCGCGAGGAGCACTTTCGCGCGGCGGCCGAGCGAGCCCGAGGAGTGGGGATGGAGCGCCTCAAGCTGTACCTGATGCTGGGTCTGCCAGGTGAATCCGACGACGACATCGACGAAGGCATCGAGTTCGTTTCCGAGCTGTCCAAACAAATCCCCATCGCCCTCGGCATTGCCCCGTTTTGCGCCAAGCGAAAGACACCGCTCGACGGGGAAGCGTTCGCCGGGATCGATGTCGTTTCGAGTCGGTTGACGCGCCTTCAGCGCGGGTTGCGCGGCCGTGCTGACGTACGGTCGACCAGCGCCAAGTGGGCTTGGGTCGAGTACGTCCTGGCGCAGGGCGATGCCACGGAAGGTCTGGCCGTTTACGACGCTGTGCGGAGCGGCGGGCGGTTTGCCGACTACCGCAAAGCGTTCGCGGGGTTGGGGTACACCGTCAAAGGCGAGCAACGGCCGCGCCTCACGCCGCCGGCTCCGCTGCCCGACATGACGGTGCGCAAGTCCGGGCGCAAGTCGCTTCCGACGCTTTGACGGCGCCTCGACGAAGGGGCGTACCCTGCGTCGAGGTGCTGCGCGTACGTCGTACTTCGTCGTGTTCAACGCCGTCGCAGCGCGTCGAGGGGGATCAGCGTTTCGCCCGGGTCGAACGTCTCGGGGCTGACATCGGGCGGCGACTGACCGACGTTCAGCGGCGCGGGTTCCGGGCTCGTGACTCCGTCGCGTTGCCGAGAACTGTGCAATGTCGGGTCGAGCAAGTGCGTTGGGCGCACGTT
This sequence comes from Deltaproteobacteria bacterium, assembly GCA_003235365.1. Taxonomy (GTDB): domain Bacteria; phylum Myxococcota_A; class Polyangia; order Polyangiales; family Polyangiaceae; genus SZUA-265. The sequence continues at coordinate 51,452 of QJWJ01000044.1, forward strand.
CTTCAAAGCGGCGAACAAGCTGCCGCGAAGTTTGGGGTTCGTACGCTCTAGGTCGGCGAGCAGCCGTTTGACTTCCTGCCGTTTGAGATTGTCCTGAGAGCCGCACAAGTCGCAGGGAATGATGGGGAATGCTCGCAGCGCGGCGAACTCCGCGATGTCGCTCTCTGCGCAGTAGAGCAAGGGTCGGATCACGACGTTGCGCCCATCGTCGGAAAACAACTTTGGGGGCATGGCTTTGAGCTGCCCCGAGTAGAACAGGTTGAGCATCAGCGTCTCGAGCGCGTCGTCGCGGTGGTGGCCGAGGGCGATCTTCGTCGCGCCGAGTTCCTCGGCGACGTTGTAGAGAATGCCGCGTCGCAAACGCGAGCACAGGGCGCAGTAGGTCTGCCCTTCGGGGACCTTCTCCTTGACGATCGAATACGTGTCTTCCTCGATGATTCGGTACTCGAACCCTTCGCGCTGAAAGTACCTGGGCAACACGTGCTCGGGGAACCCTGGTTGTTTCTGGTCCAGATTGACGGCGATGATCGAAAACTCGAACGGCGCTTTGCGCTGCAGCTCGCGCAGCAGGTACAGCAGGCTGAACGAGTCCTTGCCGCCGCTGACGCCGACCATGATTCGATCGTTCGCTTCGATCAGGCCGTAGTCACCACTGGCCTTGGCGATCTTGGCCAACAGTTTTCGCTGTAGTTCGGAGGCGCGACGCGTCTCGTCGGCGGGACTCGCCGCCGACGAGGAAGGGTCGGGAACGGCGAGAGGTAGGGTGTGCGGGGCGGACAAGGTCTCGGCGCCTTACCACAGGCGGGGGCGTGGCGAGAGCAAGCGGGCGCGCTGCGCGCGAGGTTCGCTGTGCCAGTCCCGGATCTGGTCGGTTTTGTCGGTACAATTGCGCAGTTGCCGGCCAGGCTCGGCGAAATGTGCCCAAACAGCCCTCGCCGTCGGGGGGCGCCGCGTGTAGAACCTCACCACAATCGCGATGAACAGCGGGACATCTCTCTTTCTACAATTGGCTTTCATCGTGCTCTCGGCGCTGGGGGTCTATTCCTTCGTCACGTCGGCCAAAGAAGGCGAGCAGCGCCGGGTTTGCTCCGCGGTCTGTTCGATCAGCCCCGACTACGCGGGGCGCAACCGCCTCGTGCCCGAGTTGGAGCTCAGCGATCTGGACGGTCGCAAGGTCAAGCTCTCGGACTACCGGGGCAAGTTCGTGATCATGAACTTCTGGACCAAGACCTGCTCGCCGTGTCTCGAGGAGATGCCGTCGGTATCGGAACTGGCGGAAATTCTGAAGAAATACCCGAACATCGAGCTCATCACTGTGAGCACCGACGAGTCGCTGGCCGACGCGCGCGGCACGCTGACGTCGATCCTCGGTCAGAACATCCCCTTCACGACGTTGGTCGATACCAAACAAGAAGAGGTCCGAAACAAGTTCGGTACGCGTCTCTTCCCGGAGACATGGTTCATCGATCCACAGGGTGTCATTCGCGCCCGCATCGACGGTCCACGGGACTGGACCAGCCTGGCGCCGTTGGTCATCGAGTTCGCGGACTCTGCCTCGGGTCCCCTGACGTGCGACGTCGAGTTCGACAAGCGCGTGCCGAAGGGATCTCAGTGTGATGACTTCCCGACGGCGGGTTGAGGGTCGCATGTCGCGCGGCCCGTTGCGCCCGCGAGGTTCGAATGTCTTGCGGCTGAGCGGCGCGGCGCTCGTGTTGACGACGCTCCTTGGGTGCGGAGCAAAAACGGAGCCGCGCAGTCATGGTCGCAAGGGCTTGGAGACGCTTCCCGAGTGTCGCGTCGAGGGGCGGCGTCGTCCCTGCTACACGATCTGTGGCGAGGGCACCGAGCAGTGCGTCGACGGCACCTGGCAGTACTGCGACGCCCAGCGCCCCGTGCCGCCCAAGCTCGAAGCGGTGGTTCGTGATTTCCGCGACTCCCACCCGGACTTCGAACAGCGCGGTACGCCGAGCGGGCTCGACCTGGGCGTGGTGCAATTCCTACTCGGGGCAGACGACAAGCCCGTCTACAACACGAACCGCAGCCCGTTGACCACGACCGGCGAAGAGGAATTCTACGACTGGTACCACGACGTTCCGCGCGTCAACCAGCGCATCGACTCGGTGATCATTGAACTGACGCCATCCGAGCGCGACCCCGACTTGTTCGAATACAAGAGCTCGAACTTCTTCCCGATTGACGGGCAGGGGTTCGGCAACGAGGGGCGTTTCCACAACTTTCACTTCACGCTGGAGCTTTCGACGGCGTTTCGCTACGTCGGCGGAGAGACGTTCTCCTTCAGTGGCGATGACGATCTGTGGGTGTTCATCAATCGCCGCCTGGCGATCGACATCGGTGGCCGGCACGAAACACTGTCGGATAGCGTCGACTTGGACGAATCGGCCGCCGCGTTGCAGCTAGAACTCGGTGGGATCTATCCCCTACACTTGTTTTTCGCCGAGCGGCACACGATCGCCTCGAACTTCAACATCGCGACGACCATTGCCGAGTTCGAGTTCTGCGAGTGATGTGCCATACTCGGGCGCTCTTGCTGGAGGACGAGCATGCGACGTCGCGTTTTCAACCAAGTCGTGGCCAGCTCATTGGCTGGCATTTCGGGGAGCTCGTTGACGACGGGGTGTGACGTCGAAAACGGCGGCAGCAGGCCGCCCGCGAAGTCGCCGGAGCCGCTTTCGAAGGCCCAGCTTGGCGTGACGCCGGCGTCGGGACCACCGCGTGTCGAGTCGTCCGAGGGCGTTTCTGCCGCTCGGGCCAATGCGCGAGGTAGCGCGACGGACCCCGTCGTTCTCGGTCGCAGTGGCTTGGTCGTGCCGCGACTGGCCATGGGTACCGGTAGCGCGGGTTGGCGGCGCGAGTCCGATCAGACCCGCTTGGGTCGCGAAGGGTTCGTACGCTTGATGAAAGCGGGTGCGGAGCGTGGCGCGAAGTTCATCGACACCGCGGACTTGTATGGGGCTCACGACTTCGTTCGCTCAGCGCTTCAGGAACTGCGTCGCGACGAGGTCACGCTGCTCAGCAAGGTCTGGTTCAAGTCCAACACACCGAACATGTCGCCGACGGAAACGGCACGACCCGAGGTCGAGCGTTTTCTGCGCGAGATGAACGTCGAGAAGATCGACATCATGCTCGTCCACGCGGTGACCGATCCAGCTTGGCCCAAACAGAATGCCCGCATGCGCGACGAGTTGTCCGAACTGAAGCAGCAGGGCAAGGTCCGTGCAGTCGGTTGTTCGTGCCATTCGCACGCGGCGCTGCGCGTTGCCGCGGAAGATCCGTGGGTCGACGTGATTTTGGCGCGGATCAACCCTGGCAGAAAGAACATGGACGAGGACGCCAGTATCGACGAGGTCGCGGCGACGCTTCGGCTGGCTCGAGCGAACGGCAAGGGCGTCGTGGGCATGAAGATCTACGGCGCCGGGCAGTGGAGCGGCCCCGAGCAGCGCAAGCAGTCGCTGCATCACGCTCTCGACAACGGATTGGTCGACGCAATGACCATCGGGCACTTGAGCGAGGCCCAGCTCGACGACACGATTGCCAACATCGATTCGGTCTTGGCCGCCGGCTGAGAACCGATCCCGGAGAGGGGTCGGTCGCGGAGCAAGCGTCCGGAGACGAACGGAAAATTCTGGGGGTTCTAACCTTTGGAACGCGGCAGACCGTCCATGGGGTTGATGGACTCGCCGCTGGCCGACAAGCGCCGTGAACGACTCGACCCGGCTGCGCCCGACTTCGATGTCGCGTTGCGTGAACATCTCTGCGCGTTGTTCAGCTCGCCGTCTTACATTCAGCCACTTCTGCCCACCGTGGCGTTGGAGCTGATCGAACTGTCGCGTTGTCCCGACGTTTCCGCAAAGGCGTTGACGTCGTCGATGAGCTGCGATGCGATGCTTGCTGCCTCGGTGCTTCGGATCGCGCAGAGCCCCATCTACTCTCCCGTTGCGCCGCCCCAGTCCCTCGACGACGCCGTCGTTCGATTAGGCCTACAGCGCGTCACGGAGCTGTTCTTTCGCGCCAGCGTCGAGAGCAAGGTGTTTCGAGGCTCGATTGGGTCTCTCGGCGACCGCGTATGCGCAACTCCAGGTGGACGCGGCCGGCATTGCAGACCAGCTGCGTGAGAAAAAAAGTGAATGAGTTTAGATGGTTGTGAGAAACTTGTCACAGTGGGGATTGTGAAAACGAACGGTCGTGCTAGGACCTCAACCTGGTGATTGCGAATGGCCACGGATCGAACTGACAGCGCGGCAAAAGGCGAGTCGACTCGACAGCGCATCATCGAGCGCGCGTTGGTCCTCGCGAGCACCGTCGGGTTGGAAGGGCTCACGATCGGTGATTTGGCGACCGACCTCGGCTTGTCCAAGAGCGGCCTGTTCGCGCACTTCAAGTCGAAGGAGCGGTTGCAGCTCGACGTGTTGGATGCGGCCGCGGCCCACTTTTCGGAGCACGTTTTCGCGCGAGCCATCAAGGCGCCCCGCGGAGAGCCGCGGATCGTGGCGATCTTCGAGAACTGGATGCGTTGGATTGGCGACCAGGAGATCCCCGGCGGTTGCGTGTTCATATCCAGCGCGCTCGAATGGGACGACAGAGAAGGCCCGGTACGAGTCGCCCTGGTGGAGTGGTTCGAGGCCCTCTACGTGGGCCTTGCCAAAGCGGCGCGCATCGCCGTCGATGAAGGCCATTTTCGCCCCGATCTCGACCTGCAGCAGTTCGCGGGGGAGTTGCACGGGATCATGTTGAAGTTCCATCTCGACTCTCGGCTGCTGCGCGCTGAACGCGCTGCCAAGCAGGCTCAGACCGCCCTCGAGCGGTTGCTCGCGGACGCCCGACGACCGCGCGTCTGAACGCTCGTTCCAGACATCAGGAGACCACCCATGAACCTCGCAGCGATCCAACCAAATAAAAGCACGATCGTTCGTTCTTTTCATATCCCCTCTCTTGTCGGCACAGCCGCGCGCCTCGCCCCGCGCTTGGCTGTACGTGTACTGGCGAGGCAATTCCTCACTCCGTGGAAGCGCCGTCAGGGCTTGAGCTTGTTGGGGGCGCGACGTTGCATCGAGGTGCCCGTGGGGACGAATGTCGTTCGAGTCGGCATTTGGGGGAGTGGTCCATTGGTCGTCCTCGTTCACGGATGGAGTGGCTCAGGCGAACAATTGGCGTCGATGCGTGACGCGCTGTTATTTGCCGGTTTCTCCGTAGCGGCCTTCGATGCCCCGGCCCACGGAGCTACACCTGGAAAGACGACCAACGCCGCTGAATTTGCCTCGATCCTCCATCGTCTAGCAGAGCACCATCCGTTGCACGGGGTCGTCGCGCATTCTCTCGGGGGGCTCGCTGCGGCGGTCGCCTGCGCTCGGGGCCTCGCGGTGAACGGCTTGGTCTTGGTTGCGCCGCTACCGTCGTTGAGCTTCGCGCTGGACGAGTTTCAAAGGGCTTTGACGCTACCGTCGGGCGTTCGAGATGCGGTTGGGGAGCGAGTGGAGTACCTGGCGGGCGTTCGTGGCAGTGATTGGTCGCTGGATGCGGCCCTTCCGCGAGACGTGCCGTCGCTTCTGGTGCACGACGTGGAGGACCAGCGTATCGATGTCGCGCACAGTCGACGATTGGGCTTTGCTCGCCCCACACTCCGTCAACTGGAGACGAACGGCCTCGGCCATTCGCGAATCCTGCAGGACGCCTACGTGTTGGACCAGATCGTCAGTTTCCTGAGGGGTTTGCAGGTTGCCACCACAGCCTTTGCGGCGTCTACCTTCTGAGTTGGGCGTCGCCTGAGTGAGTATGGTTTCGAAGCGTCGACTCGACGCCGGAGCGAGGGCCAGCACGAACGACCGTATACCCCGGGCGCGCCACACGCGCCGATCCCGTTCGAGTTCGAGCACTACCCCCTTGCGCGTGCGCCAGCTTGCCACCCATGTGCACTTTCGGCGCGATGTAGGTACGCCGCGCCAAGTTGCCAGTCGCCCGGAATTCACTTCGTGTGGTGAGCGTCCTGCTCTCCGACCAGCGTTCGACGTTTGACTTGGTCTTGCTCACCCGGCCAGGGTCTGCGCAATCGGCCAGCGACGACGCGTGCGTGCTCAGTGTTAGCCTTTGCCGTGCTCTCTCTGGATGCGGGGCACCGCCTTTGTTCGTGTCACCCGTTGTCAGTGTTAGTGGTTACCTGTCTCTCCGCGCTGCCGCGTTTCAGTTTGGTTCGTGGCAGTTCGACTCAGGAGCGTGCTTCTTCCGTAGTGGAATTGTCGGCGAATACGCAGAGTGTCTAATAACATAGGCACCACTGTGACCACGGTCCGTCTGCTTAACCTGTCGAGCTCTCGACCGTTCGAGATCAGCGTTGCCGACGGTGCGACGGATGCGATCGAAACTACATGGACTCCAACCGCAAGGGCGAAACTCTCGTGTGTTGCTTGGGCTGCAGAGGTGTAGCGGGCGATGCCTAAACTGCTGGTCTATCTTCACTTGGCGATGAAGCAGCGCGCCTTGCAAAGCAGTCTGGGGAGCGCGTTGGGTAGCGTGGACGTCACGGCGGTGGGGCGTATTGCCGACTTCGATCGCGCGTTGAGTACCGGTCAAGATGCCGTGTTGAGTCTACCCGTCGTGCTTGGTGCGCGGGGTATGGACGCGAAACTGCAGGGGCAGCGCCAGGGTTCATCCGACGAGCCGTACGTGTTGGTCAGCGCGGATCGGATACCTAATCCTGCGACCGCCAGCTCCGTCGGTGCGCTCGACTTGTTGGGGCGGTCTGGGACTGTCCAGTTCGTGCATGGTCTGCTTGGGGCAAGCCCTCGCGTCGAACGTGTTACCAAAGTCGAAGATCTCTTGCCCCTGCTGCAGATGCAGCGGGCGGAGTGCATTTGTTTGCCAGCTCGGCTGTTCTCCGAAATCAAGGGAGTCAGCCGTATGAACTTGCTGTCGACGGAGCTCAAGAAGAAGGTGGGTCTTCCCGCCGTATCGACAGTTGGCCCCAACGGCGGTGCCGTGCTCACCGCGTTGAAGGGGCTGTCGACGAACGCAGCGCGGGTTTTGGGGGTGGACGGATGGCGATGAGGCGAAGAGAGCTCATCATAGGCTCGCTTTCGTTGGTGGCGTTTGCCGTCGCTTGTGGGCACACTCAGGTCGAGGGGCAGTCAGCCGGCTACAAGGAGATCCTTGCGGCCGGCAACGGCAGCGAAACGGTGCTGGTGTGCATGCCCGACACCCCTCAGACACGTGAAGTGTGGCGGGGGCTCAGCGACGAACTCGGCCAGGACTTCAAGCTCGTGGCGGTGCGCGTTGCGGGACGTGGCGACGCCGAGCTCATCGCACGCGGCGTCAGAGAGCACAATCCCAGTGCGTTGGTCTTGATGAACAACCCCACCGTGGGTGCCTACAAGGCGTACACGAAGCTGCCGGAAGCTCGAAAACTACCGGCCGTGGTCGTGATGACTTCGTTTCTCGAAGGGGGCGCCCTGCAAGCGATCGGTGCGACTGGCATCAGCTACGAAGTGCCGCTGATCACGGTTGTAACCAATTTGCGCAAGCTGCTCGCCGTACCGCTGGAGAGGGTTGGCGTCGTCTATCGTGAACCGTTGGCTGGCTTCGTCGCGCAGCAGGTCGAGTTGGCCCAACGCGAAAAGATTCGGGTCGTTGAAGTGCGCCTTCCCGCCGAACCGAATCCCGCACACATCAAGGCTGCCTTGCGTGAAACCAAACGGCGCGCTGATGCGGTGTGGATTCTCAATGACGACAAGCTGTTGTCGCCGAGACTCATCGCGGATGGCTGGCTGCCGGGGCTCAACGAACGTCCCTGGCGCCCAACCATCGTCGGGGCAGCGTCTTTGGTGTCGTCTGCACAATCGTTCGGGACGTTGGCCGTCATGCCTGATCACACGGCGCTGGGTGTACAAACAGCAAACTTGGTGTTCGACATCGCTGACAACGATTGGAAGATACCGAGCACCTACACCCAACTCCCTCTGTCCACGACGACGACCGTAGACCTACGGCAGGCCAAGGAGCGATTCACCCTGAGAGCTGGCGCGCTGGCCCAGGTGGACAGGATCATCGAATGAACTCGAACTCCTCTAGCCCTTCAACTGGTGACCTCGCATCGAAGTACCGACCTCTCGAGGACATGCCATGCGCATCCTGGTAATCGATGACGATGAGATTGCTCGGGAGCTAATCTCGAGCGTCTTGGAAGAGACCGGGCACGACGTTTTCGAGCTACCTTCGGCGATCGGTGCTACCAGGGAGATCTTCAAGAACGCGATCGACGCGGTGGTACTCGACGTCATGATGCCTGACATCAACGGGGACAAGTTGGCGCGCCTCTTGCGTCAGAATTCACGAGGAAAGAACTTGGCAATCGTCCTGGTATCCAGTCGCCCGGTGAGTGAATTGCGCGCGTTGGCGGCGTCGGCGAGTGCCGACGCTGTCGTCGAGAAGGCGAGAATTCGCACACAGCTTGGGGAGGCGGTCGCTCGCGCGACGGAAACGCGCAACCGCGGTCTTGACAAGGTTGGGGCGTGACGGAAGCGGGAGGTCCACGACATGATTGAATCCGCAAAGAGAACGCTCAAGAGCAAGCTGCTGCGCTTGGTCTTGGGCGTTCTGTCGCTGGTAGCGCTGTCGATTTTCGGCTTGGTGGCGTGGCTCAACACGCAAACAGAGAATCGGCGAGTGACGGACATCGAGGCGCAGGTACGCGCCAACATTTCCGACAAGGCCAACGTGTTGGTCGATAGCCACGCGTTGGCGCTGCGTGGACTGGCCGCAGACAACGCCTTCACCGACGTCCGTGACCTGGTCAACGGTGCCGTGGCCAAAGACAAGGACATCGTCTACGGCGTGTTCGTGTCGGCCGACGGTGCGCCTTGGGCTTACGCCTCGCCGACAACCGCTGGTCGCAGCGATCTCAAGCCAGAGGAGCTGCAGAAGCTTTGGGAGGAGCTCGCACTGCCGCCAAGCTCCTGGAAAGGCACCACACCGCTAGAGGCCATCGGACAGCAGTTTGGCCAAGAGGTACTGGAGGTATCGCGACCGGTCATGGAAGACGGCGAGGTTCTCGGCATGGTCCGGTATGGATTCAGCACGAGTCCGCTGCAGCACGCACTTGCCGAAGTTCGCGCGGAATCCAAGCAAAACCTGGCGGTCATGCTTCGCTGGATCTCGATCGTGGTTCTGGCCTCCACGCTTCTCGGGTTCTTGCTCGTCAGTCGCGTCGCCTCGAAAATCACTCAGCCCCTCAAAGCTCTCACCGACGCCACGGATCGCATTGCGCAGGGGGAAAAGGGCGTGCGAGTGAGCGTCGAATCGGACGACGAACTGTCGGTCCTCGCCAGCGCCTTCAATCACATGCAGCAGGCCAACGAGGATGCCATGAAGCGGCTCAGCGAAGCCATGGAACAGGCGTTGGAGGCTTCGCGCCTGAAGAGCGAGTTTCTGGCCAACATGAGCCACGAGATCCGCAC
>QJWJ01000057.1 GCA_003235365.1 Deltaproteobacteria bacterium
GCGAATCGAAGGACCCTCACGTGCGCTACCTCGACATCCGTCAAACGGACCCGTTCGACGAAAAGCAGGTGGTCGAATGGATCAAGCAAGCATCCCAGCTACCAGGCTGGTCTCCCTGACGTCGGCCCTGCGGCTGGCTCAGGGCCGACGCCCACGACGACGGAAACCGAATCCCAACACGGCCAACCACAAGACTTGACCTGTCAGGGTCTACGCCAACGAGTGCGGCAATCTGATGTTCGGTGCGGAGGGTTGGTTCACACCAGAACTTCAGATCTACGCCATCCGAGTCAACGAGTACACTCAAGACCTGTGTACTTCCCGTACACCGTGGCTCGTCGGTGGCTACGACGAAGAGTCTCTCGCGGCAGCCGAGTTGCGCGCGACGGCGTGCGCTCGCTTCCTCGACGACATCGAGCCCACGGAGCACGACGGCACCGAAGACCGAGGGACGCTCACCGGCGCGATAGTCGACGAGGCCGAGGCCCTCAACGCTTGCCCCACGTTCGACGTCGCGACATCAACTTTGAAACCATACAATCCGACAACCGACTATCGACTATTCGTTTCGAGATTTGTCGACGACGCGATAGGCGTCGAACTGGTCGTCTTGAGCGGGTTGTCGCCTGACTGCTTTCTCGGCCGCTGCTACGATTACGTCTTCGAGCGAACAGGCACGTACGTGCGCCCAGTCGGCGCCGAAGTGGTCGACGCCTTCGGTTACCGCGACGGCGAACTCGCGCTGGAGCTCGTACGCTTCTATGGCGGCAACGACGCCACGACTTATTGGGCGAAGGTGCTCAAAGACGACAGCGACGCCACGGTTCGCCTGGTCGAGATCCCGTGACGCATCGCCCGTCAGGGTGCTAGCTTCGCGACCCAGATATCACGATTGCCCCCAGTTGCGGCCGCTGTGCTGCCCGTTACGTAGACATAGCCGGCTGGGTCGACAGCCACGCCGTAGATGCCTGCTGTGTGAGTGAGGTCATCGTCACCGGTGAACGTGGAGGACGTGCCCCACATCGGCCCGCCGTTGGACGGGTCGAGCTTGCGCACGCCGCCGGTATTGGAGCTGGTCGCTCCACCCACCACCAGTGTTCCGTCGGGAGCCCGCGCCATGGCTTGGATCGCACCGGTAGTCGACACGGAGACATCCCAATCCGAGGACGCGCAGTTGGGGGAATGGCACGACGAGAGATGGCAAAGCGTCGAGCGGTAGTGCCAAAGGTGCCCCCCGCTGGAGATGGATCCGGCGACGAACACGTCGCCTTCGGGCGCAACGACGACTCCGCGGGAGGCCGTCGACTGCGAGACGTCGCGCTGCCGCCACATGCGAGTGCAACCGTCGCTATTGGCGACGTACTCGCCAGTCGTCGTGTTGAAGCGCCACAAGCACCCTGAAACAGTACCGCATCCGTAGGAGCCCACTGGATATGCAAAGCTGCCGTCCGCGCTCAGCGCCAGGGCATACCCGGTCTCCGACGGGTTGTCGCAGCTGCTGTTCTTCCCGTAGTCGAAGCTGCCACTCCACGCCACCTGCTGGTCCAGCCCGAAGCGCCGCACCCAGACGTCCGTCGAGGTCCCGGCGATACTGCCGGTGATGTACACGTTGTCGGATCCGTCGACGACTACGCCATTGCCGATGCCCGAGTCCGGCCCGATGTCGCTCCAGTCCAGATTCAACGTCGAGTTGAAGATGCCGTAGTAGGGGCGGTTGCCGGGGTTGGGTGTGCTCTCGGTGTAGTACGTGCCGACCACGGCAAGCTGATTCGTCGAAGTGATGGCGACATCGTTGAGGATGTCGTTGTGAGCACCCACTCCGTCCAGGGTGCGGGAGGTCCCATCGCTGGATCCGTCCGGCGGCAGCCGCCACAGGAACATTTCTTGTGCCTTCCCCGTGACTTCTGACGCGCCAACGACGATCACGTCGCCGTCCAAGTTGATGGCGATCCCACGACCGTCGTCGTGACCGTTGTCCGGGCCGTTGTAAGTCTTGTGCCACAAGATCTTGCCCGACGTGATGCAGTCGGTGTTGCAGCCATCGCCATCGACGTCGTTTTCGTCGTCGCAATCCTCGCCGTTGGCCGGCTGCACGAAGCCGTCACCGCACGTTGGGAAATGGCACGTTTCCGTACAGCCATCGGTGTTGTCGAAATTGGCGTCGTCACATTCTTCGTCGAACTCCACTTCGCCATTGCCGCACACCGCCAGCGACTCGGTGCAGTCCGGCTCACACCCGTCACCGGGATCCGTGTTGCCGTCGTCACACTCCTCCTCACCCGCTCGAACGTGACCGTCACCACACTTTGCGAGCTGGCACGTCACGCAGGCATCCGTGTCGTCGGCGTTGCCATCATCGCACTGCTCCTTGCTGGTTTGCACGTGGCTGTCCCCGCAGATGGCGTTCTTGCAGGCCACGCAGGCGTCGGTGTCGTTGGTGTTGCCGTCATCGCACTCTTCCCCCGCGTGCAGGATACCGTCACCGCACACGGCAAGTTTGCAGTTGTTGCTGCACGAGTCGTCGTTGACGGTATTGCCGTCATCACACTCTTCCCCGGCCTGCACGATCTTGTCCCCACAGCTCACGGGCAAGCAGCCGTTGCCGCACGCATCGTCGTTGTTGGTGTTGCCATCATCGCACTCTTCCCCGGGGCCGACGATGCCGTCACCGCAACGGGCCGCGACGCAAGTGTTCAGGCAGCCGTCGGTTTGTGTCGTGTTGCCGTCATCGCACTCTTCGGCGTCTTCGACGACGCCGTTGCCGCAAACGCTCGTCTTGCATTGCACGGAGCAACCGTCGCCGCTTTGCGTGTTGCCGTCGTCACACTCCTCGTTGGAAGCCTTGACGCCGTCACCGCAGCGAGCCGCGACGCAAGTCGACAAGCAGGTGTCCGTGTCGTCGTCGTTGCCGTCATCACAAGCCTCATTGCTTTCGACCTTCCCGTTGCCGCACGAAGCAATCGCACACGCATTGCTGCACTCGTCGTCATCGACGCGGTTGCCGTCGTCACAGCCCTCCCCACCGTTGACGACGCCGTCACCGCAATAGGGCAACACGCACGCGTTGCTGCAAGCGTCATCGTCGACGCTGTTGCCGTCGTCGCATTCTTCGCCCGGCCCCAAGTTTCCATCACCACACCTCGAGGAAATGCACGTAGACAGGCAACCGTCGGTCTCGTCGCTGTTGGCATCGTCGCACTGCTCGAGCCCGTCGATGACGCCATTGCCACAAGTCGGGGCGCGACACGCGGTCGTACATTCGTCATCGTCGTCTTCGTTACCGTCGTCGCAGGCCTCGCCCGGACCGCGGACCCCGTCACCACAGCGGGCGGCAACGCAGGTATTCAAGCAGAAGTCGAAGTCGGAAAGGTTACCGTCATCACACTCTTCCCCGACGCCCATTGTCCCGTCACCACAATCCCCCGCACAAGCGCAGACCGTGTAGCTCGTGCCGCTCGGCGCGCACTTTTGAGCACCCATCTTGCCGTTCCTGCAAGTGCACGCGTTTGCCTCCCCGGGCACGCACGATAGCGACCCCGCCGGACCTTCCCCGTCATCGGGGCTGTCACCGGCAGAAGCGTCGGTAGGCGACCCCGGCGAATTCGGCGTCGGGTCGTCATTCACGTCGTCGAGCTTGCTTTCATCGTCGTTCGCGCCCGATCCAATGCCACCGTCCAGTGGGCTAGGTGAATCGCCGATGCCCTCCCCTGCGTCGTCGCCGAACGAACTGCCGATGGACGTTCGCGATTCATCAGTCGCACTTCCCGATGAATCGTCGTCAGTGTCGCGAGGCGAGCCCTCTACCCCCGCATCGCCACTCGCACGGCTCGAATCGACCTCGAGACACCCCGTAGCCAACGACAATCCAAGCACCAGCAGCAACCAGGCAGGAGTGTTCGAGTTGAACGCACTTGAGCATGACCGTTTCACAGCGCGGCAGCATACAGCAACGGGGAGATGACGCGACCTCGACGGCGGCGAACTGCGTTCGCTCGCCGCACGACGGAGAACGCGACACGGAAGCGATCGCGCCAACACTGCAACAGGGTTGGCCAACTGCGTCATTGGCTACGAGAGCACCGACAAACTACCGTACGCCCAAAACCGACCACGCGGAAATGACGGCCAGATCGAACACTGTCGCAGAGCGGCACAGGGTGCGTTTCACCACTGCGAGCCGCACAACCCGAAGCGGCTCCAGGCGGTGAGCCGCCCTTCGACAATTCATGGCGCACTCGCTCCGAGCCCGAGTGAACCGCCGCCCTGACCGAACTGGGTCATGCTTACGCTGAGGGCTCGTCAAACTGGGCTGACCATTCTGACGCACGCCCAGCAAACCAATCGAACAGTTCGCGAATCGCGGGTTTTCGGTATTGCCTGCGGGACGTGACCGCGAAGTACGCACGCGCGGTGCGCCGTTGTTCACTCACCGGTTGGGCCAGTCGCCCACGGAGCAAGCGACTGTGCACCAGCGGACTGCGGCCGAGGGCAATCCCCAGACCCGCCTCCGCTGCGTCCAGCAGGAGCGTTGCATCGCTGAAGGACAAGGCGGGGCGCTGAGAGATCGCGGCCCGACTCGTCCAGTCGTCCCACCCGAAAGGCGCTCCATGACGAGCCGCATCGGTGTCGTGAAGTAACGGTAACCGCACGAGTGCATCGAGCCCGCGGCGTGCCTCCGCAGTATGAGCCAACTGCGGGGAACACACCGGCGAGACGGTTTCGCCAAACAAGCGCACCGACACCAACCCCCGCTCAGGCGCGTGGCAGTAGCGGATGGCGAGAGCGACGTCCGATCGATCGAAATCGACGAGCGTCGCCTCCGTGCGTACGGTCAAGCCGAGATGCACGAAGCGGCTCTGAAGCTCCGGGATCATCGGCACGAGCCAAGCGCGGCCGAGAGACGGAAGGGTCGACAACACGACGCTGACCGCGCGCCCCGGATGAGTGAGCGGCGCGATGGCCGCTTCGAGCTGGTCGAACCCCTTGGCGAGCGGCTGAAGCAGCCGTTCGCCCTCCGCAGTGAGTGTGATGCTACGCGGGTGCCTCACCAGCAGTGCGACGCCCAGTGTCTGCTCCAACTGTTTGACGTGTTGGCTGACGGCCGCAGGCGTCACGCCGATCTCTTGGGCGGCCTTCTTGACGCTACCGTGACGTAGCACCGCGTCGAGGGCATGTAGGGCGTTGAGCGGTGGTAGGCGACGGACCATGGATTGGAATTTCTAATGCTCAGCCAAACATTTTGCCAGCTTGAAGGCAGCTCGCGAGACGTTCACCCTGTCGACATGCTGCTGTACGACAACGCCGAATCCGCCAACGGCTACAAGGTGCGATTGCTCGCGAGCTTCCTCGACCTACCGATCGAAGTGCGAGACGTCGACATCTTCTCGGGAGGGAGTCGAACCGAGGAGTTTCTCGCAATCAATCCCTTCGGCCAGATCCCGACGTTGATCCTCGACGACGGACGTATCCTGCCCGAGTCGAACGCGATCCTGTGTCACCTCGCCGAGGGCACACCCTTTTTGCCGACCGCGGGCTACGACCGCAGCCGCGTCCTGTCGTGGTTGTTCTTCGAGCAGTATAGCCACGAGCCCTACGTCGCGACGCCACGCTTCATTCTGCGTCACACCGCGCCAGATCATCCACGCCGCGCCGAGCTGACCTGGCGCCTCCCGCGTGGCAAGCGAGCCATCGGTGTCATGGACCAAACGTTGAACGCAACCCCTTTCCTTCACGGCGAAACCCCGACGGTGGCCGACATCGCACTGTTTGCCTATACCCATCGCGGCGAAGAATGCGGCATCGACCTCGGGGACTTTCCCGCCGTGCAGCGCTGGATCGAACGCGTGCAGTGCCTTCCACGCTTCACACCGATGCGCCCGCCCGCGGAGCTGAAACTGGTCGACTGAGCGGCGACGGTCGCCCCCTGCAGCTTCGTGGATGGGCCCGTTCGCTTGGCGCCACTGCCGAGTCGTGTCAGTGTCACCGGGTGACGAATCGCAACCGTGTCATCGCAACGCTGAGCTGCCTGCTGTCGACTACCGCCTGCTTGCGGTCGGGGGGGAATGCCTCTGAGG
>QJWJ01000105.1 GCA_003235365.1 Deltaproteobacteria bacterium
TTCGTGGATGGGCCCGTTCGCTTGGCGCCACTGCCGAGTCGTGTCAGTGTCACCGGGTGACGAATCGCAACCGTGTCATCGCAACGCTGAGCTGCCTGCTGTCGACTACCGCCTGCTTGCGGTCGGGGGGGAATGCCTCTGAGGACGTCGGTGACACCAGAGAGTCTCGGTCAGACGCCGGCAAGTCGCAGCGCGACGGCGGCGGGCCGACTAGCGGCGAGCCGGCAAGACCCGACGCCGATGTGCGTAAACCATCGACCCGAAACGATTCGGGACCGACGAATGAAGACCCAACCCCCAACCCCGACGAGCCAATGCCCACGCGTGGCAACGGTGGTAGCAGCGCAATCCCGAATGGAGCCGGCGGCGGAGTGCCAAGCACTACCTCCAACGCTGGCGCGGGCGGCACCTCACCGGCCCAACCGACCGCAGGAAGCGGCGGTGCCAGCGCAGGCGCGCCGAACGAGCCAACGGGTGCCGGCGGCGAGCCGTCCGGTGTCAGCTGCAATCCCAACGACCGGCGCTGCGCGGGTGAACAACCCAAGCTCTGCGACGCCGATGGTGTATGGCGACCACTGCTCGCGTGCGAAGCGCCCCAGCACTGCGTGGCTGGCGAATGCAAGCAACCCATCGAGAACGCTTGCCCCTTGATCCCGACGCTGCCTCGATTCCAGGGCGGCACGCAGGTCGTCGACGGCGAGGGCAGCGAATTCTCGGGCATCGCCCCCGTCACCTTCGCGCTGAACGACGCTCCGATCGTCAGCGCTTCCTACTCGACGGAGCTGCCTACCATCGTATCGGTGCGCATGGCCTGGTCCGACGAGGCATTCGTCGCCCACGTGCACGTCGAGGATCCGGCGATCCACACCTACGAGGGCTCCACCCTCGAGTACTTCTGGCGAGGCGACAACGTGCAGTTCTTCATCGCACCCACAGACGCCCTCACCGGCGAATACTCCGGCACGGAAGACGGCGGCGCCACGCACCTCGTCATCGTTCCGCCGTCGGGGACTCGCGCCGCCCAAGCCATCGAAGTCTACGAACCCTGTTACGCCTGTGTCGACGCTTCACCCAGCGCCGCCAACTACGCCGCTCGCGTCGTGCCCGGCGGCTACGAGATCGAACTGTCATGGAATTGGTCTGCACCGCAAGGCTCGTTCTCGCCCGGCGACCGCGTGGCACTGAACCTGATCGTCGGCACGCAAGACGACCCAGACGCGGGCCTTCAACTCGAAGGCCTACTCGCCAACAACCCGGTCGGCACCGATACTCCTTGCGGCAACGCCACACACCCCGGCTGCGACGACCGAACCTGGTGTTTCAGCGTGCTGGAATAGCGCCGCGAGCGCCGTCGGGCGTGATTCTCGCCGGCTCGCCGCCTCGGAACGCTTGCTCTCCGGTGTGACTCAGCTTGGAAACGCGCTGTTGATACATGGGAGGCAATGCGAGCCTAGAGCAAGCCTAGAGCACCGTTCCGCTTGCCAGCGCACGGAAGCGCGAAGCAGCCGTTGCTCTGCAGCCCGCCCCGGTCCGCAATAATTTCGCCGACCACGCGTTGCCGTTTGCGCGTCGCTGTGTTTCAAGAACTAGGAAGCAGCGTGGCTCCTCACGCGCTCCCTTTAAGCACCGCGTCATGGAGGAACGATGCGCCGGATTCTGATCAGCCTTCTGACTTGCCTTTGGGCCGTGGCATGTGGCGGTAGCTCCAGAGTCGTCGAGCCGGTGCCAGTGCAGGAGCAGCCGACGGCTCGCCCCCTTTCTCTCGTCGAGACGGCGAAGGAAGCACTACTTCGGGCGAAGCGAGCAAAGTCACCCGAAGCGGCCCGCGACCTGCTTGCCGCAGCCGAGCAATCGCTGTTCGACGCACTGCGAGCGGTTGACGAGTTATCCTCGGAAGAACGCGATGAACTCGCGTTTCTCAACCGCCAGCATGTACATCTGCTCGTACTATTGCACGTGGATCACGACAGGTCTGAAGGTCGTTCACTATCAGAAGCAGCCATTGCCGTCGCGACACGCAAAGTCTTCGACCAGGCGGTGCGCGTGGCGAAGAATGGTCAGCCCTCGGCTGAACACCTCGCTCAACAGATCGCGTCTCATGTGCCGAAACGGGGTGTCATTCTCGAGTTTTTCGGACTGAACGCCCAAATCGCGTTCGATGCCGGCAGGACCATGGTGAAACCCTTGTACCAACGTTGGGCCATTTTTGGATTCCACGAAAACGGCAACATCTTCTCTTTGGTCCTGAACACTGACGAAGGGACCACTACCGAACGAGTGAACACCCTGATCGAGCGGATCAGGCTGAAGAAGGACACCTCCCAAGCAGCCCACGAACTCGACGCGCTGGCATCTGTCGTACTCGGCTCGACCGAGCGGGGCAGCCACGTGGTCGTCGCTCCGGACGGTGCTCTGACGGCCTTGCCGTTCGAGGCATTGCTTTCCAGTACATCACGGCCTCTGATCGAGGAACGGCAGATCAGCTATCTGGAATCGACTGCCGAGTTGTTGTTTACGACCCCGACAGCAAACCCATCACACGACCCTTCACCATCGATTCTGGTGATCGATCCCGCATATGGTTCGAACGCTCAGGCTGCCACAGCCGCCCCCGCCACAGCCGCCCCCACCACAGCCGCCCCTGCCACAGCCGCCGCCCCCGGTGACCCCTGGGGCGGCGGGGACACCTTCACTCGGAACCCATACTCCGCCGTCGAACGTGAAGCGTTCCTGAGCGGGGTCGACAATGTGTTGATCCTCGAGGGCGCCGAAGCCAGCAAGCCCAACCTCCTGGCAATCCATCACCCTCCGATCCTACACCTGGCAACCCACGGCAAGTTCGTCGATACTCGAGCAGCCAGGATGCATCCCGGTGATCAGCTCAGACCGGGCGCAATGCCGAGTTACCTGGTCCTGGGGCTCGCAGGTGCGAATCAAAGTCCCGTGGAGTCGGGTCGAGTGTCCGCCAGCGAACTGGCTTCGCTCGATCTGCACGGGACGCGTCTGGTGGTCGTTTCAGCGTGCGAAAGTGGAGTGGGCCACAGCTTTCCGGGCCATGGCATGCTCGCCCTGCGCCATTCGCTCTCACAAGCCGGTTCGCAGGCTCAAGTCGTCACTCTGTGGCAAGTGAACGCAGAGGCAATGAGTCGACTCATGGAAAGCTTCTACCGGCGGCTGTCCGTGGGCCCGGCAGAGGCACTGCGGCTGGCGAAGCTCGACCTGAGGCGCGACCCGCGGTTCGCTGATCCAGATTACTGGGCTGGCGTCGTTTTGTGGGGCGACTGGCAGGCGTTCGAGATGCCACAGTGCGACACCCAATCGGAGCCAACCTGCAAGGGGAGACGAAAGAACCGGCTTTCGTTGAGCAACGCCGAGCTGGGGAGTTTCAACGCGACGTGCAAGGTGGAAGTGACCCAGGCGGACAATACCGCTCGCTTGCACGTCGTGACGGTGGGCACCGTGTCGGGTTGCCTACCACCGCCTCGCTCGAAAGCGAAGGTCGACTTCCGCGAGATGTTCGGCCCCAATCGCGTCGAGGCAGTGTACACGCCGTTCCGCTGGGACCCGCGTGGCATCGCGACCATCGAGTACACCGCGCAGCTGCCGTCACCCCCGGCTCCCGGGCGCTACTACCTCGACGTCGAGTTACCGTGCGGAGAGAACGAACCGGTCTACGGCACGGGAACGTGTATCGTCACGCCACCATGACTCACGACCCGAAGAAGACCAGTTGGGCTCGGGCACGCTTGCTCCGGCAGGCGCAGGCGCGCGCAAGGACCGCAGGTGACTCCAGTGCGCCCACGTGGTGGACACGCGTCAAGAAGCACTACGCCAAAGCTCTGGCAGTCCTCGGCGTCGGGTTGGGGGTACTTGGGCTACTCAGGGCGATTTCCGACGAGGAACGCCTACCAATCTCCGCTGACTTCGCGGTCTCGGTGCTTTCCATGCATCAACCGTCGAGTATCCCGCACCTGGACACGGACGTGCTGTCGCGAGCTGCTGAGCTGTACTTGGAGGCGGTGGACGGGACCCGCACGGAACTGTGGAGTCGACACGATGGCGCCGCCATTCGCTCGCTGTCGTGGCGGGGCACAAACACGGCTGGTCTCGCCGACTGTGACAGCATCGAAGTGCGCAAGCGCAAGGGCGATGGCATCTCAATTGCGGCTTTCTCGAGCGCAGCGCGCAACGACGAGTGCAGCGTTCGGCTGCACCTGAATGCGGGCGCGCGCGTTACCGAAGTGAACGCTGGCTCGGCTCTGGTGGTGCTCATGCTCGATCCCGGCCCAGCAACGTCGGTCGTCTTCCAAGGCTTTGAACCGACGCGCATCGAAGGTCTGCTGGATGCGGACGTGCAAGTCACCCCCGCCGCAGATCAGTGCCAGTGGACTTCGGGAGCGAATTTCGCCGTTGCGGGGACATTTCACCATTCGGTGCTCCGCTACGGCGCGAGCGGGCTGACACTCGCGTTGCGAATCGAACAGCCGACGATGATCGCGGGCGGCGGGAAGGACGATTGTCTGGAGGCCGTACGCAGCGGAGGACGCCTGGACATTCTCTTGAAGTACGGAGCCAAGCTTCTGCGCGGCGGCTGATACACCGACACGCCCCAATCAGACTTCTTGGCGCTCTCACCCAACCCGACCCGAGTGGGGCCGTTGGGGTGAACGGCCTCGAGCACGCCCCCCCAAAACCGCCCAACGCTCGCATCGCCAAGTGGCGACGCGCAGAGACGTCAAAGCGTCGACGAAAACCTTCCACCCGCAAGCAGCAAGTAGATCACCCGAAGCGTGCCCTGAAAGTAGGGCTTGTCGTCACCTTCGGCGGACAGCCACGCACCGACGTAATCGTCGAGCTTGCTTTGATCGGTGATCCCCGACAAAGCAAAAGCGCCAGAGAAGGTGCTGTTGTTGTCCAATCCCTGCACGGGGATGCCCCCATTCGCATCGACGAACGCGCTGACGCGAGACAGCTCCGTGGCCGCGCGTGGGTCGCCACTCCAAGCGTAGTCCGTCGCGATGCGCCACGGCGTACGCGCCGCATCATAGTAGTAACCGCTGCCGTTGGCGCTGCCGTCAGCGTTGCTCCAGTCCGGGTAAGGGCCGTCCGAAGCCGCCCCCTCGTACCCCGGGTACAGTTGGTAGGTTCCTTCGAGCAACGCGTTCCACTTCTCCGCCTGGGACGGGAAATGGAACGCGAATGCGCGATAGTATCCCGGCGAGAAGTACGACGGGTTGATCCGGTTTTCGAGGCTACTGCATCCGCCCCAGGTGTCACCGGGACGAAGTATCAGTCGGCCACTGCACTCTTCGACTTCGAACTCGAGCACTTTGCCCGCCAGGGCTTCTGCCTGCGCCAGGTAGTCGCCGTCGGGCCAAGCCTGGTTGGCTTGTAGCAACGCCATGATGGCGTCCATCTCCGCATCGGAAGCCGCGTTGGTGCGATTGTCGCCCGGCTCGGCACAAAGCTGCCAGTCCCAGTTCATCAAACCGCGCGAGTTGAGGTGTTCACCGTAGAAGCGCCACAGCTGATCGAAAAGCGTTCGATCGTCCATGTTGGCCGAAAGCAGCATGCCGTAGGCGATGCCTTCGGAGACGACCCGACCGTCGCCCTTGTCGATGGCCGCTGAACCATTGTCGCAGATCGCCACGTGAGCCGACTTCCACGCGTCGTACTCTTGCTGCAGCATTTGCTCGGTGACCCCAGTCGCGAGCGCGCCGTGCCAGCCATCGGGCGGCCCCGCATCTACACCGCCACTGCCACCACCACCGCTGGAGCCTCCTCCTGCGCCCAATGACGGCTCTCCGCCAGCCCCGGGCGCAGTCGGCACCCCAGACGGCGAACCAGCGCTGCCAGACGTCGGATCCGGCGTGATGATCACCGGCGGCACGCCACCGGCGTTCTCGACGCTACTCATCGCGGGTGCGACGGGCTCCGGCACACTCGCAACCACGGTGGGGTTGGATGGAGCAACGGAGGACGCCGCGGGCAGCGTCGCAGTCGCCGTGACCGACGGCATGGAGGCGTCGACCTGACAAAGCCCCGCTACACAAGTTTGCCCTGGGGCGCACGGCGCGGCGCAGGTGCCCTCTGCCGAAGAGACCGTCTCCGACGAGCGTGGGGAAGAGCTGCAGCCCGCCGTGAACGGCAAGGCACCGGCGAGCAGGGTGAGCGCAAAGGCGCGGTGAGCTTTTTTCATGATCAGCACACGAACGGGAAGGGATGACCCAATCCGTACGTACCACGCCCCCCCGCGTCGACCTCGGGGCACAGCGGCACCTGCGAACGGTCGTGCACGATCGGTTCGGTCGATGAGAAGACCGGTGGGTCGCCCTTCACCCGGCACGCGGAATTTTCCAATCGAGTCGAGTGCCTACGAGTTCGGTGCGACGAATGGCAACGCACCCCGGTAATCCATCGGCGCGTGCTCGGGCGCCACATCAACCGCCGTGCGCGCACCTGGTGCGCCTCCGAGAAGCTACTGGTGTCGAGTGAACGGTCCAGGCCACGCGGACGGCTCGCCCCTGGGCGTGTCCGCGGAGCACGGAACTTCGCTTGCCTCGCGGTGTCAGTGCGCCCATGCCTCGAGCCACACGGCCACTCGCTCAACGCCTCCACCGCTTTGGCGCCATCGCACTGTTAACCGCCCTCGGCACCATCGTCGGGTGCACCACCAATCGCGCAGTGAACGATCCGACGACAGTCGAGCACGGCGCGACCCTGCCTCTGCAACGCGTTCGGCTCTACGAGTCAGGTGTCGCCTACTTCGAGCGGCGCGGACCGTTGGAAGGCGCCTCGTCGTTGCCCGTGCCGGCGGCCCACCTCGATGACGCACTCAAGACGCTGGTCGTCCTCGATGGCAACGTGGCGTTTCAAGGTGTCAGCTTCGCCACTCGGCTCAGTCCGGCCGTGGCTCGCGCTCGCGCTCGATTGCCCGCGAGTCAAGATGCGCCACTCAGCTACGACAAGCTGCTCACGGCGCTGCGCGGCGAAGTGGTGGAGGTAACGCTCACGGCGAACGACAGCGACGCGACCGAGGTGCGCGGTCGCGTGATCGACGTCGTGGCCGTGGCCCCTTCCCACCCGTCGTTCGATCACGGTCCACCACACCAGACCGTGCCCAAAGACGCCGCTCCCCAGGAAGACTACGAGCGACTGCAAGTCCTGCTGCTTTCAGAAGCAGGTGAACTGCTGCGCATCGACGCGGGACTGGTCCAAAAAGTCACGCCGCTCGACACGGCCGTTCTCGAACGGTTGAATGCCGCCATGAACGCGCACGTCAACACACGTTCGAACGAGGCGCAGTTGCTGGATTTGCTAGTCGGCGCATCACCCGGTCACGACAAGAACGTCGCCATCGCCTACTTGGCCGAAGCGCCCGTGTGGCGTGCTAGTTACCGACTGCGCTTGAGTGCAGCCAACAGCGCGACCAAAGCTCAACTGCAAGCCTGGGCCCTGGTGCACAACGACACCGACGAACACTGGCGGAACGTGCAGCTCGAGCTGGTTCACGGTCAGCCGAAGTCGTTTCTGTATCCGCTCACGGCGCCACGTTACGAACGGCGCGACCTCGAAACTCCCAACGAACCGCTGTCTTCCGTTCCCCAGCTTTCCACGACGACACCGGACGCGATGTGGGGCGACTTCAGCGACTACGAAGGCGAGGCGCTGTACACGGTCGGGTCCGGTGGTGTCAGCGGAACGGGTTCGGGTCAGGGCTTCGGCAGTGGACACGGCAGAGTGGGCGGTAGTCACCGCACCAAGCGCCCTTCGGTCAGAATGGGCAGCGTTGCTCTCGGCAGTGATCTGCTCTGGGCCGGCGATCTGCGAGCCCACGCCAAGCGCATCGTGAGCGCACCACAAACGACGCCGGTGTTCAGTCTGGACCAGCGCATCAGCATTGCTGCCCAGCATTCGGCGATGGTGCCTTTCCTGAAGGCGCAGCTCGAAGGCATCCCGGTGTTGTGGTTCAATGACTTCGACGCGCAAGCCCGGCGTGCCGTCGCGGTCAGTAACGTGACGCCCTACACGCTCCCCGCGGGGCCCCTCGCCGTGTTCTCCAGCGGCGGATTCATGGGTGAAGCCGTCCTCGAAACGCTGCAGCCCGGCGCTCGGCAGTTCGCGTTGATCGGTGACGAACCCGAGTCCCGCGTCAGGGCGAGCACGCAGCGCTCCACGCGCACGCCCCTCCACGTGGACTACCGAAACGGCGCCCTGCGAGTTCACAGTCGACGCGTCACCACGGCCACGCTGGTCTTCAACAACCAAACCGGCACTGGACAACGAGCGTACGTCGCGCTGCCGGTGGTGGTCAACGCCGCGGTCTGGGGCGCAGACGACGTCGACTTCGAGACCACATCGGGTCGCGCGTTTGGGGTGTTCAAGGTGCCCAAGGGCAGCGGCGCCGAGCGCGTCGTCACGTTGACCGAGGCGATCAGCGAGGCCACGGACATCGGTGCTGTCAGCCTCGCCGAACTCGACGAGCTGCGAGCTCTCACGACGCTGCCCGAAACCGAACGCGCCATCTTGAACGCGAGTCGACCGTTGCTGGCCGACAAGCACGCCACCGACGAGAAGATCCGCACCGTCGAGCAGCGACTGGCAGCCCTGGGCACCGAGCTCGAACGCTTGCGAGCGGACCTTTCGAGTATTGGCTCAGCCGGTGCCGGCGGTGGTCAGGCGCCGTTGGTTGCACGGATTTTCGAACGCGAGGACGAGAGTCGTCGACTTGCCGACGAATTGCGCTTGGCCAAGGAGCTCGCCGAGCGACAACAAACGGACTTCGAAGACTCGCTCACCCAATTCGAAAGCTTGCGGGAAGGGATCTTGGCGGAGCGCGAGCAGGCGACGGCGGCGAAGTAACCCTTTCGCCGTCGCGCTCCGCAACTGTCAGCGTCGACTCACGTCATCCGCGAATCATTGGCTCGTCGTCACTCGGGCAAGCGGGAACTCCACACTGCCCTGGCCTGCCGCTGCTTCGACGACGACCTTGACCTCGATGAGCGATCCCAGGTTCCAGCCCTGGGCGGCCCAGGCGTCGAAGTGATCGGAAACGGTGATCGTTCCACAGCGTTTGCCTTCCAAGCGGATGCTGTAGAATTGATCCCAGCTGCCAGCACCCCCACATCTGTCGCCCCCGGTGCCGGACGTGTGCCGGTACACGAGGTTGTACGTACCGCCATCGACTTCAGTCGTGCCAACGGGACGGTCACCCGTGTTGAACGGCATTTGATGGAAAGAATCCTCGACGATGTACCACTCGACGCACGGGTTGTTCGACCACCCGTAGATGCCGATGTACGAGTACTGACCGGCGGTTCCCGACTTGTTCCAAACGTAGTCGGCTTTGATGGTTCCGTACTCGGTGTAGGACTTGCCGTTGTTGCCCCATTCGAAACCCATTCGGCCCAGGTAATCTCCCGAATTGTTCCACGAGGCGATGAACGCGGGAACGCCCTCGTAAGTCGTCAGAGTACCGGGACCTCCGTTCGTCCAAACCTGCCACGCGAGGTTGTCGGAGCCGCCCTGAGCCCAAGTGTTCGAGTGCTGTTCGCCGCCACTCGTCGGCATCATCGCATCGCAGTCGATCTCGACGCTCCCGGTTCCGCCGCCTGAGCCAGACGGGCCGGGGCCCGGGCCCCCGCCCCCTGCACTGTCGCCACCAGACCCAGTACTTCCAGCAGGAACTCCTCCCGCGCCGCTGTTCATCGCACACATCCACGTGGAGTCGGAGCCGCACTCGCAGGTTCGATCGCTGCGGACGCAGGGCTCGGTATCGGCAGCGCTGTTGCACGCGTCACCCGTTTGAACTCCGGACATGCACGTGGGACCACCGCTGGGTTGCGGTCCGCCCGTCGGGCTTGGGCCGGTCGGCGTCGGGCCAGAACCGGTAGGTTGCGTCGGACCGGGAGGTGGGCCAGCGGTGGCCGTGGCACCCGATGGGTCGCTCGTTGAACCGAGTGCCGGGCTTGATGCAGGGCCGCTCGTCGTGCTCGACGGTTGACCCCCGCTCGGATTGCTCGTCGGATCGGAGACAGGATTGACCGGCGCCACGGGCAACGAAGTTTCGTCCGACGCGGTCGGCCCGGCTGCGAGGGTACTGCTGGGGCCGGGCCCGGGCGTCAGCGTACTGGGGGCGGAACTGGTGTCCGGCGCGTCAGTGCAAGCGACGACGAGCAAAACGCCGTATCCGAAAAGCAAACGATTGTGCATCTAGACAGCTCGTTCTGTGGTTGAAAGGTATCCCCTACCCCACGGTGCGGGTTGCCTCCAGAGAGTTGCCGTTGGGCCCCACAGCAGGGCGGCTTCACTGACCCGAATCGTCGTGTGGGCCTTGCGACACTTGAAAATTACGACGATGACGCCAACCGTGCCCCGAAGCTCGACAGAAAATGCAACCCCAATGAGGCGTACCCGCCGTCCGCCCGTACTCGGCACGCATGGTTGATGACCTGCGCGCGCGCAGCCCTCGCGTCAGGGTGAAACGTCGGGGCGGCGCCGCTCTAAATGGGCGAGCACGATTGTCGGGCAGTTTTTCGGGCCCAACGAAGCGAGCGCGGGTCTCCGGTGCCCCCTAGAACTGCATGAAGAAGTCCCACGACTCCTGGGCGATCCAGTTGTCGCCACTGCCCGGATCGCTGTCGATGTTCGTGTGCCCACCGCCGAACGTACAGGCCTTCGTCGGATATTCCGCCGGACAGCCTTCGAAGTCGAAGCAAATGTGACCGCCTTGCTGCCAAGTCGGTATGTCCGCTGGCACGTTGCAGCCGTTGTCGGTGGCATGCTCGATAGCGATGAACTTGGCGCCTTGGGTCGTGCTGTTGCCGTTCACCCAAGGGCACGTGCCATCGCTCATGCCGGTGGTTTGCATCCAGGCGATGGGTTCGTGAGTCGCCGGTGGGACGAAGATGTTGTAGTTGGCCGGCGCAATCCCCACACCCGCACGGATGTCCTGTTGATGATTGACCGACAACGAGTAGGTGATCATACCGCCGAAACTGAACCCCGTCGTAAACACACGCGTGGTGTCGATGCAGAGGTTCTCTTTGACGTAGGCCAGAATGTCGTCGAACAGGGCGTGATCCTTCTCTTGCCAGGTCGCGCCGTCCGACTGTGGCGCGACGAAGATCACCGGTACGTCCGCCGCTTGGGCCAAGGGCTTGAGGAAGTAGTAGTTCTGATCGACGACCGCTTCGGAGGTACTGCCAATCCAATGCGACGTGTAGAACAAGCGATGCGGCTCGTTCATGTCGTAGTCGGAGGGGATGTCGATGATGTACGTTCGGTCTTGACCGGAACTGTTGATGGTCTTCTTGCCATTCGTCACGGTCGTGGCGCGACCACATCCCGAACTCGGAACCGCGGGATTGCCGAGAGGCAGAGCCCCCGTCGGTGTAGCTCCACCCGCTCCCACGACACCACCCGTGCCCAGGTTGCCCCCGCTGCCGCCGCTTCCGCTAGTTGACATTCCACCCGCACCGCCATCGCCCGAGCTCCCGCCGCTGGACGTGGGGAACCCGCGGTCGCCACCTGCGCCCGTGGCTCCCCCCGCACCGAACGGACTTCCGCCAGGGCTACCGCCCGCACCTCGTTCACCAGTCACGGTAGTCGAAGCGCTCGGACCGCCGCCGGGTACTGCCGAAGTGCTGCTCGGCGAACTCGAAACGCCGGGTGAGCTCGATACGACAGGCTGGATAGTGCTGGAATCGCCGGAAGGCACACCGCTCGGCGTCGCTGCGCCGCTCGGAGTCGTCGTAACGGCGGCGGCCGTTCCCCCCGGTTCCTCGTCCGTCGCACAGCCACTGAGCACCATGGCGAGCAAGCAGCCGGGCGCCATGGCGAGCACGCCGCCGGCAAATGGCAATCGCCCCGCTGGCAACGCGTTTCTGAACGACGAGCGCCCAATCGACAGAGCAACGAGACTCCCCACCGGCGGCGTCGCCGTCTTGGTGAGTCGCTGGAGGGGGGTTGCTGACCGGTGCTCCGAGGGGGGTGCGTGCATGCCGAGGAATGGGATCAGGTCAAAAATCCGTCCTGGAGAGGTCGCTATTGGCGCGCCGGGTTTGTACTAAGCGCAATTTTCTCGGGAGCCGGCACTATCGTCGGCGACGTCAGGGCGTTCCGGCTGAGAGGAATCGCCGACGTCGACGCAGCAGCGCCAGCGCGCCCAGCAAAGTGACGGCTGCAAGTGTACTCGCGCGCGGCGCGTGCCATACGAGGCGACACCCACACCCCTCGCTGTCCGCGCCCGCGTCTGAACCAGACTCCGGAGCACTGGTAGCGAAAGGCGCTGCCGGGTTGGCGACAGCACCCGGCGCGTCACTCGTAGAGCTCGCGCCGGGACCGAGCGGCGCCACGGGGCCAGGGGAGGGCGCGGGAGCGGCACTCCCAGTCGGTGACGTCGTCGACGCGGGCGGCATCGGTTGAACGGGAGAGGTGGGCTCGCTGCCTCCGCTTGCGTCGACCGACGGCGACACGTTGCCACCACTCGACGTACCGACCGGCTGCGATTGCCCGCCCGCCTTGCCACCAGCGCCCAGAGAGGTAGCGCTCCCTCCCGCTCCCGAGGCTCCGCCCTCTCCCACCGGATTCGGCGCTCCACCGGCACCCACGACCCCCGGGTCGCCGGGCCCAGTGAACTGCCACCAATTGAAGTCGAAACCGCCGCCACGAAAGACCAGAAACAAGTCGTGTTTGCCCGTTGCATCACTCACTTCGCAAGACTGAGTGGTCCACGTCTCGTCATTTCCCGAACTCTGGAGCGCGCACGTGCCCACTGTTGGCCCGTCGAGGGCGTCCAAATGAAGTTCGACGCTCGCGCCAGCTGAAACCACGGCAACCCGCAGCTCGAAGCTGTCAGCTCCGATCCCGAACTCCACTTCCTCGACCTTGATGGAGTCCCCATCGTCGATGTCGGTGACTTGCATCCCGCCTTCGCTGCACACCTCGGTTTCGACACCAACTCCCCACGCCATCGTTTCGGCCTCGGTTCGGACGAAGGGATTGAGGACATCGACGGCACCAGCCCCCTGGGTCGACATCTTCATCTGAGGAATCGTCCCATCTGCGCCATAGGCAAACTCCTCGACACTCACCGATCTGTGAAAGCCGCCACCCCCCGGCAAAGCGCCGTTGTGGTAAAAGAACAAGGACTTGCCCTTGTAGTCGACGACTCCAGGGTGATTCGTGAAGCTTCCGCCCTCAGTAGGCATCACGACACCGCGATACGACCACGGTCCTGTCGGGGAAGTACTCGTGGAATAGCCGATGTGTTCCGAAATCGGTCCGGCAGCGAACACCATGTAGTAGAGGTCTTGCCGCTTGAAGAACCAAGGCCCTTCTTCGTACGAGGTGGGCCGTTCATCGTCTCTCCGAGCACCGAAGCTATCGGGCGACAGCGGCACGCGAACGACGTCGCCCTGATAGCTGACCATGTCCTCGTTCAGGCGTACGTAGCAAAGGTTTGGATTGCCCCAGTACAAGTACGCCTGGTCATCGTCATCGATGAACACGGTTGGATCGATGTCACCGCAGTTGGATGTGACCAACGGTTCGCCGAGTGCATCCTCGAACGGCCCCGTCGGACTGTCGGAGGTCGCGACTCCAATCGCGTTGCCCCCATTGGGGCGGCGTAGCGGTACATAGAAGTAGAACGTCCCACCCCGGTAGATGACCTGGCCCGCCCAGGCATCGCCCCCTGCCCAACTGAATTGTCGATAGTGGAGCGGAGAACCATGATCGGTCCAGTTGACGACATCCGTCGACGAATAAACCCTCCAGTCGTTCATCGTGAAGAAGTCGTTCACGAGCTGGTCTTCGTCGTGGGTCGTGTAGAGGTACAGCGTCCCATCGTGCACCAGTGGCGCAGGATCGGCCGTGTAGCGTGTCTGAACGATTGGATTGTCGGCCCACGCCAAAGAGGGGATCGCCCAAGCGCCCAACAGGCCGGACGTGAATGCGACGGCCAATGGGAACCTTTCCAAACGCTCTTTGCGGAACATGGCGTGGTAATGTCCCAACGCGTCTGACCCTTCAGCGACTCGCGTATGCCCCGCGGAGGTGTTGTGCGTTCTCCGCGGGTCGGACTTGGTGGTTCCCTGCGACCACCAAACAAATTCACTGCCACGGTCATGCTGTGAACCAACACGGATCGCCCTCGAAGGAAGTCAGTCCCGAAGACATTCCTCCAGGCGAGGCAGCCAAAGCACGATGAATCAGCTCACGGTACGGAGACCAACAGCTCGCGACGCCAGCCGAAAACGGCTCGGCGCGCTCGTAGCGGTGCTGCTCGCCGCGTGTTCAGCCGAGCCGACTCATTCGTCGACGGTCGACGGCCCACCCTATCCGCCGGCATCGCCTCAGGTAGTGAACACCGCTGCGGGGAACCCGTCGAGCGCCGCTACACCGAACGGTACCGGCCCTGGCGGAACGGTGACCGGCCCCGGCACCGCTGGAAGCGATTCCAACATCCGCCCCGGCACAGAAGGAGGCAATGACGCGCCGACCGGCGACGGCTCTCCCGCTACGACGAAGGCATTCGCGCCACCCCCTGGCAGCTTGCGCCGCTTGACCGCAACTCAATTCCGCAACACGGTGTCGGACATCTTCGGCGTCACCGTCGACACCACGGAACTCGATTCAGACAACTGGAACGCCGACTTCGCGGTGATCGGGGCCGCGACCGTGGTGACGTCGGAACGCGGAGTCGAACAGTATCACTCCGCGATCGAAGCCGCCGCCAACGCCGTGTTCGACGACGTCGACCGCCAGCGCCAGTTCACCGGATGCGA
The DNA here is from genome assembly GCA_003235365.1 of Deltaproteobacteria bacterium. Taxonomy (GTDB): domain Bacteria; phylum Myxococcota_A; class Polyangia; order Polyangiales; family Polyangiaceae; genus SZUA-265. The sequence continues at coordinate 14,790 of QJWJ01000105.1, forward strand.
TGCGGATCTGCCCATCGAAGATCCCTGCGTCGGAAACTTCATCGAACGCATGGGGCGTCGGGCTTGGCGTCGCCCGCTGGATGCTTCGGAGCTCGAACGTTTGTGGAACATCGCCCGAGCCGTCGCCGACGACTTCGACGCTCCGCAGGAAGGATTGCGCTGGACAACGGTAGCGCTGTTCACTTCCCCTCACTTCTTGTACCGCACCGAGCTCGGAACGCCCAAACCCGCAGGCGGAATGGCCCTCACCGGCTACGAAATGGCTTCACGCTTGGCGTTCCTGATTGGAAATAGCGCTCCCGATGACGTGTTGCTCGACGACGCCGCAAAGGGTGCCCTCGACACCGCAGACGGGGTGCGGGTGGCAGCCGAGAGATTGCTCTCTTCCTCGCGCGGTCGCGCCGCGGTGGGGGCGTTCGCAGAGGAATACCTGCAACTACATCGCGTCGGTACCCAAGCCAAAGACGCGGCGCTCTTTCCCGAGTACGGCGCAGCACTGCAAGGTGCCATGGCCAGGGACATGCGAGAAACCTGGGAGCAGGTCGTGTTCGACGACGCGGCGAGCGCGTTGGACCTGTTCACGACACGCCGAGCCGTCGTCAACGCCGACCTCGCCGCCCTATACGGCCTGGACGTGGCGGACCTCGACTCGGATACCTTCGAAACGGTCACCCTACCCGAGGACAGCCCGCGCGTGGGTATCTTGGGCAAGGCGGCATTCCTCTCCCAGTTTGCCAATCAGAAAGAGGGCTCGCCGACGCTGCGGGGCAAGTTCATCCGCCAAACCCTGATGTGTACCCCGATCCCGCCCCCACCCGGCGACGTCGACGTCGTGCTCGACGAGCCTCCCGCAGACATGCCGATGACAAAACGGGAGCGGCTCGAATTGCATCGCTCGAGCGACACGTGCGCGGGATGTCACGCGCTGATGGATCCACTGGGCCTCCCTTTCGAGACCTTCGACGCAATTGGGCGCCACCGCACGACGGAGCGCGGCCTGACCATCGACCCGAGCGGCGAGGTCGAAGGGCAAGCCGTCGCTGACTCTCGACAATTCGGCGCGGCTCTGGCGTCGAGCGATGCTGTTGCCAAGTGCCTCGTCCGAAAGTACTACTCGTACGCGACGGGACACGCAGTCCGCGGCGTGGATCTGGGGGTATTGGACTCGCTGTCCGCAGCATTTGCCGCGTCGGGTTACGACATGCGCGATCTGATCTTGAACGTCGTCTCCCACGAAGCATTCTCCTCCGTCGCCCCGCAACCCGACCTGGAAACGACACCATGAGACGCAGCAAGCTGAACCGACGCACGGCTTTGCGCGGAATGCTGGCGGCAGGTGGCGCCGCTACGATTCCGCTGCCGCTACTTCACAGCATGCTCGACGACAGCGGCACGGCGTTAGCCCAAGACGGTACAGCGCTATCACCACCATACGTGACCTGGTTCTTCGGCAACGGTATCCTGCCAGGTCTCTGGAGACCAAGCGCGACGGGTACGGGTTCACAGTGGACACTGAGTCCACAGCTGGAGCCGCTTTCCGAGTTCAAGTCGCACCTGACCGTGGTCAGCGGGTTGGAGGGCAAACTCGTCCGCGCGGGCGTCGAACATCCGTCGGGCTCCGCAGCGGCGACGACCGGCGCTCCACTGAATGGCAATTCCGTCCGCGCAGCCTCCATCGACCAAATCGTTGCCGATCTGATCGCCGACGGCGTGCCGTACCGATCGCTGGAAGTTGGCGTCACCCCCGCAACCCCCAACGGCCCCCAGCACTCGTTGCACTCGGTATCACATCGTGGCCCCAACGCGCGCAACGACGCGGAGTACGACCCGGCCGCGGTGTTCGCTCGGCTGTTCATGGGCGCCACCCCCTCGACGGACGATGCCGCACGCAGTGAACTCGCCCGCCTGGCGCGTGCGCGGCAAAGCGTGCTCGATTCGGTCCTTCAGGATGGCGCCAAACTCCAGCAACGGCTCGGCGCCGCCGACCGCCAACGCATCGAGGCTCATCTCGAGTCGATTCGTGCCATCGAGCAGCGGTTGCAAGGCGCCGCCACGGGAACGTCCTCACAGCAGCTGTGCAGCGCTCCTTCAGCGCCAAACGTCGGGCCCGACCAACGCAGCGAGGCACCACCGGCGGTCAACACAGCCATGGCCGAGCTCTCGACACTGGCGCTGTCTTGTGATCTGACGCGAGTCGTCACGTTCATGTTCTCCCTGCCCGCCGCGCACGTCTACTACCGGCACCTCGCCGATGACATGAACGACGACTTCCACGACACGATCTGTCACGGTGACGCCGGAGACGAGTCGAGCCAGCCCCGCGTGGACACGGGCGTCCGCTACGCGATGCGGTGCCTGGCCGAGTTTCTCGGGAAGCTTCGAGACCTGCCGCACGGCAACGGCAACCTCCTCGATTCGACACTCGTCTACGTCACCTCCGACACGGCGTGGGGCAAGACCCACACGGCCCAGGACTGGCCCGTTCTGTTCGCAGGCAAAGCCGCCGGGCGCCTGCGTGGAGACGAACACCACAACTTCGAAGGTGAAAACCTGAGCCGCGCATTGCTCACCGTGGCACAACTGATGGGCTCGACTCAGATGGAACTCGGCGAAGACGATGGGTTGGCGACATCGCCGCTTGCCGGCATCGCGACTTGACCGTCAGAACGCGAACGCCTTGATGGTCTGCGGGAATTCGACGACATCTGGCACTGCCGGGGCGTCGAAGTGGGAACCCGCCCGTGGCCAGATTGCGTTTCCTTGCTCGTGGAGCGCCAGGTGGAAGGACTCACCTGCTCCGTTACCCTGGTTCAAGTAGTCGACTGAATTTGTCCACCCGGGGAGGTCCGTCAGCTGCGCGGGTTCGGTGCCGGCGGCAGCGCGTCGGCGGTTGAGAGCCGCCAGAAAGGCGTCGGCGAATTCCGAAGTGGCCTCGGCTGTAAAGCCCTTGTATGCCGTCGTGACGACAGCCAAACCCGCTACCGCGCCGCTCATCGGCTCGCCGGCGAGAGCGAGATGCTGCACATCTGAGGCCAGCAAGGCGACGCGTCCGGCTGGGCTCTGCAGGACGAGCGACAACCAATGCTAGGTTTCACATTGAAGTTGATCAACAGGCCCTCATTGAGTGGTCGCGGTGATCCGGCCGCGGGTTGCAGCGTTCCACCGCCCGCTTCAACTCCGCTCGCGTCATCGGCCCTCGCAGGTAGCTCATCGCATAGCGCGGCTGCAGAAGCACGGGTTCACCACCGGCGTGCACGTTGCGCATCACGAACCAACGTTGGGCGATGCGCTGCACCGTCGCGTTGAGGAGTTGGTCCGTTTCGCGATCTTGGGCGGCGAGGCCGTCGATGACGCGGGCGCGGTCCGCATCGGTCTGCAGCCGACCGATGCACCACAGGCCGGCGTTGCTCAGGGCCCGGTAGTCGAGGTCCATGGGGTTTTGAGTGGCGACGAGGACGCCGACGCCGAAAGCGCGCGCTTGCTTCATCAGAGCCACCAAGGGGCGCTTGGTGGGAGGGTTGGCGGGGTGCGGAGGGAGGAAGCCGTAGACTTCGTCGAAGATGACCAGGGCGCGCAACCGCTTGCTACCAGGCAGGCCGCGCACCCAAGTGAGTAGCTCTTCCAGCAACACACCGAGCACGAGGCTGCGCTCTTCATCGTCGAGATGAGCGACGCTGACGATGACACCGGGCGTGCGACGCAGCTGCCCAGGAGCGGCAGCAGTGGGCGTCAACCACTTGTCCAGATCGAGGGTTGCTCCTTCGCGCCAGGCGGCGAAGCTGGGGGCCGCGAGCAAGCTGTTGAGCGATGCCGCAAGCTGATGGCGGTCTTTCTTCGACAGGTAGCGGTTGACGGGCAGCGCACCGATTTCGGTGATGGGCAAGTGATCGAGGTCGTGGAGCAAGGCCCCGAGTTCTGCCGATTCCCCGGCGCGCAAGCGGCGTTCAGCCAGTACCGATAACAGCACGTGCTCTTTGCTCCGCGCCGGGTCAGCGTCTCTGCCGACCAGGCGCAGCACGAGCGAGATGGCGGCGGCCAGCGCCGCTCGCGCCGCTTCGGGGTCGTGCTCCCAACGGCCAGTGTGGCGTTCGAGAGCAGAAAGTACGTGCAATTGCTCTCCGGCGCTGGAGCCCGGCGTGATGAGGCGAATCTGGTGGCTCTGGGCAAACGCGCTCAGCTGGCCCGGACCGATGTCCCACGAGCCGAGTGCCGTTTCGCGTTCGCGACTGAGTTGCGTCGCTATTTCTTCGTTGCTGCGCTCTTCGCCCGGGGCGCGCGTGCCTTCGACCCAGGGCAGGATGTGCCCGGGATCGAAGTCTGGAAACGTGAGCAACAGATTCGGCAAATCCCCCTTCACGTCGATCATCAACACCGGAACCCCAGCGCGCAGCGCTTCTTCTGCGGCCACCGTGACGAGACCAGTCTTGCCGCTGCCGGTCATGCCGACGATCACGCCGTGGGTTACCAGGTGATGCGCGGGCAAGCGCAGGGGTTGCTCCTGCCCGCGGCCACTGACGGGGCGCGTGGCACCCAAGAACAGTGAAGGGATCTTTGCCATGTCGTTACTCCGAGTCACGCGCTACCTCGCTGCTCAGCTGAACGGGTTGCCGCCGCGTGTGCCGGGCGGCACCGCGTGGGTTCCCGCGGTGGGTTCACTCGCCGGCGCCGCCTCCGTCACAGAAGTCGGCACTTGCGCTTCGTGGTGCGGTGTCTCAGCGTCGGTGCCCTTACCCTTCCCCTTGCCTCGCCCCGCGTAGAGCGATGGCGTGATGGTGTCCGCATCGTCTTGGTGCCAACGCAGGAACACCACGGCGCGCCGCGCTTCGTCATAGGCGCGCATC
>QJWJ01000250.1 GCA_003235365.1 Deltaproteobacteria bacterium
GAGGCGGAGCCGCTGCCACTCACCTCGGGTGGCGTCGGCGCCGAGGATGGTAATGTGCCGTTTGGCAATTGGGGTGAAGGCGCGCTGAGTCCCGGTCGTGTCCCCGTGGCGTCGGCGCCGGCGGTGGATTGGGTCGCGTCCTGGGCGCACGCGACCAACAGCTGCATGGCGGCAATGCAAACGACGTTCGGTGTGCGCGACGTCATGGTTTCGTGCCACAGCCGGACGGCGAACTGACTAAATGCAGACGGATCACGAGCCACGAGCCATATTGCGCCGGGCTGACGAAGATTGTCATACTCGCTGCTCGACGCTCGTCCCGTCGACCAATACTTCCCGATCTGAGAGACTTCACAGTTTGGCAATCCGCTCGCGCATCCCCCGCTTGAACGAAGCAGCCCGGCGGTGGATGAGCGTTTGCGTCTTGCCGCTGGGCATGTTGTTCGCACCAACGAGTCTCGCGCGCGCAAAGGTCGTTCAGCTGGCGTACGAGGTTGACGACGACCTCGACTGTCCAACCGAAAGCGAGTTCCGCAGCGATGTGAAACGGCGGTTGGGCAGCGATCCGTTCGGCGACTCAGCGGCCAGCACCGTCAGCGTGACCTTTCGCGGCACGAAACGGGGGCCGACCAGCCAAATCAGGTGGCACGACCCTCGGGGCACGTTACCGGGGGTGCGAAACTTCGAGCCCAAGGCGCAGAGCTGCCGCGCGTTGGCGACGCAGGTCGTGTTCGCGGTTGTCGTGCAGATCCAGCTGCTTCCGGAGTACCGAGACGAGAGCCCGCCCGAGGACGAAAGCGCCTCGTCGCGCTCGTCAGCCGTCGAACCCGACGCGGAAGAACGGCCCGTCGCGCCACCACCCAAACCCCTTCCGAACTTCGAAGAGCGCCCCGCGCAGGCAACGAATCGGCTCGTCGACGAGTGGACGATCGGGGCAGGGGCACTCGGCCTGTTGGGGTGGTCACCACGCGTCGGTGTTGGTGCACGCCTGTTCGTTGCGGCGAGGCAACACTCCTTCTTGCTGGAAGGCGCCGCGGAATGGGCTGTTCCGAGTCGCGTCGAGAAGGGCGGAGGCAGCGGCTACGAACTTTCGACGTGGTCCGGAGCCCTCGCGCCGTGCCTGGTGCTCCAGCAGCTCGCCGCCTGCGGTGTGGTCCGAGTCGGGCGCGTCAACAGCCGCGGATTCGGCCTGGACCAGACCCGCTCCCCGCGGGCATTCGTTTCCCAGGTGGGAGCGCGCCTCGCCTACTTGCAGCCCCTGACGGCTCAGTGGCTGCTGATCGCCCAGGGTGAGATCGCGGGCAATCTCAGGCCCGTCCGTGTCGAATTGGACCGAGCCGAAGTCTGGAGCGCGCCGCTTGTGACAGCGTCGTTTGGACTTTCCGTCGCGGCGTCGTTTCGTTGAAGGGTTGAGACGGGGTGGGACATTACATTCAGCAGTGTCCAACTCGATCGAACTTCGGGTCCTGCCGGGAGATCCCGACGCCGAGGCCGTCCAGCCCTCGCAACCCTGGGGGGTGCTCGAGGCTTATCGCGCCGAGCTGGACTACATCTGCCGTACCCTGCTGCGCCTCGGCATTCGCGCCGCCGACGTCGAGGACCTCGCTCACGAGGTCTTCCTGGTTCTCTGTCGCAAGTGGGGGGCATTCGACCAGCGACGTGACCTCAAACCCTATCTGTTCGGGATAGCGTTTCGGATCGCAGCTGCTCAGCGCCGCCGATATGGGCGAGAAGTCTCCTGTGAGGCGCTCGACGTCGTTGATGGCGCACGCTCTGCCGAACAAAAGCTGTCGAGTGAGGAAGCTCGCGCCACCGTGCTTCGCGCATTGGAGCACCTTCCGTTGCCGCGCCGGGCCGTGCTCATCATGTACGAGCTGGATGAGATCCCGATGGCGTCCATCGCCTCCACCTTGCGGATCCCCTTGTTCACCGCCTACTCGCGGCTACGCAAGGCAAGAAGAGAGTTCGAGCGCGCTGTCAGAGAAGTCTCCGCGGGGAGTACGCCATGAACCGCTCCCTTGGAAGCTTGCCGCCGAACGTGCAGGCACTGCTATTGGCGGAGCGCGACATTCCCGAGCTGGCTGAACCCGTACGGCGCCGGGCAACGTTGCGCGCTAGGACGGCGTTGTGGCACGTTCGACACGACGTTTCCGGTCGCGTTGCCCCCGCGCCGCGGCGGCCCGGGTGGTTGAGGACGACGATCGCCGCCGTGTCTGTCGCCGCAGTGTCCGTCGCTGCCGTGTCCATCGCCGGCGTGGATTTCGCGGCTTGGGTGTTTACTGGTAAGACTGAGTCCAGGGCGCTGCGGTCGGCGCCGCCCGTCCTGCCCAGTGACACCACCATGCCCAGCACCAGTCTGAGCATCGCCAGCGCGGAGTGTGCTGACCCCAGCTGTGCCGGTCCCACCTCTAGCGCACCGTCACCGCAGGCACCGCCAGCGGCACGCCCGGTCCCGTCCGAATCCGCGTCGCCCCAGCTGCGGCCGCCGCCTCGGTCCCGCGCATCAACGACGCAAGACCGCGGCCGCCCAAAGCCGGCCGACGTCGAACTGCTGGACGCGGCGCGACGCGCGGTGGCCGCTCAGGATTATCAGGGCGCGCTGAGCCGCCTACGACGCCACCAACGCCTGTTCGCGGATAGTCCGCTGTCGGAAGAGCGCGATGCCCTGCGCGTGATCGCCCTCGAGGGCGCCGGTCGCATCCATGACGCCAAGCGGGCAGCACGCGGATTCGACACACGCCATCCGAACAGCTTGCTGCAGCCCAGCCTCAGCCAACCTGCTGCCAATGCACGTTAGACGGCCCAAAGCTGATGGCGGCTCGACCACCACAGTCGTTGCTGCGCGATGGCAGACCGCGCTTTCCGCCTACACGCTGGCGCTTTGGGTGGGCGCGAGCGGGTGCGAGCAGTCGCTCGACGTGGGCTGGAACGAGCGCCTCGCAATCGATGTGACCCCGAGCGCCGTACCTTCAGTGACAGCGACGGACACCGACAGTTCGTCTGGTTCGAACCCGCCAGGCGCGGGTGAACCCGGGCCGACTATTGACGAGCTGCAGTTGCCGTTCGACCCGGCAGTGCCGTTCATCGTCAACAACGATGGTCCAATCGACAATTGGCAAGCGGAACACATCCTGGTCGCAGTTTCCGAAGGTCGGTCCATCGTCGGCTTGGTCGTCAACGACAGCCCGGCCTGGCCGGATCTGGATAGAAACGTCAGCGGCTGGCAGCGCTTCGTTGCCGCAGCTCGGAGTGACGGGTTCACAGGCATTCCCGATCCGCTCAGGAGCGAGGGCGGTGCCCTCCAACGGCCGGCGACAGGGATCATCGAAGAGACGACTCCCAACGGCTCCGCTGGCGCGCTGCTCATCGCCAATATCGCCAAGGATCTCGACCCCCAGGGGCCACCTCTGGTGGTCGTCACCGGCGGGCGGCTGACGGACGTCGCCGACGCGTACCTGTTGGCTCCCGAAATTGCCTCCAGACTCGTGGTCGTTGCTTCGTTGGGCGTGACCGCAGGATCCGGCGCGCGCATGACGGTCCCCAACGGTGAGATGGACGCGTGGGCAGACACCATCGTGGTGGAGCGCTTGCGCTACGTGCAGGTGAGCGCCTTCTACGACCAGACCGGTGATCTGACTTCGGATGAATTGGGAACGCTTCCAGCGACGGCGCTCGGCGAGTGGGTTGCCGACAAGCAGCCGAAGATTTGGAGTGACCTCGTTGCTTGCGATCAGGTCTCACTGCTCGCCGCCGATGCCCCCGGCTTCGTGCGGAGATCCATCAGGGTAACGGCGCGCCCCCGCGTTCCCTACGACTCGGGCGAAGGTCCCATGTTGGTTGCCAGCGACACCGGAGAAACTTGGCTCGTGACGGACATCGAGCCGAGCGTTGCAAGCGAACGCCTCTCTGCGTTGCTCGACTCTCTGTGAGTCACGGTACGTGAGGCGGTTTCGGCTGGGCTGGGCTGGGTTCGAGGCCCAAGGCCTGACGAGGCGCCGAGGTAGCTGTCCAAGGTGCACTATTGGAAACGCTTCCGTCGAGCTGGTCGACTGCGGGTCACGGACTCCTGCTCGTGCGGACCTGCGAGCTGCGGGAGCGCACCACGCCGGCTGAACTCGCTGGGTATGCGGCGGTGTCGCCATTGGCGGGGCGGTTCCGTCACACTTGGACGTCGCCCGTAATCTTGGTCCACTCCAAACTGACAACGATGACGGAACCCACGTCAGGATCTGCATTTGCCCATGGGACTTTTCGACGCTCGATCGATTCACACGCAAGCCATATGCATTTCTCGAATCGAAAGAGCCCTCGTCCCGCGCATGCATTCACGCTCTTGCCGCTGGTCATCAGCGTCGGCAGTGCGTGTTCTTCAAGCGGGTCGGACGATCAGACCGCGATGGAGGTCACCAGCGCCCCGACCGAGAGCAGCAGCACGAGTGTGCCCGGCGTCGGTCCGTCGGCACCGAGCACACTCGACAGTTCGCCCGCAGGAGCGCCCAGCGTTGCACCCCCTGTGGTAACAGGGAGTCCGAGTGGTGAACAGCCGGCGCAAACCACACCGGTCGCGTCGGGCCCGGGTCCATCTGCTAGCAGTAGCTCGCCGACGGGTGGTACAGCGTCGGACGGAAGCGCCAGCGGTGGAGCGCCAGCGGGCGGTACTGGCGCGGGGGGCACCGGCGGAAGTGCGGGCGGCACTGGCGCGGGCGGCAGCGGCGGTATGAGCAGCGGCGGAACGGCGGCGGGCGGCAGCGGCGGAATGAGCAGCGGTGGAGGTTCGAACGGCGATGTGGTTCCGAGTGCGGGCTGCAACGTCGCTGACGGTCCAGACTCGCTGACTGTCGGGGGCTCGTCCGTTTCGAACGGTCTTCCCACGTCGACCAAACTCAGTATCAACACCGGCGGAATGAATCGCGAATACATCGTCGACATTCCGGCGAACTATGATCCGACGCACCCGTATCGCCTGATCTTCTCCTGGCACCAAGCCTATGGTTCGGCAGATGGCAACGCCAATGGCCTCTATCCCGCCAACAACGGTCCCAACTTCGACGCCGAGCACTACGCGTTTTTCGGACTCCACCGCGTGGCGACCGAAGCGAACGATCCGGTCATCTTCGTGGCTCCTCAGGGTATTGGGAACTTCCCGTGGGACTACGATCGAGACGTGGCCCTCTTCGATGACGTGCTCGCCCTCGTCACCGACAAGCTGTGCATCGACGAGAGCCGGGTCTTTACGACGGGTTTCAGCTTCGGTGCGATGATGAGCCACGCTTTGTCGATCGGCCGGGCGTCGAAGCTGCGCGGTGCCGTCACCATGGCTGCGGCCAATTACAACTTCACGCAGCCGACCAACGATCATACACCCATTGCCTATTTCGGCATCACCGGCATGAGCGATGGCACTTGCCCATGGGTCAACAGTGACCAAGGGAAAACGGGCGGGAAGTATTGTGTACTCTCGCACGCCGAGGATAATGGCTGCACGGTACCCGGGGACATTCAGACGGCGGCCGGGGGCAGCAACAATCACGTCTGCTTCGATTTTGAAGGCTGCTCGGAGGGTTATCCAGTCAAGGTGTGCACCTTCGACGGCAATCACACCCCCTCCAGCGTCAGTGACGGGTCGCCGGGGGACGACGGTCTGAAGGCCTTCGTTCCACCACTGGCCTGGGAGTTCATCTCCCAGTTGTGAGCCGGCCATCTCGGCGGACTTGCGACCCCGAAAAAGTGAACGGGTCTCACCCGTTCGTCTTGGCTTGCTGCCGTCGGCGTGCGCGAGCGCCGACCAGGCCAATCAGGCCCAATACCGCCAACAGCGTCGTGTTCGAATGCTTGCCCGGAATGTGGCAACCACAGTTGCTGTCGCTGGACGAGTCGTCCGTGCCCGATGCGTCGACGCTGCCGGTCGTTCCGCTCGCCGCGGCAACCGCACCGCCCGACCCCGGGGTGCCGCTGACGGCCACGTCGCCGCTCGTCGTGCCGCTGCTGGGAGGC
>QJWJ01000344.1 GCA_003235365.1 Deltaproteobacteria bacterium
GATGGATGTATCTTTTTCGGGGGCGTCGCGCGTCTTCGTCGGTAGGGCTCCTCGACGTTCTGCTGCGGATTCAGACGTCGGTGAGAGCACCGGTTTCGACGGCCGTCGGACCTTGGGACTGGGCGTAGTCATGGGGGGCGCGACTCGGCGCGCCGTTCTTGCCGTTGCGACGCTGGTTGTCCCGTCGCGAGTGGGGGGCGGTGCGTTGTCGGTGCGTTCGCGCCGTTCGGGTGGATTCTCGGCCGCCGCTTCGATGACTTCGGCCCGCGCGGGTACGGCGACGTCGAGCGTGTCGGTAGCGCCAGTTCCCCGCTCTCTGGCGGGGCTCGGCGACGCTTGCGTCGACTCTTGCCCGAGCCGATCTGCGGTGAATTGCCCCAGCGCCCACGCTCCGCCCCAGGTCATCAATCCAATCGCGCTCCAAATGAACACACGCTGGTAGCGTTGTCGTCGTTGTTTCTGGCGGACGAGCGCTTGGTCCAGCTGCGTCACGTCCATGTGTATCGCGCTGTTCCCTACCGGAGGGGAGGCGGCCGGAGTGGAAGGCGACGAGGTCGACGGTTTCGAGAGCCGCCGACTGCCTGAAGGCTCCTTCGCCTCGAACTCGATGGACACGTGGTCACTCTTCCATTCGGGCGCGGGGGGAGTTACGGGTAGGGTCGTCCCCATCCCACCCCCCATGCTACGTGTCTCGTTCGATACGAGCTGGACGACACGGTACGCGGGCATCTGGATCTCGGCTCGGCGGGGGGCCTCGTCGTTCAGGTTGCGGAGGCAGGAATTGAGACGTGCCAGTTGTCGCGCACGTTGCGGGCCGAAGCGGGACTGCAGCTCGTTGGCTACGTCTTCGTTGCGAAGGGCGGGTCCGCTGTTGCTCAGGTAGTCTTCGAGGGCATCGCGCATCTCCAAGGCGCTTTGCCAGCGCCGTTCGGGGTCTCGTTCCAGCGCTCGGTGCGCGATCGATGCCAACCCTGGGTCGATGTCCTGGCGAACCGTCTCGAGTTGCGGAAACGGATCGTGGAGCAAGCGCTTCAGCGCCAGACTGGGCGCGCACTGACCGATCAGTCGTTTGCCGCTCAGCAACTCCCACAGCACGATACCGATGGTGAACACGTCGGCGCGGCCGTCCAGCGGTTTTGAGTTCGCCTGTTCCGGAGCAAGGTAGGCGAGCTTGCCCTTGATTGTACCGACTCGCGTCGCCGGGCCGCACGACAGCGCGGCCTTGGCGACGCCGAAATCCACGAGCTTGACGACTCCGTCGTAGGTGAGAAACACGTTCTGCGGGCTGCAGTCGCGATGCACGATCTCGAGCGCCGTGCCGTCGAAGTCCCGCAGCTGGTGTGCGTAGTGCAGCCCGTTTAGGGTTTCCGAGACGAGTCGCGCCGCCAGTCGTTGGCCTAGCGGACGCGGCGAGCGCGCGAGCCGCGAAAGTGGTTGGCCGCTGAGATACTCCATCGCGATGTAGTCGACGTTGCCGCAGACTCCGACCTCGTACGTCTGAACGATGTTCGGGTGGTGCAAACGCAAGGCGATACGACCTTCATCGCGGAACATGTTTCGCAATACGTGGTCGCTCTGGAAGCGCGGTTGCAGGCGCTTGAGGGCTACCAGGCGCGAGGCGCCGGTTGGGCTGCGCTCGAGCGCGGCGTGTACGACGGCCATCCCGCCGCGGCCGACGAGCGTCAGCAACTTGTAGCGGTCCGGACATTGCTCCGTGATCGATTCGGCGACGCTCATCGTACCCTCCAGAGGGTCCCGACCGGCGATGGGGCATCGTGGCGGTCCAACGGGGCTGACGCGCGAGCTCTGCTCGCAGTCGGGCGACCGCCACAGCGCGTTGCGAGCCGAGTTGGATCGAGGAAAGCCACGCGCTGATGTTGGGGGCGGCGAATCCGCGAATATTGTACACCCTTGCGGGAACATGCATCGGTTCACGGTGCGCCGTGTCCCGTCTCTTCTTGGTGGCAACTTGTGAACGTTGCAATGGTTCGAGGCAACCGCATACCAGCGCGATGCGTCGCCGCCGATGGAGTGTCGTTCTGCCTCGAACGGGCTGTGAACGTAGCGGGTTAAGATGTGGTCGCAGCCGGTGTGATGCCGTCGCGAAACGTCGCGCGGCGATTGGCGGGAGATTCGGTGGCATTGCTGTGGCGTTTCCCCTTGCTCGTGTCCACTCGGACTGCAGCAATTCGGCGTAACTCTTCGCTTTGTTCGACCTCCTCGCCCGTTGTTCCTGATCGAGGACCTGTTTCGTGATCTGCGCGCGGAGGTGGGTCGACCAGCGTGCCGGTCGCCGGGGGCCTGCGCCCGCGGCTCAGGTCTTGTAGGCGGACCGTCTCCAAGCTAGACGAAAAAACCGAGCGTGCGCGGCGTGCTCGACAACCAGCGACCTCGGTGCGGCGATGGACCAGAAGAAACTCGAGCAAGAGATCGTTCAGTACAGCAAAGACAATGGCTATCTGGCCGAGCATTTTGCTGTCGCTTCATGCGACCACTGCGGCCATCAACGGTTCAATGTCTCGTTCAACGCCGACGAGGGAGTCGCGGCGCGAACGTGCTCGAGCTGCGAGTCCGAGCACGCGATCGGCGACAGCGACGAGTACATCGAGGATGTCGAAGACCTGGTCCGCGCGCAGTGTCGCTGTGGTGGCAAGGAGTTCGAAGTGATGGGCGGCGTGGCCCTGTACGCCAGCAGTGTCGCGGTGCGTTGGTTCTACCTCGGCCTCGAATGCGCGAAGTGCGGGAGCTCGGCGGTCTACGGCGACTGGAAGCACGCGTACGACGGCTATGCGGAATTCCTCGAGCGGCTCTGATGAGCGGGCGTATCGCTCGGCTCACCGCTCAATCACCAGGTCGGCCGGAGGCCACGTGCGTTCAGGTGTAGACTCGTGTCCTACACCTTGGCGTGCGATCACGAGTGCCGGCAAGTCCGTCCACCAAGTGTGCTCCCAGCTTCATCGCTGGTCGAATGTTTGACGAATCGCGATCCTCGGTGTGAACCGGCGTCCAGTCGCCTCGCGAACATTCGCTGGGCCGAGAGCAGCGTCACTGTATGGTTGGCAGGATGTTGCCGACCCAGTCGTATCGCCCTCGTTCGGAAGTCCTGACCTCCCTCCTCTTGACGTCCTGGGTGGCGCTCGTTGGTTGTTCGCCCGCTGCTAGCCCTCAGGCGCGCAGTGCCGATGGATCAGCAGGGGGCTCGGGTCCGGCCATGCCGGAGGTTACCGGCAACCCTTTCGTCGACGTCGACTTTTTCGTGCCGCCGTACACCAACGCCGACCAAGCGCGACGTCGGTTGGAACGCACCAATCCCGCGGACGCCGCGTTGATCGCAAAGATTGCGGACACTCCCCAGGGGCGTTGGTTTGGCGAATGGAGCGGTGACATCGCGACGGTTGCTTCCAACTACGTCAAGGCGGCGCACAACAAGGGTAAAGCCGCGTTGATCGTGGCATACAACGTGCCTAATCGCGATTGTGGGCAGTACTCTTCCGGTGGCGCCGGCGATCCAGACGCGTACCGCGCATGGATTGCGGGGTTGGCCAAGGGCATCAGCGCCGAGCGGCGCGCCGTCGTGATCCTCGAACCGGACGCGCTTCCCCAGCTCGAAGAGTGCTTGTCGGAGGAGGATCAGGCTCAGCGCCAGGCTCTGATCGCCGAGGCTGTCGATACTCTGGAGGCACTACCCGGCGTGGCGGTGTACGTCGATGCCGGACACTCGGCGTGGGTCCCGGCGGAAGAAATGGCCAAACGGCTCATCGCCGCCGGCGTCAGGAAGGCACGCGGATTCTCGCTCAACGTGTCCAACTACCGCCGGGACGAGGAGCTGATTGCGTACGGCGACAAATTGGTGGAGCTGATTGGAGGTACCCATTACATCATCGACAGCGGGCGAAATGGGCAGGGGCCGACCGACGATTCACAGTGGTGCAATCCGGCGGGTAGAGGTCTGGGGCGAATGCCTACGGCCGACACGGGTAATCCGAACGTCGACGCCTTCGTCTGGGCAAAGAATCCCGGCGAGTCGGACGGTGAGTGCAACGGTGGTCCTCCCGCCGGACAGTGGTTCCACGAGCGCGCGATGGAAATGGCGAGGAACGCAGCGCCCTGAGCGGTGTCCCGTCGCGGCCATGGGACATCCTCCGAACGTGCCTGTCAGCGGGTTCGGGGCTTCCGAAACTTATTGAAGTGAGCAAACATTGCTCAGGGCGGACTCCATTCGCGGCGCAATGCCTAGCTAATTGCGCTGTGTTGGTTCACGCGGGGGCTTGACCTGTAGGAGTGAATCGAGGCACCAAGAGGCTGCTTGCCCAGCGTTTCCCTTGGGCCGTTCGGAGAGGTGAATATGAATCCTTTGAGATCGACGTACAAACTTGGCTTGTACGGTGGTTTGGCACTCGCCCTCGTTGCCACCGCAGCCTGCGGTCCAACGCAGTTCAGTGACAAGGCCGCGCTGGCAATCTTGGGCACGCCCCCCGCGCCGCCACCGCCGCCGCCCCCGCCAGAGCCGGCCAAGCCGATGCGCGTCGAGATGCGCGACAACGAGATCGTGATCAACGAGAAGATCCAGTTCGCGTACAACGACTCGACGATTCTCGACGTTTCCTACAGCTTGCTCGACGAAATCGCTTCGGTGATCAAGGGCGCTCCTCACGTGAAGAAGATCGAAATCGGTGGTCACGCGAGCACCGAGGGCAGCGACGCGCACAACATGAAGCTGTCAGCCGCTCGTGCCAAGTCGGTGATGAAGTACTTGGTCGAGAAGGGTGGCGTCCCCGCAGCTGAGCTCGACGCCAAAGGTTACGGAGAGACCAAGCCACTGGCAGACCCGGAAGAGACGGAGGCGGATCGCGAAAAGAATCGCCGCGTCGAGTTCCTGATCCTCGAGCAGGACATCACCAAGAAGAAGGTTGAAGTCGACCCGACCACCGGCAAAGAGAAGGTGGTGGGGACCAGCATGGAAACCAAGAAAGTGGACGACGTCGCCGCTGCAGAGGAGACCAAGTGAACATGAAGACGACATTCGCAACCGGTCTGGTGCTGATGGCGGGCGCATTGAGCGCGTGCCAGTTCATCGCTCGCAACCCCGACGACTACCGTGACGCAACGCGTGCAGTGCTCGAGACGCGCAGTGCACAGATCAAGACCTGCTACGACGACGTGCTCAAGCAGGACAAGGCTGCGGCGGGTACTGTGGTCGTGCACTTCACGGTCATGGAAGAGACTGGTGCCATCACCGGTCCGGAAATCACCCCCGAGAGCACCGCTCCGGCGCCCCTCGGCCAGTGCATCGTCAACGCGCTCGATGGCTTGACCCTCGATCCCCCCGACGCGCGTCAGGGCGACGCGACGTTCACGTGGGAGTTCAAGCAGGGCTGATTCGTTTAGCCCCCGCTCGACGAAAGGGTCGCCTTCTGGCGGCCCTTTTTTCGTCGGGGCCATGTTACGGAGTTCTCCGTGGCCGAATACGACGCCGTGGTGGTTGGCTCCGGTCCCAACGGGTTGACCGCCGCTTGTGTTCTGGCTTCGGCGGGCCTCTCGGTGCTCGTCGTCGAAGCCGCGCCGGATCTGGGTGGGGGGTTGCGCAGTGCCGAGCTGACTCTGCCGGGGTTCACTCACGACGTGTGTGCCGCAGTGCACACGTTGGGTTGTCTGTCGCCTGTGTTCCACGCGCTCGATCTGGAGACGCACGGATTGCGGTGGGTGTACCCCGACGCCTCCGTTGCGCATCCCCTGGAAGGCGCAGAGGCGGTGATCGCTTACCCCGACATCGAGCGGACCGTGGCGCAGTTGGCGCAGGACGGTGGAGCGTACCGCGGAATGCTCGAACCGCTGCTGCGAGCCGGCGAGGGTCTGATGGGGGACGTGCTCTCGCCCCTGCGGTTTCCCCGCCACCCGGTGGCCATGGCGCGGCTCGGCTTCTATGGTTTTCGCTCGGTTGAGGCTCTTGCGAACGGCAGGTTTCACGGCGCGCGGGCGCGGGCGTTGCTCGCGGGCTGTGCGGCGCACTCGGTGTTGCCGCTCGACCGTTATCTGACCGCTGGTGTTTCGCTCGTGTTCTTGCTGGCTGCCCACATGCGTCCTTGGCCGGTCGCCGAAGGGGGCTCGCGAAGCATCGCAAATGCGTTGTGCGAGGCGGCGCGCAGCGAAGGGGTGAGTTTCGAGACCAACGTGCGGATCGAACGCTTCGATCAACTGCCGTCCGCTCGCGCGGTTCTGTTCGACTTGGCACCGCGTCAGGTGGCGACCATCGCGGCTGATCAGTTGCCTGCGCGTTATCTCAGAGCCCTGACCCGGTATCGAATGGGGCCGGGGGTGTTCAAGGTCGATTGGGCGCTCGATGGTGAGATCCCTTGGAGCGCGCGTGAATGCAGATTGGCTTCTACGGTTCACGTGGGCGGGACGATCGACGAGGTCGCCAGATCCGAAAACGACGCCTTCGAGGGGCGGCGCAGTGATCGTCCGTTCGTGCTCGTCGCGCAGCAGAGTCACTTCGACGCCACGCGTGCGCCCAGCGGACGGCACACGGGCTATGGGTATTGCCACGTTCCGGCAGGATTCGACGGTGACATGACCGACGCGATTGAAGCTCAAGTTGAACGTTTTGCGCCAGGATTTCGCGATAGGATTCTCGCCCGTCACGTGCGCGGGCCGGCGCAGTGGGAGCGATACAACCCGAGCTACGTCGGGGGCGCGATCACTGGTGGCGTCGCCGACCTGAAGGGTTTTGTCGCGCGACCGGCGTTGCGCCTCGACCCGTATTCGACGCCCAATCGCCGGTTGTACATGTGCTCCCACTCCACGCCTCCCGGCGGCGGTGTTCACGGCATGTGTGGCTTGCATGCGGCGCGAAGTGCGCTTCGCCGGGTGTTTGGATTGGGTCTGGGGGGACTGGGCAAACGTCTGGCCCAGCCCCATGATTGCCAGATCGGTTTGGTGTCCCGTCGCAGCTGATCGACGGTGCCGTCATGCGTCGTGGCTCTGTTCAGGCAGCGCTTTCGGCCGGCTCGCGAGCAGACGACGTCCGTTGGTTTTGTTGGCGACCCGTCGTGGCGAGTGTCAGAAACAAATGAGTTCGTGCCGAATCCCGGTGTGGGGCCTTTCCCTCCGAAAGCGCACCCGGCGGGATCTGACGAGGAGAAAGCATGTCGAACACAGTTCGCACCGCGTGTGTCATCGGAGCCGGAGTCATGGGCAGCGCCATCGCCGCCCACCTTGCTGGCGCTGGCGTCAAGGTTCACCTGCTGGACATAGTTCCGAGCAACGAGAAGGAGCTCGCCAGCGGCGGGCGTGACGCTCGGGCCAAAGCGGGCTTGGCAGCAGCGCTGCAGGCCAAACCGGCGGCGTTCTTCGATCCCGACGCGGCGCGATTGGTCGTACCGGGAAATCTCGAGGACCATCTCGACCGGCTCGGTGAGTGTCAGCTCGTGATCGAGGCCGTCGTCGAGAACCTGGATATCAAGCGCAAGGTGTTCGCCGCGGTGGCACCGCATCTTCGCGACGGTTGCGTGCTGGCGTCCAACACGTCCGGCTTGAGCATTGCTGGCATGAACGCGGCGTTACCAGAAGCGCTGCGCAAGCGCTTCGTGGTGCTGCACTTCTTCAATCCGGTTCGCTACATGCGGCTACTCGAAGTCGTGCCCGGACCAGACACCGAGCCCGCCGTCGTCAGCGCGATGGTCGAGTTCGGAGAGTGGCTCGGCAAGGGCGTCGTCTACGGCAAGGACACGACGAATTTCGTCGCCAATCGCATCGGCGTGTACTCGATGATGTTGGCCATGCAAGAAATGGTTGCGCAGGGGCTGAGCATCGAGGCTGTGGACGCCATAGCGGGCAAGCCCATGGGGCGTCCGAAGAGTGCCGTGTTCCAGACCGGGGACATCGTTGGCCTCGACACGTTGGTGCACGTTGCCAAGAACTGCTTCGACTCACTCTCCGACGATCCCGAGCGCGACGTCTTTCAGATGCCCCAGTTCGTCAGCGCGATGGTCGAGGCCGGCCGTCTCGGGCGCAAGTCCGGCGAGGGCTTCTACAAGAAGGTCGGCAAAGACATACACGTGCTCGACGTGGGGAGTGGCCAGTACCGTCCGCGTGAAACGATCGAACTCTCGTCGGTTACTGGGGCCAAGGGCCCGCCGGCCGTGCGTATCGCCAAGCTGTTGGCGGCGGACGACGCGGGATCGCGGTTTGCCTGGTCTGTCGTTTCCAAGACGTTGGTTTACGCTGCCAATCTCGTCGGGGAGATCGCGGATGACATCGTCAACATCGATCGCGCGATGTGTTGGGGCTTCAATTGGGAGCTCGGTCCGTTTCAGATTTGGGATGCCCTGGGGGTTCGCGCGACGGTCGAACGCATGACCGCCGACGGACTGCGAGTGCCGTCGTGGGTGACCGCCATGCTCGACTCGGATCGCACGAGCTTCTACGCCGGCGGTGTTGGCAACGCGACCTACTTCGACAAGCGCAGCAACGTCGCGACCCCCGTTCCGCGTCACCCGAAACAGTTGCAGGTTGCCGCGTTCAAGGAGAACAAGGGCAACGTCCTCGACCACAACGCCGGTGCGAGTCTGGTGGACATCGGTGATGGCGTGCTGTGCCTGGAAGTCCACACCAAGATGAACACGTTGGATGCCGACGTGGTCGCCATGGTCCACCGGGCGGTGGATGTTGCCGAAGCGCAGTTCTCGGCAATCGTGGTTGGCAACGATGCGGACCACTTCAGCGCCGGTGCCAATCTGATGCTGATTGTCGGTGCTGCGATGCAGCAGAAGTGGGACGAGGTCGAGGCGATCATCAAGGGCCTGCAAGATTCGTTTCAGCGCTTGCGCTACGCGCAGGTGCCTGTGGTTTCGTGTCCCACCCAGTACACGCTGGGCGGTGGCTGTGAACTCGCCATGGCCAGTGACGCTTCCCAGTCGTACGCGGAAACCTACACGGGCCTGGTAGAAGTCGGGGTTGGGTTGATACCGGCGGGTTGCGGCTGTTTGCGCATGGTCGAGCGCTACACGTCACACATAGCGGACATCGATGGCGCTGACTTGTTGCCCCACGTCGGGCAGGCGTCGCTCAACATTGCGATGGCGAAGGTGTCGACGAGTGCTGAGGAGGCCAAACGGCTTCGCTATCTTCGGCCGACCGATGGCATCTCGCTCAATCGGGATTTCCTGCTCCACGAGGCCAAGCAGCGGGCGTTGGGATTGGCGCAGGCTGGGTACCGTCCCCCGCGACCGCTGCAACTCAAAGCGGCTGGCTACGACGCGGCCAAGACGATCGGTGCCAAGGTTTGGGGCATGGTCGAAGGGCGCTGGGCATCTGCGCACGACGCGCTGATTGCCAACAAGATCGCCCACATCCTGTGCGGAGGCACAGTGCCCGCGGGTACGGTTTTGAGTGAACAGCACTATCTCGACCTCGAGCGCGAGGCGTTCTTGCAGTTGTGTGGTGAACCCAAAACCCATGAGCGGATCAAACACATGCTGGAGACTGGCAAGCCGCTTCGCAACTGAGCGTCGCCGATTCACCAGCACTCACCGCCCCATCCCGTTTGTATCGAGCAGCGAAGAAGAGTAGAGCCGAAGGAGAACAGCCAATGAGCTTTCCGTTGAATGTGGTCGTAGCAAGCGCCGTTAGGACGCCCGTCGGGCGAGCCATCAAGGGGGCGCTGCGGGACACTCGCCCAGAGGATCTTGCGGCCGAGGTCGTGGTCGGGGCCATCGAACGGGCGCGCGGCGTTCGGCCCGACATGATTGAAGACCTCGTGTTGGGCTGTGCGATGCCCGAGGCAGAACAGGGCTGGAACGTTGCGCGCAACGTCGTGTTCCGCGCGAAGTTGCCCAATTCTGTTCCGGGTCAGACGGTCAATCGCTTCTGTTCCAGCGGTTTGCAGACCATCGCCGACGCTGCCATGGCCATTCAGTGTGGCCTGGCCGAGGTCGTCGTGGCGGGGGGCGTCGAGTCGATGTCTGCCGTTCCGATGGGCGGAAACAAGGTGAGCGTCAATCCGACCCTTGCCGACGAAATGCCCGAAGCGTACATCGCCATGGGCTACACCGCCGAGCGTGTCGCCGAGCGGTTTGGCGTTACACGCGAACAACAGGACGCGTTTGCCGTTCGCTCACACGAGCGCGCTCTGGCGGCGCTGGCTGAAGGACGGTTCGGCGAGGAAATCTTGTCCGTGAAGGCTCGTCTGTTTCGCGATGGATCCATCGTTCACGCCGACTTTGCCCAAGACGAATGTCCGCGGGCAGGTACTACCCTCGAAGGTCTCGCGAAGCTCAGGCCTGCATTCAAGAACGGCGGCACTGTCACGGCCGGCAACAGCTCTCCGCTGAGCGACGGGGCCGCAGCGGCCGTGTTGTTGTCGGACAAGAAGGCGAAGGCTCTGCAGGCACCGGTGCTGGGACGTTTGCGGGGGTACGCGGTCGTCGGAGTCGACCCTGACATCATGGGCATTGGGCCGGTTCCTGCGATTCGTAAACTGCTCGCGCAGTGTGGGTTGGAGGTATCGGACATCGACCTGTTCGAGATCAACGAAGCGTTTGCTGCTCAGGCGGTGTACTGCCAGCGCGAACTAGGGATCGATGACGATCGGCTCAACGTCAACGGGGGGGCGATTGCGCTGGGGCACCCGTTGGGTTGCACCGGCGCCAAGCTGACAGCGACGCTGTTGCACGAACTGCGCCGGCGAGGCAAACGCCTGGGGGTCGTCTCGATGTGTATCGGAGGCGGGATGGGCGCCGCTGGCTTGTTCGAGGTTGACGAGTAGAAACGACCCTGGGGGGTTGTGCTTCGTGCCCAGTCTCCTTGCTGTGTTGGCACTCGGCCCTGCTTGGGGGTGGGGCGTAGGTGGCGCGATGCTGGCGAGTTTCGGTTGGCTGTATGCCGGACCCGTCGTTCGATCCAGATCGCGCCATTCGAACTCGCACCATCCGTGGGTGGCCGCGTTTGGCCACGGTGCTCGAGGTGGGCGATCCGCTGGCACGGTGCGCAAATGGTGCGTTTGCATCGTGGCGGCGCGGCGTCGACGCGGACCCCTTTGCGCGGATGGCGCGTCATCGACTGAGTGCCTCGGCGTTGGAATGTCGTCCCTCTCAGGCGCTTCGGCCGCTCCGTCGCTGCTCGGCCCGATGTTTCGCTGCCACGTTCTCGGTACATCTCGGGTTTCGCTCGAGTCAGGCTCCGGTTGCTGGTGTCAGCAGCCGAGGGGGCGCCACCGATTGTTTGACACTTGGCACGAGCTCTGCAAACGGGCCGCGCATGAATGAACGCGACAGTTGGAAAGTATTCGGTGTGTGTGTCGTCTTGGCGGGACTGCTGTCTGCGTTCGTTCTCGACCCACTGTTGGCGGCACCCGCGGACCTGGCACCGCAGTGGGGCGGCTCAGCCCAGAGCTCCGCGCTGAAGTGACTGTACTCGCTGGTGGGCGACGGCCGTCTGATCAGCGTCGGGCGGCTCGCCTGGCTGAGAGAGTCGCCTCGCCTCGCACGAGCCTCTGAGACGCGGCGCGATGGCAGCCGCGCCGAATCCAGGGCGGCGTCAGTGAGTGAAGGCCGCCCCGTCCCGGTTGCTCATCGCGGCTGGATCTCGCGAACGGTGAACTTCTTGTAGCGGGCTTCGGTGACGTCAGTGTTGCGAATGAACGTCACTCCGCCATCGACGACGACCATGTCCGATTCTCCGTTGACCGGTGAGTGCTCTGCGCAGCTGGTCTGCGTGAACCAACCGCCCTCGTCGACGGCTTCGTTGACGAGTCTCCAATCACCGCCATCCTGACCGTCGGTCATGTCGCGATACGCTTCGAGTTTGACGCTGTTGGGTTGTTGCTGGTTGTAAATGACGAACTTCCACCCGATCCACACGCCGTACGGCAATTGACCGTCGGGAGGCCACACCTCTTCCGGTTCGATCCGGTTGCGCGTGCTACTCGGTGAGTGCATCAGCTCCTTTTCGAAGTCGATGGCACCATCGTGGCGCAACCGCGAGTAGTAGGTGTGGGCGTCGCAGTTCTCGTTGCCGTGGGCGTCGGGGCCGCTGCGCGTGCCGATGACTAGTCCGGCCCAGGCCGTTGCTGCGTCGGTGACGCGTTGGTAGTAAACGGTGACCTCGACGTCTCGCCACGGTCCAGCGTCGCCGGGGTAGACGTAGATGCGCGGTTGTGATCCTCCGAACACGAGCTCCCCGTTACCCGTTATCTCGAGAGTGCCACTGCCGCGCATGCCCGACAGGCCTTGCGGGTCGTTGGGATCGCGCCGCTCGCTCAGCGAGTACGCGGCGTTGCTCCAGTGCTCTGATGTCCACAGGGCCCCGCTCGGCGCCGAAGGGTACAGCTCCTTGATCCCGAAAACGTCGACACCCGTGGCAGGCTCGGCGGGATTGCTGGCACCGCCGGCCCCCGTCGGACCTGGGGTTGGCGCCGTACTCGTCGGCAGTGGGGTGGTGTTGCTGCTGCTGGCGCCTGGTGACGGCTCAGAGATGCTTCCACCAGTGTTGCCGGTGGGAATCGAAGGGGCGCCGCCTGCGCCGCCCGCACTTGCCGTGGACGGGACCGAAGTGGTGGGAGTGCTCGAATTGCTGCTCGAGCTGAACGGTTCAGGATTGGTCGAATCGCCCGGCGGCAACGTACCGGGCGGTGACGTATTGCTGGGCATTGAGTGCTGCGGCGCGGTGGGATCGAGCGACGCCGGAGTGCTTGCCGGGCCCAGCACGTCCGAGCTTTGGGAGCCAGTCGACGGCACACTGGTGATCCCCGAGCCGGTGTCGCTCGGAGCACACGCCCCGAGCAGCATGGGAGTGCAAAGCACTGGACCCAGCCATTGCCTGGTGAGACGTTGCGCGCGCGTTTGCTTCATGGTCGGGGGCATCGTCACCGGTGATTGTTGCATGGTTTGGGACGTCGAGCCGCATGCTGCCGGCTCAGTTCCCGAATCACCTGCGGCGGTGTCGTGGAAATGATGCGTTCCGAGATGACGTGCTCGCGACTGCTGGCCCCGTGGCCTGTGGTGAGTGTAGGCGTTGCACACCGCGATCGCAGGAGCGTCGGGTGATGCCGGACTGGGCGTGATGCGCCGACGAAACGAGGGAAGTGACGTGCAGCTCGCGTCGCGAATCGACCCCAATCCCAATCGAGCCGCAGAGCTCCCCCAACAACGTTCCAGAATCGTGTCGTTTCTGGTCTGAATTGGTCTCGACTGGTGAGGTTCGAAGACCGCCATACCGGGTCAGGCACTGGAGAAGCGACCGCGCAGGAAGCGACGGACGAAGCGCCAATCGTCGTTGGAGATGAACCCGAGGGCCGTGCCGAGGGCCCCGAAGCACACGAGGATGAGCGCTGCGATGATCAGCAGTTTGAAAATTGGATTCATGCTGACGTTCACCTTGAACAACACGGCCGGCGTCGCTGCAAGCGCGCCGAGGGCCAACACTCTGCAATAGTCGAACAAAGGGAATGTTTCGCTCACACGCAGGTCTGTCGCTTTCGCGATGCATCGGCAATAGTACCAGACCATCGGTACGAACGCGATGGCGGTCCCCAGCGCGGGTCCGACGAAGTCGAATGCGAACAGGCATGGGACGCTGATGACCGCGTTGGACAACAACGTGAACAGCGCTGCGTGCGCGACGAGTCGCGGTTTGCCAGCCGCGACGATGACGCTCCCGAACGCTGCGACTCGTCCCAACATCGTCAACGAGTACAGGCGAAAGATGCTTGCTGCGTGCAAGTAGGCGTCGGTGAACAACAGTTGTATGAACTCCTCGGCGGCGACGATGAAGATGCTGGCAAGCGGTACCACCAGCAGCGCCACCTTGTGAATCGACAGGCGCCACTGGGCGATCGCCTCGCGTGCTCGGCCCGCCTGGAACAGGCGGGTGAAGTCCGAAGCGTACACCCGGCCCACGGCGTAGGCGATGTCGTTGATCACCGGAACCTGAAACGCTCCTGCGTGGTACTCGGCGAACGCGGAAGCGGGGAAGGACAGGCCAATCAAGTAACGGTCGAGGCGCGCATTGAGCATCGAAACCACGTCGGTCAGGCCGAGCGGAACCGAGAAGCGCGTCATCTCACCAACGCCGACGTCGCTGCGCGCACCACGTGGGCCTGGGTAGAGCTTGCGCAGCACGTACAGCAACATCAGCCCTTGCAGCAGCCCAAAGCCGCTGACGCACCACAGGATCGTCGCTAGTGAACCGCCTGCCAACACCGGAACGATGGTTGCTGCGCTCATGCCCACCGCTTTGACGATGCCGAAAACGGCGGCGGCACGCGTGCGTTCCTCAATCACCAGCAAGTTGGGCAGCATTCGGCTCGGCAGGTCGCCGACTGGGTACAGCGCGAGGGCAGAAAGCAGTGACAGCGCTTCGGGATCGAAGACACCCGTACTCGACGTCAGACCGCTGTCGGCCGGCAGATGTCCCGCTAGCCAGAACAGCGCGCCGAGCAACGCCCCGACCACGGCAAGAACGAACGTCATGCGACGCGCGAGCGCACCTCGCCCTACCGCGTCGCGGGTGGGCAGGAAGTAGAACAGCGTCGCCGGGTAGCCGGTGGACAGAATGAGTGCGGCGGTCGAGTAGATGACCATCGCGCCACTGAGCAAGCCGACGTCCGTCTTGCTCAACATACGAATGATGATGATCGGCGTCAGGGCTTCGGAGATGGTCGCCATGGTCCGACCAAACATGAGCACCCCTGCCTGGCGCGCTCTGGTTCGACCTGTCGTCTCCGTGGTCACGTTTCACTGTCGTTCGGTTGTGGTCGAGTTCTGACCATCTGCCCCCGGGCGCTGGGGCCCGGCTCAGCGCCGTGGCATCGCTGCCAGTCGTGCCTCGGCGTCCGCCAACATTTCGGGGGTATCGACATCCATCCAGGTCTCGGCCCCGACGTCGAGCACCGTCATCAACCCCGAACGGGATAGCTGTTGCACGCCATCGCTGAGCGAAGCGTCGCCTCGCGTTTCGGCAACTTCACCGATGGCGCGTACCAGAGCGGTCGTGCATACGAAGATCCCAGTGTCGATGCAATCGTAGTCGGTGAGCTGTTTGCCGATGGCCACGATCTTTCCGTCTGCGGTCTTGACCTTGGTCGCATCGTCGAGATCGAACACGGACTTGATCTTGCGATCGACGAGCAGTGTGGCGCCACTCTCTGGCGGTTTGTGGTTGGCCGCCAAATCCATGATCGCCGGACTCACGATGTGGTCGGCCATCGAGAGGATGAACGTGGTTTCGAGGTGAGCCCGAGCTGCCCACACGCTCAGACCGTTGGAACGTTCGAATTGCGCGTTGTGAACGAACGCCAACTCGGCGCGCCCATCGTAGGTTTCTCGGATTGCCGCGCGCAGCTCATCGCCGGCAAACCCCGTCACGATCACGACCTTGAGACAACCGACCCGATCCATCGAGTCGATCACTCGGCAGATCAGCGGTTTGCCCCCGACGGGCAACAGCGGCTTGAGACGAGTGACGCCGGTGGCGGTCTCCAGCCGTGAGCCTTTGCCAGCTGCGAGGATGAGACCGATTCTTGGTGATGGGGCTGGGACCGATAGGGACACGGGAACTCGAGTGGGGTAGGCGAGGGGGCGCGTTTTCAGCCGGGAGTCTGCACCAATTGCGCGAGCGCGGCTAGAATCCGTTCGCAGTTCTTACCGTCCGCGCCGAGCATCTGTCGATCGAGAAACTGGCGAGTTTGCGCTTTACAGCATGACGGATCATCCAGTGCACGTTCGACTTCGGCGAATAGCTCGTCTGGGTTCTTGGCGAGCAAGCCGCCGTTCTCCTCGGGGGGGAACTTCCAGATGTAGCTTGCCTTTTCCACACGGCGTTCCCACATTCCGAGCAGTGTACGCTTGCGCCAAATGAATGCCTCGTCTGCGGAACGCACAGGGTACACGTGAATCGTCGGCCTGCCCGTTGCGTAGAAGAGGTTGGCTATGCTGCTGAAGTTCGTGATGAGGACGTCGGAAACCTGCATGTCCAGGAAGTTGTCCGGGTTCCTGTCCTTGAACTTCAACAGCACGTGGCGGTGACGGGTCGCGACATCTTGCAGGAACGACGTGTACGCCGCGTCGAATCGAAACGAATCGTGTAAGCGAATGATGACGTTGGTGTCGCGCTGACCCAGTAGCGTCAGTAGGCGCTCCAGGACGACCGCGTCGCCTCCCCAGTGAGCAAAGACTTCGCCGTAGTGCCAGGTTGGTGCGAGCAGTACGGTTTTGCGCCCGACGATGTCGAAGGGGTAGTATTCCTGTAGCGTCTCTTTGGGGAGTGGAGTGATGAGATCGTCGTGACTCGCCGCGCCGAGTATGGGGCAGTTGCTCGGGTGCAGGCCAGCCGTCTTGGTGCGGTGCTCGAAGTCCTTCGGGCCGAAGCATTGCCAGCGAAAGCGAGGGTTGGACTTGCGCGGATCACCCCACGCCAAGCGAATTTGCCAGTACAGGGGCCGCATCTCCTTGACGTCGTTCGGACCCTTCCAGCCGAACCCGTGCCAGAGCGCAAAACCTGCGCGGGACTTGCCCGGGGCCGGGACCTCGTTGTCGAACACGGTGACGTCTGGGTGATAGCCCGTTATCCCCAGGGCTTGAGTAGCCGCAGTTCGCTCCACGATTTCGGCGCGCAACGGATACAGGCGCGCGACGGGCTCGTTCAGAAACGCCGTGGGGTTCTTCATCACGACCTTGACCTCGACGTCCGATCGTTGGTCGAGATAGCGCGTGAAGCTCCACAGATCCGAGCCAAACGTCGTCGCCCAGATCAGTACCTTCATGCGGCACCTCCTTGGGCAGCTTGACCGAAGGCGTTCCCGAACCGCGCTGGAAGCCAGGGTATCAAGAGGCCCGTCCAGTTGGCTGTGCGCGCCGGTACGCGTCGAGGGTTGCTTGCGCGCAGCGCGTCCAGGTGTACTCGCTGGCGCGCCGGCGACCCTTCTCAGCGAGTTGCCGTCGAAGTGCTGGGTCACTGTCGACGCGGGACAATGCGTCGGCCAGGGCGCTGACGTCGTAGGGATCAGCCAACAGCGCAGCGTCACCGGCGACTTCTGCTGGAGCGTTGCGGTCACCTGTGACGACGGGCGTGCAAGTGGCCATCGCTTCGAGAATCGGGATGCCAAAGCCCTCGACCCAAGACGGGAAGAAGAAGACGTGAGCCTCGGCGTACAGCGCTCGGAGGATGGGCAGCTCGGTGTGCTCCAGAACGAGCACCTTCTGCCGCGCATCGGGTTCGGCGAGCAATCGAACCATCTCGGGATCGTGTCTGACGGAGCGCCGCACCAACACGAACCGAATGTCCGAATCGTGTTCGAACGCTCGCAAGAAGGCGCGGACGGCGCGCGCGTGATTCTTGTGAGGGGATTCGTTGCCGACGCACAACACGAAGCGCTGCGAACCCACGCGCCGCCGCGCTTGTTGGATCTCCGCTTCGCTCGGGGGATCGAAGAAGTAGCGGTCGACGCCGTTGGGAGTGACCGTGATGCGTTCCGGGGACAGCGTCGGAAAGTGCTCGACGAGCGCGCTCTTTGTCGCCCCAGAAACTGCCGCGATGTGCGTCGCGTGGCCTACCGCGTGGCGAATGCGCGTTCGCCAAAACAGGCCCGCGGTGTTTTGCACGAAACGACTCGTCGCGATGTTGCGCGGATCCTGGATCTGCATGATGTCGTGAATCGTCACGACACTGTTACAGGGTAGTGCGCTTGGAATGATGTTGAACGGACTGTGGAACACGTCGAAGCGACGCTTTGCCTGCTCGCGTCGGAGCAACGGCCCGAGCGCCCACAGCGTTGCGAACGAACGCGGCGCAAAACGAAAAATCAGCTCGTCGCAGCGCGTCGCATCGTAGCGTTCGGCCAACCCGGCTTTGCGCGAGACCAGCGTGAAGTGCAAAGCGGGTTCGAGGGACAACAGGTTGCGCAGCAAGTTGTCGCAATACACGCCGATCCCGCTACTGGGGTTGTTCAAGTAGCGCGCATCGAACACCACCCTCATGCCGCGCTCATTTCGGTGAACAGCTCGTGCAAGTGTGCGGCATGCGCGGCCCAGGTGTACTTGCTCAGAACGAGCTGACGGCCCCGTTCGGCCATCGCTCGCGCTGCGTCCTGGTCGTTCAAGGTTTCCTCGATGGCTGCAACGAGCTCTGCCCGATCGCCTGGCGAGATCAGGCGCGCGTGCGTTCGATCCGTGAGCAGCGCGCGAATGTTCTCGCTGTTGATGGTGATGGTGGGCTTGCCCATCGCCAAGTATTCGAAGACCTTCAAGGGATCGAGCACGAAGCTACCGTTCGAGCCACTGTGCTGACTGGGATGAAAAGGTGCCAGACACACGTCCATGGCAGCGACCCAACCTGGCACTTGTTCGTAGTCGATCGAGCCGCTGAACACGAACCGATCCAAAACGCCGGCATCGCTCGCCAACTGCTCGATTCTGGGACGTTCCGGGCCGTCGCCGACCATCACCCAGCGCAGCGGGCGCTCGGCGAAGTGTTTCGCAGCGTCGACAAGGTCCTCGAGGCCGTGCCAGCGCTTGAAGGAACCGACGTACCCGAGCGTCGTACCCTCGAAACGCGGCAGCGCCGTACTTTGCAGCGCAGGCACGCCGGGATTGAAGCGTTCGGCGTTCGCACCCCAGCTGACCTTGACGAACTTGTCGCGGAATTCGCTGGGCACGGTGCTGGGGGTGGTCGAGATGATCTTCTTGGCGCGTATCAGCGAACGGCGGCTGAAGTGTTCGTCCAACACCATGCACAACATCGGCACGTCGAGTGCTTTGCTGAGCAAGGCGCCCAACCCGAACGACGAGCTGCGTTCGTAGATGACGTCGGGTTGGAAGCGTCGGGCAGCGGTGAGGGCCTGGGGCAAGTAGGCGTAGCTGAGCACCTTGCCGAAAGCGCCGTTGGCGCGGATCGGCAAGCTGACTCCAACGACGCCAGGGGCGTTCGACCCGCGCTTGGCCAGAACCAGGACCTCGCCGTAGCGCTCGAGATTGCGCACGAGTTCACTGACGTGGGTCGTTCCGCCGTGGCGACCGGGCAGCTGTATCTGAGTGGCGACGATCAGGATCCGCAATGCCGACTAGCCTCGTTCATCAGCGACGTACTGTAGCCGGCACTGGGGTTTACGTGCGGCATGCGGGGCGAGTGCCAGCGGACGAGCCCCGCACGCGACGCTCGTCAATCTTCTGCGAGGTGGTCGATGGGGGATTCCCCACCGATCACGCGTAACGTGTTCTTCAGACGGAAGTGCTGAATGAACAGATCGTGTTCGGGCACGTGCCCTTCGGCAACTTGTGGGCTCTTGAAGTAGAACGAGAGCCACTCTTGAATACCGGAACGACCGGAGCGAGCAGCCAAGTCGAGGAACAACGCCAGGTCCAGCACGATCGGCGCGGCGAGGATTGAGTCGCGGCACAGAAAATCGACCTTGATCTGCATCGGGTATCCGAGCCAGCCGCGAATGTCGATGTTGTCCCAGCCCTCTTTCTCGTCGCCGCGAGGAGGGTAGTAGTTGATGCGGACCTTGTGATACAGGTCCTTGTACAGCTCGGGGTAGAGCTCCGGTTGGAGGATCGCGTCGAGCACGCTCGACTTGGTAACCTCCTTGGCGCGGAAGCTACCGGGGTCGTCCAGCACTTCGCCGTCGCGGTTGCCCAGGATGTTGGTCGAGAACCAGCCTTGCACGCCGAGCATTCGCGCCTTGAAACCGGGCGCGAGGATCGTCTTCATCAAGGTTTGCCCGGTCTTGAAGTCCTTGCCGGCGATTGGCACACCGTTTTGTTCGGCCAGCGCGACGAGCGCGCGGTTGTCGGCGGAGAGATTCGGCGCGCCGTTCGCGTACGGAACCTTCTCGCAGATCGCGGCGTAGGCGTACAGTTGTGACGGGGCGATCGCGGGATCGTTTTCGTCCAAACCCTTTTCGAAGGCTTCGATCGACTGGTGGCAGGCGGATGGTTGGGTGTAAACCTCCGTCGAGCCGCACCAAATCATGACGGCGCGGTTCGTGCCGTGCTTGGCCTTGGCGTCACGGATGTCTTGGCGCAGGGCTTCCGCGAGTTCGCGCTTCGACTTCGTCGGCTTGACGTTGGTGCCATGCAGACGCTTGACGAACTCCTGATCAAACGCCGCTGGCATCGGCTGGATCTCGGAGAGGAAATCTTGTAGCGGGGCGACGTGCTCGTTCGAGAGGAC
Source organism: Deltaproteobacteria bacterium (assembly GCA_003235365.1). GTDB lineage: Bacteria > Myxococcota_A > Polyangia > Polyangiales > Polyangiaceae > SZUA-265. The sequence goes on from QJWJ01000344.1 coordinate 20,167, forward strand.
CGAGGCACGACGTGCCGCGTCAAAGGCGGAGTCTGGGTAGACGTCCCAGCCGGCGAACCTGAGGTGTTCGAGGGGCGCCAGATCGACGAAGTCCTTGATCAGCGGGTTGCGACCTTCGGATCGTTTCCCGATCCGGATCGTCTGAAGCTGAGTGACCGAGCCGAGGGGTCGAGCCATTCCGCGCCGGACGGCTTCGACGCCGGCCACGAAGGTGGTGGCGACTGCGCCCATGCCTGGCAACAAGACCAGGAGATTGTCGTTTGCTTTTGTCATGGTGATCCAACCGCGTCTCCTGCGGCGGAGCCCTGCTTCCTACATCTGCCCCCCCGGCGCAACCGATTTGTTACCCCGTGGGGTTTCCAATGAATACCGTTACTTGCGTGGGGTTGCACCGACCCGATCCGGCGATTACATCAGGGGTCCTGGCCTGGAAGAGAGAAAAGCCGGATGTTTCGACTCAGGACGCCGACATGCGGTTCGGCTCGCCGCGCCCGCTCGTTGCCGGCTGGCGGAACCCAATCGTTGGAGGGTTTGCGAGATGGAGACGGTGACGTGATGAGCTTGGCAGCCAGATGTCGTTGGTTGGCGGTGTGCGCGGTGTGCCTCGGCTGTTCGAGCGCCGTCAGCGGTCCGCCACCGAAACCGCCGACGAAGGAGCTCGGCCTCGTCGTGCCTCCTGACGACCGCAGGGTGTTGCAGGCAGGCGAGCGCTTTGGGGCGCGTGCTGAAGTGCTCGGCATGAACGTCGGACGTTTGGATGTACAGGTCCACGCACCGTGCGACGAAGCGGCCGACTCGCGCTGGAACGTCGAGGCTAAGATGGCCACCGCCGGTGTGCTGGCGCTGTTCAACAAGACGCGCGGGACCGCCAGCAGCACGTTCGAGGCCGAAGGCATTCGATTGGTCCATTCACACACCCACGTCGAGGATGGCGACGACTGGCGCGACTACGAGATCTGGTCGAAACCCGGGCGTTTCAAGTACCGGTTCGAACGCGCCTCGGGAGCGCTCAAAGCCGGCAAGAAGCGTTATCCCAAAGAAGAAACGCTCTACGATACGCAGACTGCGGTTTTTGCGCTCAAGGGATGGCGCCCAGAGCCGAAAGAGCGGGGATACTTCTACGTCGTGTTGGGGCGCAAACTGTGGCGCGCCGACGTGCAGTACCTGGGTGTCGAGCCCCTCGAAACCGAGCGAGGCGTCTTGTCGACCGTGCGTTTTCAAGGCACGGCCCACCGCGTGGATCTAGATGAAGGTGAGGAGTACACACCGCGCGCGTTCTCCGTGTGGATGACCAACGACGATGACCGTATTCCCGTTCGCGTTGCGGGGGACGGCTCGATCGGGTCGGTGACGTTTTTTCTCGAAAAGCACTCGTTCGATGCGCCGTGTCGAGCTTCCAAAGCGAGCAAGGCGTCTCCGAAGACGACCGCAAAGGTACGGAAAAAGGTCGCACCGGGAGGCGCGGCCCCGACTGAGACCGAAGAAGGGTCTCCGGCGAGCGAGGCTGCGGGGGTCAGCGTCGAACCCGCCGTTTCCGTTTCCCCCCAATCGGCGGCGGGCGGGCCGACACGACCAGCTGAAAGTGTGCCGCCGGACCGTTCGCCATCGGACGTCAGAGACGATTCTGCGGCGGCAGATCCGTCGGACGGCGAGTCGCTCCCCGAGCCTGCAGTGGACGATCCGTCCGAGCGCGGAGCGACACCGGATGGGGGCGACGGATCGAGTGTCGATCCACCTGCGCCTTCCGCGCCAACGAAATGAATGGTTTCCCGTTGTAACGGCACGCCGAGCGTCGGGAGATGCCGTGGGAGTCGATCGCGCAAATTCCAACAGATGTCGGCTCATAGTCGGCGAGGTCGCATTCAATCGGTGCGGGTCGCGTCGACACCCGTAGCTCTCGGCGACAAAACAAGGCACGCTGTTGGGCGATGTCCGACGCGGTAGCACTCGTGAAACCGACAGAAGCGCTCGAAGCGCGTCGCACTCGTCTGGAGCGCGACCTGTACCTTGGCTTGCTCAATCTCGACGACGTTACCGAGCCCGAGCAATTCATCGAACGCGCGTTGCGATTGGTCGTGGAGATCGTCGGATCCGACCGCGGTTACCTGGAACTGAACGATCCATCGTCCAAGAGTGACCGCCAATGGTGGACGGCCGCGGGGTGGTCCGACGAAGAAGTCGAGCAGGTTCGTGAGAACATCTCCCGTGGAATCATCGCGCACGCCATCGCTCGCGGCGAAGTGCTATGTGTTCCTTCGGCGCTGCTCGATCCTCGTTTTCGCGATCGGCAGAGTGTCAAACGCTGGAAAATCGAGGCGGTGCTGTGCGTGCCGATTGGGCAAGAGTCACCGATCGGCGTTCTGTATCTCGAAGGGCGGGGGCCAGAGGGGCCGTTTTCCGACGCCGAGATCCAACTGGCGACGACATTTGCTCGCTACCTGGTGGGTCTTGCTCACCGCGTGCTGCAACGTCAATCGACGTTGGATCCTCTGGCTGAGTTGCGCCAGCGGATGAACTTGGTCGGTGTTGTCGGCTATTCGCGAAGCCTGGCGAAGGTCCTCGCCGAAGCGGAGCTCGCCTCACGGCTCGATGCGAGCGTGTTGATTACGGGGGACACCGGCACTGGCAAGACGCAGCTGGCGCGGGTCATTCACGACAACAGCGGGCGCGCCAAGTTTCCGTTCGTATCGCTCAACTGCGCTGCGATCCCCGAGGAACTCGTAGAAAACGAGTTGTTCGGTGCCGCACAAGGTGCGCATTCCACGGCGCTCCGAGCGCTCGAAGGTAAGGTGACCGCCGCCAAGGGCGGCACGCTCTTCTTGGACGAGATCTCGGAGCTGACCGTCAAAGCCCAGGCGAAGTTGCTGCAATTGCTGCAGACCAAGGAGTACTACCCCCTCGGGGCCGCCCGTCCGTTGCAGGCTGACGTCCGGGTGATTGCTGCAACCAACGCCGACTTGCAGGCGCTGATCGCGCAGCGCAACTTCAGGGAAGACCTGTTCTACCGCCTGCAGGTGATCACCATCAAGATGCCGGCTTTGCGCCATCGCTCCGAGGATTTGGAGGCCTTGGCGGAGCACTTTTGCGAGAGCATTTGTGGTCAGCACAACTTGGGGCGAATGACCCTTTCACCCGGTGCGATCACCGCCCTGAAGGCGCGCGAGTGGCCGGGGAACATTCGGGAACTCGAACACACGATTGAATCGGGTGTCTTGCGCGCGTCGATGTACGACGTGGAACGGGTCGAAGCGCGCATGCTGTTTCCCGATCTGGACGCCGACCAGGAGCCGGATAGCTCGCGGAGTTTCCAGGAAGAGACGCGCCGTTTTCAGAAGGGCCTTTTGTGCCGTGTTCTGCGCGAGACCGACTGGAACATCACCGAGACGGCGCGGCGCCTCGATTTGGCTCGAGCTCACATCTACAACCTGATCCGTTCGTTTGGACTTTCGCGTCAGCAAGACGGTCGATGACCTAAATTGGGCGAGCACGATTGTCGGCAGTTTTTCCGGCCGCCGTTTGGTGAGGGCCCGAAACCCCGCCTCCGGTGCAGTCGCTTTCTCGACTCCATGCTCTGTTGCATCGAATGAGCGTTTGCGAATGCTCATTTGGCAGTCCGCTTTGCGAGGTGGATTCGGGACCGCGATCTCGTCGCACGCATACCGTGGCAGTGGCACGCGGTCGACCGTCGCCGATTGAGCTCCGCCCAGCGTGGCAGACCGGTTCCGACCGGCATATGCTGCGCGGTGCCATGAGCGAAGAGCACGAACGTTGGATGAGGCAGGCGATTGCCGAGGGCGAGTTAGCCCGGGGCGGTACAGGCGACAATCCATGGGTGGGTTGTGTCATCGTCGATGCGCAGGGGGAGCTGCTCGGAAAGGGGCACACTCAGGGGCCAGGTGAAGACCATGCGGAGATTGCCGCCGCCGCTCACGCCAAGGCGCGTGGCAAGAGCGTGGTCGGTGCGACGTTGTACTCGACGCTGGAACCGTGCTCGTTTCATGGCCGCACTCCCGCCTGCGCTCGTTCGATTGCAGAACGTGGCTTGGCGCGAGTCGTGATTGGCATGCACGACCCGCATCCACGCGTCAGTGGCGAAGGTTGTCGCATTCTCCGAGATGCGGGAGTCGAGGTGGTCGAGGGGATCTGCGAGGCGCTGGTGCGCCGTCAGCTCGGGTCCTGGGTTCTCGAGCACCACCCTCACGACGTGGTTCGGCGCGCCGCTCGATCACCGGAGCCTGAAACCGTGGAGAAGCTGGCGGACATGTACGGCGTCGACGTCAAGACCATGCGCACCGCGCTGCTTCGGGCTGCTGCGAAAGGGGCGTGAGAGAAGGCTGGGTCAGATGGTCGGCCCCGCTGACCGGCTTTTGCTCATTGCTGTAGACCGGGCTCTGCGGTGGGCTTTCGAACGGGGGGCAGATCTTTTGTGGACGTTTTCCCGGGGTTCGTCAGTTGCCGAGGCAGGTCGTCCTCCCTTACGTTCGGCTCGATGACGATTGGAAAACAGACACGAATGGCGCTGGCGTTTGTCGCCGCGTTCCTGGCAGTTCAACCGGCGTTTGCGGACATCAGTCTGGGAGCCTTCGGTGGCCATGGGCTGCCCCCTGCTGAAGACGGCGATGACCCGTTTCGATGGGGATTCGGTGGTCGCTTAGGGTTTACACTCCCCATCATACCGATCTACATCGGGGCTGCTGCGACGGCGCACCTCGGTTCGGAAGACGGTGGGGCAGGCACCACGAGCTCCTTGCGGCTGTACGGGCTCGAAGGTGGGCTCGACTTGGATTTCGACGGTGTCGGATTGCGCGCCTACGCTTTGGGTGGCGCTGCCGATCTCGAAACCACGCAAGACAAGGATGGAGGCTTGCTCGGGGCCTACGTCGGCCTTGGGGTGATGCCGTCGCTGCGCTTCATCGACCTACCGGCAGCGGACTTCTACCTGGGGATCGATGCGCGCTACGTGCAAATGGTCACCGCGACGCGCGCCGACGACGGGACGGACGATGTCATCGAAGAGCAGTACTATCGAAGCTTCCCCGTCTATTTGACGCTGATGGGGCGCTTTCTGTGAATGTGGGGTGTCGCCGTCGGAAATGGTCGCCGCCGTGTGGGGCTCCTCGTCGTCTGGCGAGGGTCTGGTGATCGTTGGCATCTGACCGCAGCCCGACCCTTCACTCGAACGGGCGCACAACGGGAACAGCAGTGCCCAACGTCGCATGCCAGTCCGTTCACCCACCCTTCGCATTGGAGCGAAATAGTCGAGAGGCTGTGGGGATACGGCTCGTCCGCATGTTCCACGGAGACAGCTCGGGCGACCCGGTCGTTGGAGCAATGCTTGTGATTACAGCCGGTTAAGTGTGCAGCTGAGCGGTCGAGGTAACGAGTTCGAGGCAGCCTTGCCGACGGACCACCGAGCCCTCATGCGCCAGCGGCAGACCTGCGTGGTGTTGGACTCTGCTCGTATCGGGCCGCCGAGTGGATGGACCGCGTCGGCGCCGCGATTCGATGCGTTCCTGACCCCTGTCGTATTTCTTCGAGGTACGTCTTTTCCTTTGATACTAGTGCTTCGGCAGACTGAAATCGATCGGTTGGATCCTGAAGGCGAAAGCCACCCAATGCGTGAAAGTCCTGGCGCCGAAGCACGGCGAGCTTCCGGCGGAGGTCAATCCGAAGCCAACCAAGCGCCGCCACTTGGCGATCGGGGAGAATCTTCGAGGCGGTCCGAGCGACACTCGCCATTCGATCTGGTGTTCGACTTGGACGACACTTTGATTTCGAGTTTCGAAGCGTACGCCAACTGTCATCGTCGGGTTGCGGCCGTTTTGGGCTGGCCGGAGCTCGCCGATGCGCAGCTGGTAACTTATGGCCGGGATTTCCCGTCGACGCTGCAACGGCACTATCCGGGGCGCGACGTGGAGGTGTTCATGGATACCTGGCGGCGAGAAATGGTGGCCTTCCCTTGCGGGGCTATCGAAGGCGCCGCCGCGACCTTGCACACTCTGCGTGCCCTCGGACATCGCTTGTGGATCGTAACCAGTCGAACTCGCGAGAACCTGTCCCTTCGAATGCGGCAGGGCGGGTTGGACGAGACCTGGTTCGAAGGCGTGTTTGCTCAGGACGACCAACCCGCGCCCAAGCCAGATCCCCGTTGTTTCGAACCGGTGTGGAAGCGGCGTCAGCAATTGAACGGCGAGTCCCACCCCGCGATCTACGTCGGGGATAGGCAGGGTGACGGTGAAGCGGCCAAAGCGGCGGGGATTCACTTCGTAGCCGTCTTGACCGGTCCCGAGGCGACGGAAGGATTTCCCGGTGAAGGGCACCACGAGCACGATGTGCTCGACGACGTGACCCAGCTGATTCGGTGGCTCGACGTACGCGGCCTTCACGTTCTCGACGCCCATCGGCGCGCAATTGCATCCAACGAATAGTCCACCATGTCCGACTCAACAGCTCCCATCGTTCCCTTCCCGGTACCACTGTGGCTTGCCGAACTGCCGCCCATCGGCGGACGGATCGGTCCGGATCCCGAAGACTTCGTCGTGGACGAGCTACCGTTGTACCCAGCCAGTGGCCAGGGGGCCCACTTGTACGTCAGGCTGAGAAAACGTGGCATGACCACGCCGCAGCTGCTTCGCGTTCTCAGCAACGTTTCAGGCGTCAAGGAGAGGGACATCGGCTACGCGGGCTTGAAGGACAAGCACGCCGTGACCAGTCAGTGGTTCAGCCTTCCGAACCTCGACGCGAGCGTGACGGAGCAATGGCAATTGCCCGCCGGCGTTTCGCTGCTCGAGTGCTCTCGGCACAACAACAAGCTGCGAACTGGGCACCAGGCAGGCAACCGCTTCACGATTCGCCTGGTGGACGTCGCACGAGGGGACGCGAACTTGCTGGACGAGTACGGGGCGAGTTTGACAGGGCGTGGGCTGCCCAACTACTTCGGTGAGCAGCGTTTTGGTAACGATGGTGCAGGTCTGGGCGATGCGCTGCGTTGGTTGCGGCAGGGCGGACGCCTCAAGTCTCGATTCCTGTTCAAGCTCTATCCCAGCGTCGTGCAGGCGGAAGTGTTCAATCGCTACCTTGCGCTGCGTTGTGAACGCAGCTTGGACGTTCCGCTGAAGGGCGAAGTAGTTCGCCTCGACGGTAGCTCCAAGGTGTTCGTCGTCGACGACCCCGGAGCCGAAGCTCCGCGCCTGGCGGAGTTCGACATCCATCTCACGGGGCCGATTGCTGGTCCCAAGTGCATGGCGGCTCGAGATGATGCGGCGGCCCTCGAACAGCAAGCGCTCCAGGCCGCCGGATTGGACGACGAACTGCGCACGAAACTCTACGGCTACGCGCCGGGGGCCCGCCGAGACCTGTTCGTTCGCGTGGGAGACTATGGGTATCAGATTAATGAAAATGACGTGACCGTCAGCTTCACGTTGCCGTCGGGCTCGTACGCGACCCAGGTCGTTCGTGAAATGGTGTCGGCACGTTCGCTACAGGCGTGACGTGTGCGGACCAACCCGCCGTAATTCCTCGAAAAGCGCGCAGATTCCACGGGAAACCCCCGCGGTTTGGTGTACGGTACCCCCATGGGTGATGAGAGCAACAGGAAGTCGGATCCGCCGCCTTCACAGATAGTGATTGCTCGGGACGAATACCCGGATGAGCTGCCCATCGTGGCATTGCCAGAACGACCGGTGTTTCCGAAGGTCATGGTCCCTGTCGCGCTCGAGAGCGAGGACCTCAAGCGGCTCATCAAGGACGTTACCAAGAGCAGCCATCGCTTGGTGGGCTTGGTGCTCGAACGAACCCGAGACGGAGGGCCGAGCAGTGGTGCTCCGCGTTCTGGCCCCGTCGACGGCGAAGTCTACGAGGTGGGCGTCGTTGCCGAGGTCATCAACGTATCGACGACCGATGGCGAAGTGACTGCGGTGCTGAGTGCTCTGGACCGCATGCGGATCGTCCGGGTCGTCAGGCAGACGCCCTACATGGTGGCCGAGGTCGAGTACCTGCAGGACAAGGGTGCCCCTTCCGACGAGCTGAAGGCCTACACGTTGGCCGTCATCAATTCCATCAAGGAGCTGGTCACCCAGAACCCGCTCTACAAAGAGCAGTTGAGCTTGCTGCTCAGCGAGGGGAATCTCGAGGAGCCGGGGATGCTGGGCGATATGGCGGCGTTTCTGACGAGTGCGGAACCGGAGGCTCTGCAAGGGGTACTGGAGACGCTCGACGTCCGGCGGCGTCTAGAGAAGGTCTTGGGTTTGCTCAAGCGCGAACTCGAGATTGCCCGCCTTCAAAGCAAGATTCGCGACCGCATCGAGGAACGCATCAACGAGCAGCAACGCGAGTTCTTCTTGCGAGAGCAACTCAAAGCGATCAAGCAGGAACTCGGGATAGAGAAAGAGGGCAAAGAAGCGGAGCTCGACGAATTCATGGCGCGTCTCGAGACGCGCTCGCCGACGGTGGAGGCCAAGGCGCGCATCGACGACGAGATGAACAAGTTACGCATGCTCGAAACCAGCGGTTCCGAGTACGCGCTGACCCGCAACTATCTCGACTGGTTGACGGTGTTGCCCTGGGGCGTCGGGTCGAGTGGTGATGTCGACTTGGCCTCGGCGCGCCGCGTGCTCGATCGTGAGCACTATGGTCTGAGCGATGTAAAAGAACGCATCCTGGAGTTCATCGCTGAGGGGATTCTGCGCGGCGACTTCGGTGGATCGATCATATGCTTGGCTGGGCCACCTGGTGTCGGCAAGACGTCGATTGGTCGATCCATCGCGGAGTGTCTGGGACGCCAGTTCTATCGCTTTTCACTCGGCGGCATGCGTGACGAGGCCGAGATCAAAGGCCATCGGCGCACGTACATCGGGGCGATGCCCGGCAAGTTTCTTCAGGCATTGCGAGTGTGTGAAACCAACAATCCGGTGATCATGCTCGATGAAATCGACAAGATCAACGCCAGCTACCAAGGAGACCCCGCCGCGGCCCTGCTGGAGGTGCTCGACCCAGAGCAAAACCGAGACTTTCTCGATCACTACCTCGACGTCCGCTTCGATCTTTCCAAGGTTCTGTTCGTCTGCACTGCCAACCGGTTGGACACGGTTCCTGGTCCGCTGCTCGATCGCATGGAAGTGATTCAGCTCAGTGGCTACTTGCTCGAAGAAAAGCTGGAAATCGCGCGACGGTTCTTGCTGCCCAAAGCGGTGCGCAATCTCAAGCAGAAGCGCAGCCTGATCTCGATTTCCCGTCCCGCGATGCGCGCTCTTGTCGATGGCTACGCGCGCGAAGCCGGATTGCGCAACCTCGAACACCAGATCAAGAAGATCGTTCGCAAGTGCGCCGTGAAGATCGTCGAGGGCAAGGTCGACAAGGTTGCCATCGGTGCCGTCCAAGTCGAAGAACTATTGGGGCCTCCGTTGTTCACCAACGAATCGCTATTCGACGAGCCGCGTCCCGGTGTGGTGATGGGGTTGGCGTGGACGAGCATGGGCGGCGACACGCTCTTCATCGAAGCCAAGGGCGTACTCAGCAAGGGCGCGGCGTTCAAACAAACGGGGCAGCTCGGTGAGGTGATGATCGAATCGAGTGAGATTGCCTACACCTACGTGCGAGCGCTGTGTCGAGAAGAGCAGTGCGGCTACTTCGACGAACGCTTCGTTCACCTCCACGTTCCCGCGGGGGCGGTGCCGAAAGATGGTCCGTCAGCGGGCATCACGATGGCCACGGCGCTGTACACTCTGGCACATGGGGTTGCCCCAAAGGCGCACCTGGCGATGACTGGGGAGTTGAACCTCAGTGGCTTGGTGATGCCGGTTGGCGGGATCAAAGAGAAACTGATCGCCGCCAAGCGCGCTGGCGCCAAGGAAGTCATTCTGCCGAAGGGCAACCAACCCGATTTCCAGCAGTTGCCGAGGTCCGTTCGGAAGGGGCAGAAGGTTCATTTCGTCGAGACCTTCGCGGAGGTGCTCAGATTGTGCATCGGGCGCGAAGCTGTGCGGCTCGCGCGGCGCAAGCGCACCGCCGCGCCGAAATCCACATCTCAGCCCCGCGCCTGATGCCGGCGGCGCGTCATGCTCAGGGGTGCTTCGAGCGCAGACCGGCTCGGCCACACGGTTTGCGACTTTTTCTTGTTCCGCCTGTAAGTGCGGGCCGGCGCTGGCGTTGGGCCAGCCATGACGAACTTCCAACGCTGTACGCTGTTGATGGCGACGTTGTCCGTGTGGTTGGTGGCCTGTGGCCGGGCGGAATTCGAGCCGGCCGCACCGGCCACGGCGGACGTCCAGGTCAGCGGCGGAGCAAACGTGGGGGACGTTGGTGGCCGTTTCGCGGCTGAACCGGCTCCGCCGCCGCCACCTGGCGTCGCTCCCGAAGCGAGCATCGATGGCGTGAGCGACCCCGCGCTTCAGGATGCTGAACAACCGAATCGGGCTGAGAAGCTCATCTACCGCGCAGAGCTTCGTGTGGCTTTGGTGGACCCGGACGCAGCAGCGAAAGCACTGCTTGGCTGGGTGAAGGCGAACGGAGGTTATTTGCTCGAACAGCGAGGGAATCGCCTGGTCGTTCGCATACCCAGTGCCAACTTTCACAAGGCCGTCGAACAGGTCGTCTCGAAAGGTGAACTCATCGAACGTCAGGTGCACGTCGATGACGTCACCGAACAGTACTTCGATCTCGAAGCGAGAATACGGAACGCCGAGGCCTTGCGCCAACGACTTGTCGCGCTGATGGAGCGGGCGACCAAGGTGGAAGACGCACTGCGTATCGAGCAAGAGCTGGGTCGTGTGAGTGAACAGCTCGAGGTCTTGCAGGGAAAGCTGCGCCGTCTGCGCGAGCTCGTTGCCTACTCGACGGTTGGCGTCGAGTGGGTTCAGGTCGAGCACGAATCGCTCGAAGCGCTGCCGGCGCTGCCGTTCGAATGGTTGGGCACCTTGGGATTGAGTTACCTTTTGCAGTCAAAGGATCAGTAAGATGGGACACTTTGGATTGTTCGCAGTGCTTCTGGGACTTGCCGCGACGAGTGCATGTCACTCGTTCGAAGTCGAAACACCACCGGGCTTCGTCAAGCTGCAGAACGAGCTGTACCAGTACCAGGCAGCGGACGCGTCTGGAGTGACGGTTGCCGTCCGGGAACTGGATGCCCGTGATGCGGATGCGACGTTTTGGGAGCAAGCCGTGTCCAATCAGATGGCGCGGCTCGGTGCCTACGAAGTCGTCGAGCAGAGGCCAGTGAAGACTGCCGACGGCACCGAGGGGAAAGCATTCAGCTTTTTGCGGAACCAGGACGGTCGCAAGCATTGGTACAGCGTGGCAGTGTTTCTCAAGAGCGACCCTTGGCTGCTGTTCGACCGCACTCGGCTCTTCGTCGTGGAAAGCGGCGGGCCCGTCGAAGCGTACGAGGCTCGCCGCGCCGTCCTCGACGCGCAGCTCGCCAATCTCGACCTCGATCTTCCACTATAGCGAAGAGTTCTGACGCCAGCGTTCGACCCCGCCGGTCCGAGCGCTCGCCACGACGCGCGTCCCCAGTTCTCGCTTTGCCGAGGCACGCACCGAAAGCGTCGCGTTGCCGGGCGTTTGGCTGCGTGTTGGAGCGCAACACTCCGAAGCCCGGGCCAGTAGTTCGATGTAGGCGCGCCGGCAGTTTGGCCATGGTTCGACCGTACGGCCACTTTCCTAGGCCACCGCCAAACCGTGAAGCGCGCTACACTGCGTCAGTTCGGCCGCTCTCGCGCGGTCGTTGGAACGAAAGAACGAGTGCTCATTCGAGATATTGGCCCAGTGAGCTATTGCCGCGGCATCACGCGTCTGGCCGGGTACGTTCCAAGTCTTGGAGGTCCCGTGCCACAGCTCAACCACGAAATGTCCGTCACCAGATCAACACGCCTGCGCGATCGTTCGGTGAAACTGCAGGACGGTGTCGTTACAGCGCTTCTGCTCGCCGCGCTTTGGGGCTGTGACAAGTCGGGTTCTGAAGCTATTGGGGTCGCGGAGACGTCGAACGACGCCGGTCCCGTTGCTCAGGGATCCATGTCCGACTTGCCGCCGGTGGGTACGGTCGCCGAACCCGACGTCGAGCCATCCGCATCCCCGGGATTTGGAGGCTTCGACGCGCCGACCATCACCATAGACGACGAATCGACTGACGACACTTCCGAACCCGAGGCGGACAGTACGCTCCAACGGTGCACCGACGCCGTGGGCATGGGTAGTGAACCGCTCGTCGACGACTTCGAGGATGATGATCTCGACGTGATTGAAACTGACGGGCGTGCTGCGAACTGGTACTCGTACAACAGTTCGGACGATAGCGGTCAGATGTTCGTCATCAAGCGCATGAACGGTCTGCCCAGCGAAGGCATTCGCGCCTTGTTTACCTCTGGGAGTGGGTACGAGTGGGCCGGAATCGGAATGGGGCTGCGCTGGGCCGCTCCTGACGTCGACGGCATCTGGCGTGATTGCGTCTACGATGCTTCCGTCTACGACGGTGTTCGTTTCTGGGCACGTGGCAATGGTGAAGAGGTTCGTCTGACAATATCGGTTCCGGGCGTGATCCCGCTCGACGAAGGTGGCACCTGCGACCCCGACGAAGCACCGTGCTGGGCCAATCACGGCATCGATCTGACGATCGGCGACGATTGGGTCGAGTACTACGTCGCATTCTCCGACCTCGAGCAGCCAGAGTGGGGCAACGATTTGGGGCCACTCGACACCCAGACGTTGCGCACCCTGCAGTTTGAGTTTCCGCAGAATGCGGACTTTGCACTGTGGATAGACGACATCGGGTTCTATTCGGGTGAACCGATGCCTCGCGCTCCCGTTCCATTCGTCGACGAACCGAGTCCCGTCATGCCGGACGACGCGCCAGATGCCCAAGCCGATCCGCCGGACGATGTGGGTGGAAAACTCGATGGGGGAGCTATGGACGCTGGTGCCGCCAGTGAACCGCAGCCAGGAGATGGCGGAAGATGAACGTACGTCGTGAGGCGTTGAGTTGGCTTTTCGGTACGTTGATCTGTGCCTGTTCGGGGGTTGGTGCTCAGGACGAGCCCCAGGCCGTGGGTGGGCCGGACGAGCCGTCGGAGCCGGGGAGGAGTCCGAGCCAACAACGTGAACCCGGTGAACCCATTGTGAGCCCTGTCGGCGGCCCTGGGTCGCAGTGCCAAACACCCAAGCCCGGCGCTGCACCACTCCGGCGCCTGACCAACGCCGAGTACCGGAACACCATGGTCGACTTGGTCGGTGAGCCCGAGCTGGTGGACCAGGTCGTCGGCACTTTTCCGCGTGAGCCGACGTCGCTGGGCTTTCGAACGAGTGCTCAGGCGCTGACCATCACTCCGCTGGTTGCTGACGTCTATGTCGAAGCCGCGCAGGCCCTCGCTCCTGCGGCGATCGCGAGTGAAGGAGTCGTCAGTTGCGACTTGGACTCGATCGACGGTGTCTGCGTCGAACAGTTCGTCGAATCGTTCGGCAAGCGCGTCTATCGACGCCCGCTGACCGCGACGGAAGTGGCGCGATACGCGACGCTGTACGACACGATTGTGTCCCAGGCCTCAGACAAGGTGCTGGCGTTGCAGTGGATCGCAACGGCGATGTTCAGCTCCCCACACTTCTTGTTTCGGGTGGAGCTGAGCGCGGCGCCAGGGGGCGGAGTCAGCCGCCCCACGAATTACGAAATGGCGACGCGCCTGTCGTATCTGCTGTGGCAAACGATGCCCGATGACGAGTTGTTTGTGGCGGCCGATGCGGGCGAGTTGGTTACGAGGGACGGCATCGAACAACAGGTGCACCGCATGGCCACCGACCCCAAGGCACTGCGTGTCTACGAATTCTTCGAGCAATGGCTCGATCTCGACGAAGCCGAGGCCATCGATCGCAGTGAAGGGACGTACCCCGAGTACGATGACAAGTTGCGGCAGCTGCTTCAGGCCGAGAATCGAGCATTCATTCAGAACCTACTCGTGAGCGATGGGACGTTCAGTGATTTGTTGGCCGCTGACTACACCTATGCCAACGAGGCGCTGGCGACTCACTACGGCCTGCCTGAGGTGCCGTCTGGCGGCAAGTTCGTCGAGGTTCCCGCGCCGGGACGCGCTGGCGTGCTGACCCAAGCGACCTTGCTCGTCCACGATCGGACGAGTCGCTCGTCAATCGTCAAACGGGGTTTGAAGATCCGAACCGACTTTCTCTGCCAGATCGTTCCAGCCCCGCCGGCAGATGTCGATACGACACTTCCCGAGCTGGACGGAGATCTCACGCAACGTCAACGGCTGGAAAGGCACAGAGAAGACCCGAGCTGTGTCGGTTGCCATTCTCTGATGGATCCCATCGGGGAAATCTTCGAGGACTTCGACGCGTTGGGAAGGATGCGGGAGGTCGATGAAGGAGGGGCGATGATCGTCAGTGGGGGGTCGATTCTCGGCAGCCGCACCCTCGATGGCGACTATGCCAACGCGTCGGAGTTGGCCCAGGCCATGGCGGAAAGTGACGAGGTGCGCGAGTGCTTTGCCCTCCAGGCGTTCCGTTTCTTCTACGGCCGCGACGTCACGAACCAGGACGACTGCACGCGTCAGCAACTGATGAGCAGCTTCGCGCGCAACGACTATCGGTTGGGGGACTTGTTGATTGGTCTGACGCAGTCGGATCAGTTTCTGTATCGAAACAGCGAAGCAGGTGAACCATGAAGATCAGCACTGCAAGCCCGCTTTCGCGACGTTGGTTCCTTCGTGGTAGTGCCGGCGTCGTACTGGGGCTTCCGCTGCTCGAGGCCATGTCTGGTCGCAAGGCCAACGCCCAACAGGCAGCACCCCGACGCATCGTGTTCGAGTTCAAGCCCAATGGCGACGAGACGGGACGTCGTTTCGTCAGTGAAGGCGAAACCGACTTCGTCTTCGACGAGTTTCTGGAACCACTCGAGCCCTACCGGGACGAATTGTTGATCCTCAACAAGCTCGACAAGCGCTTCTTCGCGTTGCCAGCAGCAGAAAGAGCCGACAATCACCAACAGGGAGGCATGGCGCTCGCGCCCTGGCCTGCCGGAGAGGGCGACTTTCCCGTCGGAGGCGAGGAGCGGACCATCGGCTACGTGCTCGGCCCAAGCGCGGACTACGAGATCGGCGAACGCATGTTGGCCAAGGTGCCGGGGCTTCCCTATCGGCACCTGGTGTATCGCGTCGGTGGGCGTGAGAACAACATCTGGAACCTGAGCTCTCATGCGGGGCCAGTAGGACAGAAGAACCCCGTCTTGCCCGAGACCGACCCTTACGCCGCTTACAGTCGTTTGTTCCAGGCTGATGGCTTGGACAACGCGGCCCAAGAAGAGTTACGCCAGCGCCTGCTCGTCAAACAGTCGATGCTCGACTTGGTCAACGAAGAGAACAAGGCACTGGCTGCGGCACTGAGCGGTGAAGATCGCAGGCGCGTCGAGCAGTACACCGACGCCTTGCGTGACATCGAACGCACGTTGATGCCTGCAGAAATGAATGCCTCGTGTTCACCTGCAGGGATTGCGAGCTTGGGCGACCGCGTATCTGTTTACGACGATGACAACCACCAGGCAATCGGTGCAGCATTTCAGCAGGTCATCGCCATGGCATTGGCTTGTGACTTGACCCGTTCCGTGAACTTCAACTGGCACGGTAACACCAGCAACCGGGTTTACCGCAACTTGGGATTGGAAGAAGGCCATCACGACATCTCTCACAAGAGCGACGATGAAGCGTTCGTCCAGGTTCGGCGCATTCATCGGCACCTGTGGGGCCTGTCTACGGGGTTGTACGAAGCGCTCAAGGCCGTACCCGAAGGGGAAGGCACCCTGTGGGACAACACGTTGGTCGTTCATTGGAACGAGCTGGGCCAAGGGGATTCTCACTCCATCAACGACATTCTCACGGTTTTTGCCGGTGGGATGAGCGGCTACTTCCAGCGCGGAAGGTACCTGAACTTGCGCAACGAAGTCGGCTTCAGCGAGATGCTCGTGTCGTGCCTGCACTACATGGGCTTCGAGGACGTCGACCTGTTCGGTGATCCGCGCTTGGCTGACGGCGGGCCAGTGGCTGGGATCACGGCGTAGCGAGGGTCCCGAGGGCAGTGGCCTTTGTGGGGTGTGCGCCAGGCGGAATGGGGGCGTGGCACGCCGTCGGTGCCTCCTCGCCGAGTGGGTGAGGCGGCACTAACCGCCGAACAAAATGCAACGAGCCGCCGATGATGATCGGCGGCTCGTCGGCTTGGTGGGTGTCGCTTCAGCCCTTGACGGCGCCGCTCACCTCTCCAACCGCCTTGAAGCTTGCGTTCAAGCTACCGGTGGCCTTCGTGAGCATGGCGGGCACGGTGGCGAATGCGCCGATGCCGCATGCGAGATCCAACTTGGCGCCGAAGCTCAGATCCGCCTTACCGGCAGCCTGGAGAGCACCCTCGACGGCCGCAGAACCGGATGCCGCGAGCCCCTCGCCGGCCTTGAGGATGGCTTCGACCTTGGCACCCTTGGCGGCGATGTTGGCGAATGCCTTGCCGACCGCCTGGACTTTGCCTTCGAAGGCTGCCTTGGCGTCCACGTTTGCAGCAAACATGGCCTCGGCTTCGGCACTCAGGTTGTACTTGATGTCCAATGACGGGGGGGTGCATTCGGCGTTGAACGATGCTTCAGCCTTGGCGGTTGCTTCGCAATCTGCCTTGACCTTGGGCGGGGTCGCTTCACCGGAGCACTTGCCGCTGCACTCGACCTTTGCGTCGGCGCTGCCCTCGCACTTGGCGGTGGCGCTGGCTTCACACTCGCCAGACGGCGGCGTGTACTCACATTCACCCTTGCATTCGCCCTTGCACTCGCCGCCCGCCTTGAGCTCACAGGAGCCCTTGCAGCTGCCTTCGCAGCTCGCGCCAGCGTTGAGCTTGCAGGTGCCGGTGCACATTGCGCCTTCGTTGAGTTTGCACTCGCCGGTGCAGTTGCCACCATTGTCGGTATCACCCATGCATTCGCCGTCGCACTCCGCGCTGCCGTTCATTTCGCAGGTGCCGTTACATTCGACGTCGCCGCTGACTTCGCAGGTGCCCTTGCACTCGCCCTCGCACTTGGCGCTGGCTTCGAGCTCGCAACTGCCGGTGCAGGTGCCTTCGCACTTGAACGACGGTGCCGTGCCCTTGCACTTGAGCGTCGCGTCGCCGGAGCACTCGACCATCGCCGAGGCGCTGGCTTCACAGGAGCCCTCACATTCGACCTTGACCGAACCTGGGTCGACATCGGCGTCGCACTTGGCCGCAGCCTGAACCGATGCCGAGGCGCTCACTTCGCACTTGGGTGCGGCGTAGGCGATGGTGAGGCCACCGTCGAGGGTACCGCCGAAGCCGCCCTTGATCTCGGCGGCGATCTCCCCCGACAGGTCTTCGATCGACATCTCTGCCGCACCGTCGATCTCGAGCGCTGTAGCCATGCTGACGAGTTCGAGTTTGATGTCCGCCTCGAGCGAGCCGGCCTGCGCCTGGAGGTTGCCGACTGCACTGAAGAACGCGTCGACCTCTTGAATGCCCGAGATGCCACCACCGGCTTCGGCGATGGTCTTGCATTCGAAGTCACAGACCTTGGCTAGTGGGTTGTCGATGTCATCGAGCGGGTTGTCGTCTAGCGCGTCGTCGAGCACGCTTGTGGAATCGTCGCCGCATGCGGTGAACATGAATGCGGCCGTGCTGATCAAAGCCAAACGAGAAAGTAGAGTTTTCATCTGTTTGATACTCCTAAGTCAAAATGGCCGGATCAGGCTCCACCGAAGGTTGCACCGACGCTGGCGACGGCTTTGCCGGTTGCGGTGAGGCTGGAGACGGACGCCTTGAGAGCACCACTCACCTCGGCAATGGCATCCCCCGCGCAGTACGCGCCGATGATCAGCTTGGCGTCCTTGCTGGCGCCGATCTCCGCGATAGCGTCGGTGATCGCTTCTCCGCCTGCTTCGACCAGACCGCCGCCCGCCTTCAACACGCCTTCGATCTTGGCGCCCTTGGCGGCGATGTTCGCAAACGCTTTGCCCACTGCCTGGATCTTGCCTTCGAAGGCCGCCTGGGCGGAGACCTCTCCCTCGAACATGGCCTGGGCCTTTGCGCTGAGGTTGTACTTGATGTCGATCGATGGTGGATGACACTCGGCAGCAAACTGGGCTTCGGCCTTTGCCGTTGCTTCACAGTCAGCGTCGACCTTCGGCGGCGTGACCTCGCCGTCGCATTTGCCGTTGCACTCGACCTTTGCCGAACCGCTGGCTTCGCACTTGGCAGTGGCACCGGCTTCACACTCGCCAGAAGGCGGAGTGTACTCGCACTCGCCCTTGCACTCGCCCTTGCACTCGCCACCCGCGTTCAATTCGCAGGAGCCCTTGCAGCTGCCCTCGCAGCTCGCGCCCGCATTGAGCTTGCATTCGCCGCTGCAGTTGCCGCCGTTGTCGGTGTCGCCCATGCACTCGCCGTCGCACGCGGCAGAGCCGTCCATCTCGCAGGAGCCTTTGCACTCGCCCTCGCACTTGGCGTTGGCTTCGAGTTCGCAACTGCCGGTGCAGGTGCCTTCGCACTTGAACGACGGGGCGGTCCCCTTGCACGAGAGCTTGGCTTCACCGGAGCACTCGACCATTGCAGATGCCTCGGCTTCGCAACCGCCGGAGCACTCGACCGTGGCCATCCCGGGGTCGACCGTAGCATCGCACTTGGCAGCGGCTTCCAGACTTGCTGAAGCCGTGACCTCGCACTTCGGTGGAGTCGCCGTGATGGTGATCCCGCCCACGATCATCCCGTCGAAGCCACCGGTGACCTCAGCATCGATCGCTGCGGTCAATTCGGTGATGCTCATCTCCGCCGCTCCTTCGATTTCGAGTGCGGCGGCCATGCTGAACAGCTCGGCCTTGACGTCCGCTTCGAGGCTGATCGCTTGCGCATTCAAGCTGGCGCTCGCAGCAAAGAAGGCGTCCAGTTTGCGAACGCCCGAAATGTTGACGTCACCGTCGGCGAAAGACTTGCACTCCCACCCGCAGATCTCGAGGATCTCCTCGAGCTGTCCTTGTTCGCCAGGTTGCGGTGCGACAGTCATCTCAGCCAGGTCTTCCGCGGGGACGGCGTCGCTGTGCCCGGTGGCACTGCCGTCGCGGAGGTCCTGCTGGCACCCCACTATCCAAGCCGTGGCAAGCAGCGGTACGCTGAACGTTGCCAGGCCACCAACTAGTTTCCTCATTGAAAGCACTCCTTCATGATTGCTTGTTCCCGGAGTTGGGGTCACCTCTCGGCAAACCTTCTCCCCTGACGCAGGCCCGGAGTCTAGGCGCCGCTTTGCCGAATGTCAGGAGTTTTCGGCAGCTTCGAGTTGGTGGCAGGCGACGATCGCCCACCTCTCCGTTCACCGGAATTCAAGCAAGACAACACCCGAATCGGGTCGAGTGTCTGACGGCCTACTACCCGCACTGCTTCAGTGCGTCGACTCAAATAGCTGTGGGCCGGCGTGCTTTTGATGCCACGAGTCCTTCGGTGCCCGAAAATCCGACCACAGTATGATCTCTGGCCCGGCGTCTTGCTGCGGGTAAGCAGTGTGCGTTCTGGTCGCACATGACTCGCATACGTTCGTCGAGCGTTCGGCCTAACCGTTTCTGTCGCGCGACTCGTTCGTGTGGATGCCGCATCGCAGCGACGCAGCGTGAACCACGCGAACAAACGGCAGCGAGCCGTCGGAGGTGACCGACGGCCCGCACGCTCGTTGGCTGATACCTTCAGCCTTTGACGGCCAAGGTGATGTCGGCAACGGCTTTGGCGCTCACGGCCAGACTGCCGGAGGCCTCGGTGAGCATCGCCGGTACGGTGGCGAATGCGGCAATTCCGCAAGCCAGGTCCAGGCTGGCCCCGGTGCTCAAGGTTCCGCTGCCCGCCGCCTGCAAAGCTCCATCGACCGCAGCGGCACCGGACGAGCCGAGGTCACCACCCGCCTTGATGATGGCTTCGATCTTGGCGCCCTTCGCCGTGAGATTGGCAAAGGCCTTCCCGAACGCCTGGATCTTGCCTTCGAATGCGGCCTTGACGTTCACGTCGGCGGCAAAGTCGGCTTGTGCCTGAGTGGTCAAGTTGTACTTGATGTCCAATGACGGAGGGGTGCATTCGGCGTTGAACGACGCTTCGGCTTTTGCCGTGGCTTCGCACTCGGCTTTGACCATCGGAGGCTTGGCCTCACCAGAGCACTTGCCGTTGCATTCGACCTTAGCTTCGGCGCTGGCTTCGCATTTGGCGGTGGCGGTGGCTTCGCACATTCCCGAAGGGGGGGTGTATTCGCACTCGCCCTTGCATTCACCGTTGCACGTGCCGCCCGCCTTGAGCTCGCAGGAACCTTTACAGCTACCTTCACAGGTTGCTCCGGCGTTCAGTTTGCACGTGCCGTTGCACATGGCGGTCTCGCTGAGCTTGCATTCGCCGGTGCAGTTACCGCCTGCGTCGGTGGAGCCCATGCACTCGCCGTCACATGCCGCAGTTCCGTTCATTTCACAGGTACCGTTGCAGGCGACGTCGCCGTGGACCTCGCAGGTGCCGTTGCACTCGCCCTCGCACTTGGCGTCGGCGGCGACTTCACAGGTACCGGAACAAGTGCCCTCGCACTTGAAGCCCGGCGCGGTCCCCTTGCACGTGAGCGTTGCCCCGCCGGAGCACGAGGCCATCGCCGATCCGCTCGCTTCACACGAGCCTTCGCACTCGACGCTGACCGAACCTGGATCGACGGTCGCGTCGCACTTGGCCGCCGCCTGTACGGAAGCCGTCGCGCTGACTTCGCACTTGGGAGGCGCAAAGCCGATGCTGAGATTGCCGTCGATCATGCCGCCAAAACCGCCCGCGACTCCGCCGCTGATCGCCGCGGCAAGTTCGCCCGTGGCCATGGCCGAGCCATCGATTCCCAGCGCAGCCGCCATGCTGAGCAGTTCGAGTCGAACGTCGGCTTCGAGAGAACCGGCTTGGGCTTGAAAGTTGCCTACGGCGCCGAAGAACGCGTCGACCTCACGGATCCCGGAGATCCCTGCGCCGGCCTCGGCGATGGTCTTGCACTGGAAGTCGCAGAGACCGGGGATCCCCGAGGGGATGGGCACGACGTCCGTGGGTATGCCGCCGGTGGGTAGTCCGCTGGAACTGAAGGGCGAGGTGTTATCGCCCGTATCGTCACCGCACGCGAAGAGCGCTGCGCTGGCAGTGCCGATCAAAGCCAAACGAGAAAGTAGAGTTTTCATCTGCTTCGTTACTCCTAGAATCTGAAGGGCTGGATCAGGCTCCGCTGAAGGTTGCGGTGATGGAGGCAACGCCTTGTGCCGTCGCGGTGAGGCTGTTTACCGACGCCTGCAAACTGCCAGACACGTCGCCGATGGCCTCTCCTGCGCAGTACGCGCCCACGATGAGTTTGGGATCTCCGCTGGCGCTGATCGTTGCGATGGCATCGGTGATTGCTTCACCGCCGGCACTGACTAGCCCGCCCCCTGCGGTGAGCACGCCTTCGATCTTGGCGCCTTTGGCTGCGATGTTGGCAAAGGCCTTGCCGACCGCTTGAACCTTGCCTTCGAAGGCCGCCTTGGCGTTGATGTCCCCCGCGAATTCGGCCTGAGCTTCGGCGGTGAGGTTGTACTTGATGTCGATGGATGGCGGATGGCATTCGGCGGCAAATTGCGCCTCGGCCTTTGCGGTTGCCTCGCAGTCGGCGTCGACCATGGGTGGCTTGACTTCGCCATCGCACTTGCCGTTGCACTGAACCATGGCAGAGCCGCTGGCTTCGCACTTGGCCTTAGCGCCGCCCTCGCACGTGCCAGACGGCGGGGTGTACTCGCACTCGCCCTTGCACTCGCCGGTGCAGTTGCCGCCTGCGCTCAGCTCACAGTTGCCGTTGCAACTGCCTTCGCAGGTCGCACCGGCGTTGAGCTTGCACGTGCCGGTGCACATCGCACCCATGTTGAGCTTGCACTC
This sequence comes from Deltaproteobacteria bacterium, assembly GCA_003235365.1. Classification (GTDB taxonomy): domain Bacteria; phylum Myxococcota_A; class Polyangia; order Polyangiales; family Polyangiaceae; genus SZUA-265. The sequence continues at coordinate 42,094 of QJWJ01000344.1, forward strand.
GCCGGTGCAGTTGCCGCCCGCGTCGGTGGAACCCGCGCACTCGCCGTCGCAGGCCGCCGTGCCGTTCATCTCACAAGTGCCGTTGCAGGCGACGTCGCCATTGACTTCACAAGTGCCCTTGCATTCGCCTTCGCATTTGGCGTTCGCTTCCAGCTCGCACCGGCCCGTGCACGTGCCTTCGCACTTGAAGGCCGGCGCCGTGCCCTTACAGCTCAGCGTCGCTTCACCCGAGCACGATGCCATCGCCGAGGCCTCTGCCTCGCAACTGCCGGAGCACTCGACCGTGGCCATTCCCGGATCGACGGTGGCATCGCACTTGGCTGCTGCTTCCAAGCTCGCCGATGCCGACACCTCGCACTTGGGAGGCGTGGCCGCGATGGTGATGCCCCCTTGAATCTTCCCCCCGAATCCGAGCCTGACCGACTCGTCGATGGCGACCGTCAGTTGGTCGATGCTCATCGTCGCGGCGCCCTCGATGCCGAGCACGGCGGCCATGCTGACCAGTTCGGCGCGGACTTCGGCCTGAAGGCTCGCTGCTTGGGCCTGCAAGCTGGCACTCGCCGCGAAGAACGCATCGAGCTTTCGGACACCGGAGATGTTCACTTCCCCTGCGGCGAATGCCTTGCATTCCCAGCCGCAGAACTGGAGGATCTCTTGCAGCTGGCCCTGCTCACCGGGCTCGGGAGCGACGAGCGCTTCTGGCCGTTCTTCGATAGGTGCGGCTGCCTGTGGCTCGCCGGCGCTGCCATCCGGGAGGCTTTGCTGGCACCCCGCTAACCATGCCGTGGCAAGCAGCGGCAGGCTGACTCCCCCCAGCTTCCGAACTAGATTCCTCATTTTGAAGCACTCCTTGATGGTTGCTCTCTGCGAAGTCACGACAAGACTCGAGGGGTGATCAACGACGGCAAGCATCTGCCGCGCGGCGCTCGAGTTCGCCGTTGCGTCGTGTCCCGGTCGTGTGTGTGATGTTCGAGAGTAAGCAAGAGATTGCCCATTGGGCCTAACGTTGGACGGTCGACGCCGAAAAACGTTCCACTCGCGATGCTAGCAGAGAGGTGAAGTTCGGAAAAATCGACGGCGAGACTGGATTGCACAATTCGCGCCGTCGCGATTCGACGTTGGGTTCCGTGGCCGCGAAGCATGCCGCCCGGACATACGGAAGCGTCTTACGCAGGCGTCGGGCAGTGGACCGATGCTCGAAACGAGCCTCGTCGCGATTTCAATAGGTGCGATGGATCCGCACCCAATGGGCTCGATCATCCGCGCCATCTATCCGCAATGTGCGCGTCGTCGTCGTGGCCGTTTCGGGTGCAACCGCGACACTGCTGTCACAGGCAGCCGTGCATTCCTCACAGCTGTTGCACCACGTTGCGGACGTGCCCTCCGCACAGCGCACCTCATAGCCACGCCCAGTCATCGACCGGTCGCGCCATCCAAGCTCCAAAGGACGCACATTCGTACCAGCTGCTTCGAGCCTGAGACCGATCGTCAGACTCGCTTCGAAATCCAGCGACAACGGGAGCTGCGCCGGACATTCGTCCGGGGGGGCCGGGGCGGTTGCCTCGAGGCGGCGAAACTCGCCATCGCCGAAGCGAGCACTTTGCGCGACGAAGTACCTTCCAGGTTCGAGCCAAATCGCGAACGCGTCGCCCGCTTGCCCCTCAGTCGTCGAGCGAAGCCAGCCTTGGTGCGCCGGGGGGGGAGTCGTTCCGCAACTGCTCACCATCAAGCCACCTCGTTCGCTGCGTTGGACGAACCACGCCGCCTGCTCCACGTCGACCGTTCGAGCGTTGGGCGTTTGATCACAGGATGCGGTCAAAGGGAGGCTCTCGAACGGACTGCTGGCGCATTCCCAAACCCGCACGCAGCCGGTGTCCGGGTCCTCCGACGTGAACGCCGCGGTCCAGGCTTCATCGAGCTGGCCACCGTACACCGTTTCGAAGGACGTCGCGGCCACGGCGTGGTCGTGCTCGATGTTCAGCGCCTGATACCAATGCATGAACGGTTTCGGACCGCGAGTGCGCAGCAGCCACCCGACGAACCACTGCGCTGATGCATACAGATCTCGGAAGCCGGAAAGGTCGTTGCTCTGCCACGAGGAAGGCTCGAAGGCCACGTCCACGTCGACTGGTTGGGGGCGAAGGGGGACACTGGGTCCACAGCTCAACGACTGGGCGAGCCCTTCTTCGACGAGGAGGTGACGCCTGCCAGTTGGTGCGAGGTAGGCGTGAACCAGCTCGTGCGTTTGCAGGCCGGAAGCGGTCTGAACACCGTGCTCGGCGTAGAAGCAAGCTGAGTTGAATGGACTGCAGCTACCGTTCTCATCCAGATCCGCGTCGTCTAGGTACTTGTAATACGTGATGCGCCGATCACTCGGCCATTCGAAGTCCAGGTAGGACTGCAGAGTCGCGAAATGGCGTTCCAAAACCTTGGTGACGCCCTTGCACACACTGTCGCCGGTGCGGCTGAGATAACGAAAGTGTTCGGACTGCCACTGCCGCTCTACGGGTGGGTTGGGGGGAGCCGCTTCTTTCCGCGGGCTGGGCTCTGAAGGTGTCGTGCAACTGCTGGAGACCAACGCGATCGCCAATCCGAGCGCGATGCGGCAAACGCTGCGGACGTTTCTCCGCGCGACTTGCTCAGATGTAGTGGGGGACACGTTCACTTCTTGGAAACCATCGTTCTGGGGGGAGCTATCTCAGGTGCTTCAACGCTTCGCGTCGGCTCAGGGCGCTCAGCCGCGCGGAGTTCTGCTCGACGTAGCGCCGCACCTCGTCGGGTGCGGTCTGCGCCCGATCGCGCAACGCCCAGCCGATGCCTTTGCGCAGGAAGAAGTCTGGATCGTCGAGCGATGGTTCGATGCAATCGTAGAGCAATTCTGCGTCGAGTTGGTCCCGGTCACCGCGCTGGGCGATGATCGACGCGCGTCGTACCCACAGATCCGGGTGCTTTGCCCATTTGCGAAGCTGCTGACCCACGGAGACGGGCTCTTGCCGTCGAAGCTCACCGACACGGCGCGAAAGGTCATCGACCAAATCCCACCAGCCCGCGGTACGGATCATGCGTTGATACAGGGGCAGCGTTCGCGACGTTTGGAAGCGCCGACACTTCGGCAACGCAGTGACCGCGCAGGCTGCGTAGCGCTCTTCTTGGTGTCGCGCGTCGAAGAACAGCGCTTGCACGCAATCTCGCCATTGGCTGGCGGATGTGAGCGGGGTGGCTTTGGCCAATTCTCGGGTCAGGCGCCGCACCTCGGGAACTGGCACGCCGAGGAAGGGCAGGGCGACCTTCATGTATGCCGCCGCGGCCTCTGCCCGCTCGCGATCGCGTCGCGACTTCAACGCCGCTCGGATTTCGCTGGCCAAAGGGGCAACCGCGGTAGCCATCAGAGTAGCATAGTCCCGCGTCGCCCGACTCGCGACGCCGGCGTGGCGGCGGGTTGCGATTGTCGATTGGGTGGGCGCGAACCGAGTGGTATCGTCCGGCGCCGATCCGCTGAGGATCGATTTGAAACCATGGCTGAGTTGACGCAAGACCGGGTGGGTGAGCGCTTGTTGGGGGATACGGCCATCGTCGTCGGTGCCAGCTTCGCGGGCCTGTTCGCTGCGGCCGTTCTGCGACGGCACTTCCGTCGCGTGATGCTGTTGGAGAGGGATGACTTGGTCGGCGATGGGCCGCGCAAAGGGGTGCCTCAGGCCAATCACCCTCACGTCCTGCTCGCCGCCGGCGCCGACCTGATCGAGCAACTGCTGCCAGGAGTGTTCGACCGAGTCGCGCAAGGTGGGGGCTTGCGCCTGGATACCAGCAGCGGCAACAACTGGTACCATTTCTCCACGTGGAAGCGTCGGCTGGACAGTGGGGTCCTGGTTCGGCTGCAAACTCGAGCTCTGCTCGAGCGCTGCGTGCGAGAGGCCTTGCTCGAGTTGCCAGGCATCGACATCGAACGAGCGAACGTCTCTGAAGTCACCTGGTCCGGCGAGAACGATGTCTGTCGCGTCGTCTGCGCGGATGGCCGTGTCGTCGTTGCGGACTTTCTCGTCGACGCCGCGGGGCGAGGGTCGCACCTGCCGCGCTGGCTCGAAGCTGCAGGGTTCGAGCAGCCGAAGGAAGAGCGCGTGGGCATGGATCTCGACTTCGTGTCCGCGCAATACCGCGCCGGTTCACCGCGTGACTGGACCGGTATGTTGATCTATCCCGATCCGCCCAACGATAGAAGGGCGGGCGGCGCGCTGCCGATCGAGGGCGGGTTGGTTCAAGTGTGGATGACCGCCTGGGGAAGCGAGACGGTCAAAGCCGACGAACGGCAGTTCAACGAGTTTGCGCGATCGCTACCCCAACCCGAGCTCGCTCAGTTTCTCGAGAGTGCCGAACGAGTGACGGAACTGTCCGCGAACAAGTTCAAATGGGCGATGTGGCGCCACTACGAGCGATTGCGATCATTTCCACCGTGCACGGCGGTCGTGGGAGATGCCTACTGTTCGTTCGATCCCGTGTTCGGTCAGGGGATAACGACCGCCGCGATGGCTGCGAAACTGCTTGCTGACGTTGCGGCGACCGTCGAGTCCGCAAACGAGCTCGCGTCGCGCTATCGTGCGAAAATGGGAGCTGTGGCGCGCGCCGCCTGGGACTTGTCCACTACCGAAGACCTGCGCTACCCGGAAGTCGTTGGCAAGCGACCCGTCGGGATTGGCGTGGCGCACGCCTACGTTCGCCAAATACAGCGTCTTTGCGGCACTGACGATGATGTCTATTTGCGGTTTCTTCGCGTCCTACACATGACCGCGCCCATGACCGTGCTGTTTGCGCCATCCGTCGTGCTCAAGGTGATCGGGAGCTCGTTTTCGGGTGCCTATGCAACGCGCAAGCGCCCCACGGCGCTCGAGTGATCGACAGCAGCGTGTCGTGGCGTCGCGTTCCCGTCGAGCGGTGCGTCCGCGGACCTCGAACACGCTCATCGCTCACCCGTTCGGGACCTGAGCTCGGCGAGAGTCCGCGCAGCCTGTAAAGGTTCCGTTTTGCCGAAGCCCCGAGTTCTGCCGTCGCTCGGCTGAGACGTTTCGCGGGCGGCAAGCCCAGTTTCGGTCACTGCTATCGGGCACCTCAGTCCACGATCACTGCCGCTCGGAAGTGGGCCGCGATCGAAAGGCGTTGCCCGTGCATCCATCGAAGTGAACCGGATCCCCCTTTGCGCCGCCGTCCTGTTGGGTTTCGGCTGTACCGAACAGGGGGAAACCGCCGCGCCGGGTTCGGGTGATTGCCCCTCCTCGCAATCGAATTGTGAGTCGGCGCTCCAATCGCCGGGCAGTTCGGTGCCGACGGGTCCGGTGCCGACGGGGGGCGATGCAATGTCGGGTCCTTCCGAGAGGATCGCGACACCGTCCGGCGCCCTGCCGCCATCGGCGTCGGAAGGTGGCTCGGACACCGCGCCGCAGCCCACACCGACCATGGGCGACGTGACCTCGGGACCGACGGGTGCCGGGGGGACCGGCGCGCGGCCCGACTCATCGCAAACACCGTTGGCTCCTTCGCCCGACGGTGCCGGCGGTTTTGCGGCGGGTGGGTCGAGCTTCGGAACGGGGGGAGCGGCCAGTGCATCTCCCGACGCGGGGGCGGGTCCCGTGAGGGACGAGACCTGCGAGCTCGGCGTCCACGACGGTTCGACCCCCGAGGTCTTGCCGCTTTCCGGCGACACGTTTGCTCACGACCCGACCATGATCGAGGCTGACGGTGTGTTCTATCGCTTTTGGACCGGCGACTACATTCCGATGGCCAGTTCCAACGACTTGCTCAATTGGCGTAACGGGCCGTCCGTCTACGGCCGAAGCTACCCGGCCTGGTCCGATGAATGGCGCGCGGACAATCCCGGCAACACCTTCAACTTCCCTTGGGCGCCTGACGTCTCGTACTTTTCGGGGCAGTTCCACCTCTACTCGTCATTCTCGGCCTTCTTCGGTCGCAACATCTCGTGCATCACCCATCTGACGACACCGGACATCGCTTCTGGCGAATGGACCGACCATGGGCCTGTGGTATGCACCGATGGAAGCCAAGACTACAACGCCATCGATGCTGACGTCGGCGTCGACACTGAAGGCAACCCTTGGTTGGCGTTTGGCAGCTTCTGGGATGGTATCCAGCTGTTTCCTCTCGATCAGAACGGCGACCGTGTCGGCAACGAGCTGATGCAGATCGCCTGGGCGCGGGAGATCGAAGCACCGGTGTTGTTCTACCGTTGCGGCTACTACTACTTGTTCGTCACATGGGGGTTGTGTTGTCCCGGAGAAGGTCGCAGCGTCTCGCAACTGACGTACCGCGTGGCCGTCGGTCGCTCCGAGCAGATCACTGGGCCCTACGTCGACCGCGACGGCAAGCTCATGACCGACGGTGGGGGCACCGTGATTGTGCAAGGCGACGGTGCGAACTTCGCCGCCGCTGGGCACAGCGACGTGCTCGTCTCAGGCGACCAGATTTACCACTTGTACCACGCCTACCGCGCCGGCAGCGGTGCGGCGACGTTGCGCATCGTCGAGTTGCCCTTCGACGACGAGGGCTGGCCGGTGCCCGGCGGGCCCTAGGGCCTGATTGCTTCCCTGAATGAGCGTGCGCGATTCGCGAACGCTCATTCGATGCAACAGAGAGTGGTGTCGAGAAAACGGCTGCAACGAGAGCGTTTTTTCGGGCCTTCACCAAATGGGGGCCTGAAACACTGCCCGACAATCGTGCTCGCCTGTGCTCGCCCATTTCGCCGGCGAGCGATGTCGCACTGCCGTCGAGGTCAGCTCTTTCGGTTCAGCACGCCGATCTCTTCGAGCAGCAGACGCACGACGTCTTTTTGCATTTCGATGCGGCGGCGCTCCTCGAACACTTCCCAGGTTTCGACGCAGATCCCGATGCAACCGACCTTGTCGACGATCACTTCCGTCGATGATGTGGCCACGGGGTAGTAATGTGGAGCCCAGACCTCGTACGGGCTTTCCAGGCTTTGGTTCATGCGGTCGACGACGCGTTGAACGACGGGGGGCACCGGGTCGACGCCGTAGACCAGGGTCTGCCCGAACGACGCGGGCACGTCGGGGTGAAACCGCTTGAGGCTTTCGTGCAACGTGGCCATCAGTGCCGGTTTCTCGTCCTGCACCAATGCCATGAACTTCGCTGCCAGCCGTCGTTCTTTCTCGGGCGAATCCGCGTCACCCGGAAAGACGCGGTTGAGATCCAACCCGCCCGGGGCTGCGCGAAGCCGTGCGCGATACGCCGCCGGGTTCATCACCGGGATGATGATCAGCCGCCCCCGATCGGGTACGAGCCCTTCTTCGAGGTACTCGAACAGGGCGTGCGCCCCGGCCACTTCGTTGCCGTGAATGGCACCTTGGATCAGCGCCGTTGGCCCCGGCTCCTTCGCGTCGAAGACGTACACGGGGATGGTCGGCTCGAGGAAGGTGACGCCAGTGGGGAGGGGCATGAGCTGGGTTACTCCTTACTTGTTGTCGGCACGAGCCATCAGGCACGACTCGACGCGCCGAAGAACGTCGACGCCCCTCAGGGCGAGGGGCGCCGCGCGTGCTCGGGCAGATTGAAGCGGTCCGGGTTGTTTCGGACGAACTGGATGTACAGGTCGAAATCCGCTTGCAGCGGCAGCTCACCCGACTCCACCGCCGCTTCGAGCTCTTTGCGGATGTCCCCGATGAGTTTGCTCGGGGGAAGCTGAAACTCCTTGATGATCAATTCGCCCAGGCCCTTGGGGAGTGCCTTGGGCTTATTGTCTTCGGCGAGTAGCTTCTCGATGCGATCGGTCAGCGTCTTGAGCTGAAACAGGAACCTCCGGCGCTTCTCTTTGCGCTTGGTCGTCATGTCGGCGCGCGACAGCGCCATCAGGTCGTCCATGTGTTCGCCGATCTCTCGGGCGAAACGACGCGTCGCGCTGTCCGTCCAGCTCTCGTCGTACTGGTGGGCGCGTTGGTGATGATAGATGAGGAAGCGGATCTTCTCGTGTTCCTCTTCATCAGCGAAGAGCCGCTCGCGCCTGGCGAGTTTGGTGAACATGCGTGCGCCGACCTCGGCGTGGTGCAGAAAGTGCACCGAGCCGTCTTCGGAGACACCACGCGTTCGGGGCTTACCGATGTCGTGCAGCAACGCGCCCCAGCGCACCGCCGCTCGCGGCACGCTTTGAATCACGACCTGCAGGGTGTGGCGCCATACGTCCTTGTGGCGCGAATCACCCTCGCCGAAACCGACGAGACGCGTCACTTCGGGCAGAATCACGCCGAGCAGGCCCGACTCGTAGAGCGCGAGCAACCCGATGTCTGCGCGGCGCGATAGCAGGATCTCGTCGAGCCGCGTGCGCAGTTCTGTCACGTCGAGTGAACGGACGTCGTCCACGGTTACCTGGCGTGGCACGCCGAGCGGTCCCACCGCGGGGTCGTGCCCGGGACGTTTCGCGCACACCAATGCAAAACCCAGTACCTCGCGGACGTGATCCGGGTCGCCAGGGGTCGGCGGAGCTTGCTCGAGCTCGTCGGTTGCGAGGGCGTGCAGAGAGGCGGACATGGAGGCTGGGGCTGGTAGCAAACCTGCGGCGTTGGCGCAAACGGCAGGGACTCAAAATGACACGGTCCACCGTGACTGTGGAGTTTGCACGCGAAAAATCGGTGCATCACGCGCTGTTGCGGTCACGAGGGAGATCGCCGATCGCCTGGCGGCCTCGCGGCCAATCCGTTTGCGGGGCGACCAAGAGACACAGTCGTTTCGGCAGGTTCCGAGCCCGCGTCACAGACGCGCCAAGAGGCGCAGCCAGTCTGTCAGCTGTCGAAACAGCAGGAACTCGCGGACGGCGCGCTGGTGCGCATTGCGCGCCAGGTGTTCGCGGTCTTTGGGCGAAGCGAGCAGCTTGCTCAGCGCCTCGACGATGGTGCCCGGGTTGGTCGGGTCGTCGATGAGCTCGCCGTCGATACCCGCCTTGATTTGCTGCTGAATGCCGTACGCACAGGACCCGAGCACCGGAGTGTGTTTCCACATCGCCTCCGTTACTGACAGGCCAAAGCCTTCGCGCAGGGAGTTCTGCACGACGACACTGCTCGACCGCTGCAGTGCGTTGACGATGAGTGCGTTGTTCTTCTGTGAGTCCATCGGTAGCGACAGCACGGCGATGTCCTGTTGCAGCTCGAACGGCAACGTCATGTACTCACGTCGTACCTCGGCCAGCACGCTCTCCGCTTCCGGATCGTCGGCGATCGACGCGGGATCGGGCCCAGCCATGACCAGGCGCAGTGTCCGTAGGCGTGCGAAGTTTCGTTCATTGCCGGAGGCAATGCGTTCGGCGTTGGACTTGAGCTGTCGGAACGCCAGCATGAGCGGGAACCACCCTTTGAGGCGATCCCATCTCGAGATCTGGGTCACGATGGGCCGATACAGCAGCCCTGTCTCTTGGGCCCCGTCCAATGCCACGAACTCTCCGTCGGGGTTGAGGCGCGCGACGGGCGTTTCGAAACGCGGAATGAAGCTCGGGTGCGTGGTGTGCGCCAACCCCGCGCTGCCCAGGACCCCCATGAGTTTCACGGGGTGCAGCCAACGGTTCTTGTGACTCAGTGGATCGATCGCAGGTTGAATGATACTGGCCCGTTTGCCGAGGAACGGCGCGATGTAGGCGGGGGCGGAGAACACGGCGTGGTCGTACGTCGCCAGCGCGTCTTTCAAGAACGACCAGGCGTGTCTCGTGGAGTCCGTATCGTGGTCGAGCCCGATGTGACAGCGCCAAACCGTCTTCACGCTTTTCGTCGCTGGTGACGTCTGGAGCAACGCGCCGAGGCCCGCCGGTTGCGGGTCGTGAATGACCACGACGTCATTCGAACCGAGGCGCTTGACGAAATCTTGGTGCTCCTTCTTGCTGACGTCGTCGAACAGCTGTTTGTCCGTCGCAGTGAAGTCGCCGACGGGGACACCGTGGATTGCGTTGTGCAGACGTTTGGTGAGTGTGAAGAAGCGCGGGTCCGTCGGGTTGATCGTACACCAACGTGTTTCGACACCCAGTTCGCGCATTAGGTGAATTAGTTTGGGCAACATCTCGGCGACGCCGCCGCCTTGCGCCGCCGAGTTCACCATCCACACCGTCCGCCCCGCGAGTCTCGGGGCCAACAGGCGCGCTTCCTCGCGCAGTTGTCTGACCTGACCTGCGAGCAAAGCGTCTTCGGCGTACTCGTCCAAAGTGTGCGGGAAACTGACTTCGATCTCGCGAATCACCCTTTGAAGCTACGCGGCGCTCGGTGTCGTGTTTGGACCAATGCGGGTTTTTGTGTTCGGTCCGAGCGTTCGGGCAGGGATCTGATGATGAAGCAGACCGTCGGCCGGCTTGCCAAGCCCGCGCGCTTTCCAATGCATTTCGAACCGTTCGGGGCTTCAGCGCGGGGGGCGCACACCCGTAACACCCGGCGTGAAGCGTACTATATTGGGGATGGTGTGGGTCGCGCTCGGCCTGCTCGGGGCCGACGTGTGCGTGGCGCAGACGCGTGGTTTCGCTTTGGATCGATTCGAGCCCGCCGAACGTGGCAGTGACTGGTTCAGCGCCGAGTCGCTCGATCTGAAGGGCGATGGGCGGTTCGCCGTCGGTGGGACCTTTGACTACGCACACGAGCCACTAGTCGCGTACGACGAGAACGACGACGTGGCGCAACGTCTCGTCGCTCGGCAGTTGTTCCTGCATTTGGGTGCGACCTACATACTTGCCGAGCGAGTGCGCTTTGGATTGGAGTTGCCGCTTCTGCTCAACAGCGCGGGCGACGATGTAAATACTGGGCGCGCACAGTTCTCCGCGCCCGACGGCGCGGCGTTGGGCGACATCCGTCTCGGTGCGGACGTTCGATTGCTCGGGGAGTATGGCGAAGTGTTCACCCTGGCGGCTGGCGCCTGGGTCTATTTACCCAACGGTAGCACTGACGCCTTCGCTGGTGATGGCAGCACGCGCATCGTTCCCCGACTGGCGGCAGCAGGCAAGGTCGGGCTGTTCGAGTACGCCGTCAAGACGGGTGCAAACTGGCGCACGGTGAAGCAGAACTTCGCCAACGAGCCGTTTGGCACCGAGTGGCAGTTCGGCGGAGCGGCAGGTGTGCGCATCCTCGACGATAAGTTGCTGCTCGGTCCGGAGTTTTGGGGGTCGACGGTGTTGTCCGACTCCGGTGCGTTCGACCGCGAGGGTACCCCGCTCGAGCTGGTGTTGGGTGGGCATTTCCGTCAGGAAGACTGGGTGTTCGGGCTGGGTGCTGGGCCCGGGCTCACACGAGGGCTGGGCTCCCCCAAGTACCGGGTACTGCTCTCGATCGACTTTGCGCCACAGGCCAAGGCGCCTCCGCCCCCGCCGCCAACGCCCATGGACGCCGATGACGACGGCATCGTGGACGAACAAGACGCCTGCCCCCACGAGGCGGGAGTTGCGACGGACGATCCGACGACCAACGGTTGCCCTCCGCCCCCGCCTGATACCGACGAGGACGGCATCGAAGACAGCAAGGACGCATGTCCTGAGGTCGCTGGCGTGGCCCATGACGACCCCAAGCGCCATGGCTGCCCACCGGATCGGGACGAGGACGGCATCATCGACGAACAGGACGCGTGCCCCGACGAAGCGGGTGTGGCCAACGATGATCCGACCAAACACGGTTGCCCTGTCCCGCCGGACAGCGACGGCGACGGCATCATCGACGAGCAGGACGCGTGCCCCGACGTGCCCGGCCCTGCGCGTTCACCCGCATCCAAGAACGGCTGTCCGCTGGCCAAGGTGACGGCCACCAAGGTCGAGATCCTCGAGCGCATCGAGTTCGATACGGGCAAGGCGACGATTCGCCCCGAGAGCGACGAGGTGCTCCAAGCCGTCTACCAGATCCTCCAGGCTCATCCAGAAATCACCAAGGTGAGCGTCGAGGGACATACCGACAACGTCGGAGCCAATTGGCTCAACCGCAAGCTGAGTGGGCAGCGCGCACAGGCTGTGGTGGAGTGGCTTACTGACCAAGGCATCGAACCCGAACGGCTCACGTCCAAAGGCTTTGGTCCGGATCGGCCCATCGATTCCAACTCTACCGAAGAGGGGCGTCAGAACAACCGGCGCGTCGAGTTCCAAATCGTCGAGCGGACGGCAAAGCCGGCTGCCGAAGACCACAGTGATGAGACCGGTGAACCAGGAAGTGCCGAATGAATTCCCAGCGTAGTCACACTTTGCTCACGATGGATCGCTTCGCTCCAACTCGCGCATCGCGCATCGGGCTGTGGATGTTCCTGGGCCTGATCGCGGCCGCGGGGTGCGGCCGTGTCGACGACACCCCTGCGACGCTCGACGTCGGGCAGGTGCAACAAGCGGCAACGTTCCCGGCGACGATCGCCGATTGGACCCCTCTGCTTCAGAACGGTATCGAGGTCGGTGATCCGCTCAACGACGGTCAGAACAACGCCCGTGAGGTCGTCGGGGACGCAGGGTTTCCGGCGATCTTCATCGCCGCGGACGACGAGTCGTTCATGGTGCGCCTGCGTGTCGATACCGACCCGTTGAACAATGGCAGCATTCGTCCCTACGGCTGGGGTGTGCTGCTCGACACCGATGGGGACTTCTCGGCGTACGAGTTCTCGCTGTTGCTCGACGGAACCGGTAACCCGAAGCGTGTGCTGTTCGCGCAGAATACCTCACCGGGGACCACCGGGGACCCCAGCGATGTCGCCGAGACGGAGCTGAGCAGCATCCCCGTCAACCTGGCGGCGGGGGGGAACGTTCAAGTCTCGCAGGCGGACAGCTCGCTCAACGGCAACCCCGACTTCTTCCTCGACTTGGCGGTTCCGCTCAGCGCGTTGCTCGACGCGGGCATCGGCCTGGACGACACGGTGCGCTTCATCGCTGGCACGTCGAGCAACGGCAACTCGATCAGCGTCGACCTGGCCGGTACTGGCACGCTGCCCGGTTCCGGGGCCATTGCGGTTGCGATTTCCGATCCTGTTCACCTCGACGGCAGCCCCGTCGATCCCGATGGCGACGGGTTGGAGAACGATACGGATCTCGACAACGACGGCGACGGCATTCTCGATACCGCCGAGAACCCCTATGGCGTCGACCCGGATGCGGATGCGGATTCGGACGGCATTCCGAACTATCGAGACGCGGACAACAACGGCAGCGCGACTCCACCGACTTGCACGGACTCGCAAACGGACGGCATTTGTGACGCCATCGAGGCGGCCTTCGACGCTGATGGTGATGGCATTGCCAATCACAACGATCTGGACTCGGACAACGACGGCATCGCCGATCTGGTCGAGGCTGGCCACGGCGGGACCGACGCCAACGCCGACGGCATCGTCGATGGAGTGGTCGGGGCGAACGGGTTTGCCGATGCTCTGGAGACTGCGGCGGACTCGGGGATTGCGACCAAGCCGCTGCTCGACACCGATAACGATGACATCCCGGACTATCTGGATCTGGATAGCGACGCCGACGGCCTGTTCGACTTGGTCGAGGCAGGCGGCGGAGCTCTGGATACGGATGCCGATGGGCGCATCGACAGCGACACGACCGATGCTGATGGCGACGGTCTGTTGGCGCCTGCGGATGGTGACGAGGCCACGTTCGGCTTTCCGAGCTTGACGTTGCCCGATGCCGATAGCGACACCATTCCCGATCCTTACGATCGCGACAACGGCGGTCCCGGCGATAGCGACGCCGATGGTTTGGACGATACCGCCGAATGCGCGGGGGGTTGGCCGTGTCCGGATGGCAACGGTGACGGCACGCCCGACTACATGACGTCGGATCTCGATCTCGATGGTGACGGCGTGCAAAACGCCCAAGATTCGGATCCCAACGATCCAAACGTGTGCCGCGATTCCGATGGCGACACCTGTGACGATTGTGCGGTAACCGGCGCCAACTTCAGCGGCGGCGATCCGAACAACGACGGCCCGGACGTCGACAACGACGGCATCTGTGATGCGTCCGATCTCGATTCGGACAACGACGGCGTGAACGACGACGTCGACAGTTCCGACAACGATCCGAACGTGTGCCGGGACGCAGATGCTGACGGTTGCGACGACTGCTCCGTGACCGGCGCTGATGCCAGCGGCGGTTCGACGAGCAACGACGGCCCCGATGCCGACGGCGACGGGCAGTGTGACGCTGGTGACAGTGACGACGACAACGACGGTGTGGGCGACACCGAAGACAGCGCTCCCACGGATCCGAACGTGTGTCGCGACACCGACGCCGACACCTGCGACGACTGCGCTGTGACCGGTGCCGATTCGAGTGGTGGCGATCCGGCCAACGACGGCACCGATACAGATGGCGACGGCGCTTGCGATGCGGGGGACAGCGACGACGACGCCGACGGTGTCGCCGACGCGGAAGATGGTGACCCCACGGATCCGAACGTGTGCCGCGACACCGATGGCGACACCTGCGACGACTGCGCGGTAACCGGTGCTGATTCGAGTGGTGGCGATCCGGCCAACGACGGCCCCGACTACGACTCTGACGGCCAGTGCGATCGCGTCGACCCCGACCCGGCGGCGCCACCGCCTGCCGGTGACAACGACAGTGACGGCGTGCCTGACGCCACTGACCTCGATAGCGACAACGACAGCATCCCGGACGCCGACGAGGGTGATGACGACACGGATGGCGATGGCATCGCCGACCGGTTCGATCTCGACTCCGACGGCGACGGCATCTTGGACATCGTCGAGAACGGTCAGGGTGCGTTGGACACCAACGGTGACGGCCGCATCGACGATTTCGTCGACGACAACGGCGACGGCTTGCACGACCCACTCGCATCCCAGGCGGGTGACGCCGGTGCGCCCGTGAGCGCCGCGCCGCGCGACAGTGATGGCGACGGCACCGCCGATGCCTTCGATCTCGATTCCGACGGCGATGGGGTGCTCGACGCCATCGAAGGGCACGACGCCAACGGTGACGGCGTGGCTGACGTGACGCCGTCCGGTGACGACACCGATGGCGACGGTATCGACGACGCGTTCGATCCGAGCAGTGGTGGAACCGCCGCGCCGCTGCCCGACACCGACGGCAGTGAAGGCCCCGACGTTCTCGATGACGACGACGACGGTGACGGCATTCCCACACGTCTCGAAGACGTCAACGGCAACGGCGACTGGTCGGATGACGATACCGATGGCGACGGTATTCCGAACTACCTCGATCAGGACGACGACGGTGATGGGATCTTCACCCGTTTCGAAGACATCGACGACGACGGCGATCCGCGCAACGACGACACGGATGGCGATGGCATTCCAAACTACCTCGACGACGACGATGACGGTGATGGCACGCCAACCAAGGACGAATTGCCGGACCCGAACAACGACGGCGACCCGTCCGATGCTGTCGGTGGCGATGCCGGGTTACCGGATTACCTCAACGGCGTACCCCTCGATAGCGACGGCGACGGACTTGCCGATATCGTCGAGTGCCCTCCCGACGATCCCGATCGCGACACCGACGGCGACGGCTTGCCCGATTGCCAAGATCCCGACGATGACGGCGACGGCATTCCGACGATCGACGAACGGCCGGGCAGCGGCGGAGGCGACGCCGAAGACAGCGATGGCGACGGCATCCCCGATTACCTCGACCCCACCGACGACCGTGTCGATGCGGGGGGGGGTGATGCGGGCAGCGGGCCCAGCGATTTCGATGGCGGTGCCGCGCCCGGACCGGGACCGACCAACACACCTGGCCCCGGCCCTTCCAGCGACGACGCCGGTACGGAAACCGACGACACGGAAACCGACGACACGGAAACCGACGAGCCCGCGACAGACGATGCCACCGACGACGAAGACGACCGCACCTTGAAGCTACAGGGGGGTGGGATCTGCGCGGTGACGCCGGGTGAAAGAACCGGAAGCCACTGGTGGGCGTTGATGATCGCTGGCGCGCTCGTTGCGCTGCGACGTCGGCGACGCTGACACGAGAGCCGAGGGGCGGCGGTCGGCTCCCGCCCCTCTGCGTTCTCTTTGCGTTGTCCTTCTTTGCGGGTGCAGCGTTGGGCCTCTGTCACTCACCCGCAGATGGTTGACCTCACCGGCTACGTCGCAGTCGCGCGAGCGAACCGGTACCCAGAGAGCGGATGCCGATCTCGCTGCTGTCGTCCGCTTGGCCGTTGTTCAGCCAGTACAGCCAATCGCCGGCCGTGAGCATCATGCTGGGACAGGAGACGGCAGCGGTGAGCTGGGTGGTGCTGCCGTCGGCCAGCGAGACGCGCTGCAAGGTCCCTTCGGGCATCGTTCGGCAGAAATCGGGCTGAGTGGTGACGTAGGCGTACTCTCCGTCGACCAGGACCCCCCACGCTTGTGGGACCTGTGCGACGGTGGTGACCACCTGCGTATCGAGAGTCACGCGTTCGAGCCGGTTTCCGGCCCAGTCGGTGAACAGGAGCGTGTTGCCACTCAGGGCAAGGGCACCCGCCCAGCCTTCCGTCTGCGCCAAGACGCGCTGTTCACTCGACGTCGAGTCGAACGCCCAGATGTTGCTTCCGCCTTCCCCGCCGATCATCGCGTACAGGTTCGTGCCTGAGGCCAGGAGCCACATCGGTGAGCCGATGACCTCGGTCAACACGCGCTGCGCGACGGCGCCGGGTGCGCCCACCCAGAACCCAGCACCTTGTGGACTGGTCGTCGCGAAGTAGTACTGTTCTCCGCTCACGGCTACCTGGTACGGTGTACCGGTTCCCGAGCTCATGGCGGCCGAGATCTCCATCCCCGTGGTCTTGTCGTAGACCGCGAATTCGTTGCTCCGGATCGACGCAATGTAGATCTGATCCTCGTGGACCGCGACGCCCGAGATGTCGGGGTGCTCGAACAGCACGGTCGGTTCACTGACGCCCTCGCTCACGGGAAATACCAGCAATTGGTCCAACGGCGCGTCGGGATCGCCGTCCAACGTCGGTTCCACTTGGAAGTGCCGTCGATTGGCGACGTAGATGTTCGCGCCGTCGGTCGCCATCCGTCCCGGGAAGTCGAGCCCATCGATCAACGTCTCGGGCACACCCTCGTCGAAGGGCCCAGCACCGGTGGTGGGCGCGGGTTGTGATGGTTGACCCGCCGTCGGTTCGGCGGATGTGCTGCTGCTGGATGCCGAGCTCCCAGGTGTTGGATTGCCCGTCGTCGGATCGGTCGACTCGGGCGAGGTCGGGTCAGTCGACGCTCCTGGCTTCACCTCGGTTTCGTTTACTGCTCCCGTTTCCTCCGTTCCAGCCTCCGAAGACCCACAAGCACAGAGATAGACACACCCAATCCACGCGATGCGGCAAGTTCTCACGACTGCTCTTGCTAGCACGAGCCACACACACCGGCACGTCGCGGAGCACGCGATCGTCGTGGTCGATTCTTCATCGCAAGTGAACCTTCATGTAGTTGGTACGCTGAGGCGGAAGGAAGGCGAGTTCAACTCGTGGGCGTCGAGTCGAGGAAAGTCGACCGTCGCCCGGGAAGTTGCACGGCTGCGGACGCGACGCGACGTCCGGGCCAGTCGGTGTTTGTCTTGTGGGTCACTGCCGAGTCGGCCGACATGCCGCCAGGCTGACTCTTGTCACGACTGGTGTCGCTCGCACTCGTCGAGCAACGTGCGAACCTCATCCACCACATCCCGCATTCCGAGTCGCTCTGCCATGTGCAAAGCTGGCTCCAGTACCCGGGCCGCGTCTTCCCATCGCCCCGCGGCGCAAAGCCACCCGCCCAACGTGGACCCTACGACGGCGACGC
>QJWJ01000345.1 GCA_003235365.1 Deltaproteobacteria bacterium
CCTGCAGTGGTCAGTCCTGCAGTGGTCAGTCCTGCAGTGGTCAGTCCTGCAGTGGTCAGTCCTGCAGTGGTTCAACTGCGCCACAGCGCCTACCACGCCGTCCGACAGGTCTTCTGCGTGATCGGGTAGGCAACAATGCAGCGGAACGCGTGTGCAGCATGCCCGCGGAGTGGCGCCGAACCGCCCGGAGCGGCGGTTTTTGGCAATCACGGACGCGCCGATTCGCGCTGCCTGGGCGCCTCGAGGCGTCCGCGCGGCTCCGCCACCTGAGTTGACATCGGCCCGATATCCGCAACAATTGACGCCTAATGGGATCCACTACGGCGCCAATCATGTTGACGGATCCCCAGTTTAGGGTCGCGCGACGGCTCGGCGCAGGCACCAGTGCCGAGGTCTTCGAGGTCGAGCTGGGCGACCAACGCGCCGCTCTCAAAGTGGGGCGCGAGAGCAGCCGGGCTGCGCTGGCTTGGGAGGCCGAGCGGCTTTTGCTCTGCGACTCAGCGCACTTGCCGCGAGCCCTGGACGTCGGTGTCGTGCCCAATGTCCTGTCCGGCCCCGATGGAGCGGTGATCGAACGCGGTTCGCCATACCTGCTGACCACGTTCGCGGTCGGCCGCGATTTGAACGCCCTGGGGGATGACGCCGATCCCGAAGCGCTCGCCCGAGCGGTGGGTCGCGACGTCGCCGAGGCCCTGGGCGACCTGCATTGCTCGGGTTTCGCCCACGGCGACGTCAAACCCGCCAACGTCATTGCCGACGTCGATGACCCCAAACACGTGCGCTGCACATTGATCGATCTGGGTCTGGCCGAAGCGACAGACACTCAACTTCCGAGCGGGGGAACGCCGCGCTACCTCGCGCCTGAAGTTGCCAGCAACGAAGCGATCAGCGACGGTCGTGCACGTGATCTCTGGGCCCTGGGTCTCACCCTGCTCGAGATCCTCGTGCCCGAGGCACGCCGTTCACCCGCTCCAATCAAACTGATTGGGAATGCACCAGAGCCGTTCCGCTCCGTAGTCGGCGCGTTACTGAGTGAACACCCCGGCGCGCGCCCCGGCGCCGAGTGGGTACGCCGGCAGCTCGGCGCAGGGGCATTCGATCCGGTACGGGCAGCGGCCGGCATCAAGCGCAGCTACCTCATGCAGCGCGCGTCGTCCCTGCGCAAAGTCGCCCGGGGCTATCAGGCGGTCGTCGACGTGGACGGTATCGCCGGCGAATGGCTGCGCGGTGCCGCGACGGTCCTCACACGCATCACCAAGCTGCGCAACATCCAAGCCTCCGGCACTACGGAACGCTTCGGGTCACTGCGCGAGGCGGAACAACGCACGTGGCTGCTGAGCCTGGTGGGTAGCGCCATCGTCGACTTTCCGCCATTGCCGTCGATGAGCGACGGCCAGCTCGTCGGACGTCTGCTCGCCCTGGCCCAGCACGGTCCACCTGAAAGTTTCACCTACGGCAGTGTCCGAGACGGCATCGTCACCCCGCACGGTGAACACCCGCAGTCCTCGGCCGACTGGGCGCTGGCACTCGGAGCCGAAGCACCCACCGAGCAAACCCTGCAAGCCTGCGAACGGCTGGTGTTCGAGGGGAGCGCCAGCGATGCGATGACGCTGGCTTTGGGCGCGGCCCTCAAACGTCGCAACGCAATCCCAAGGGCGCTGGCAGTCCTCCGTCAAAACGCGAGCACCGACGCCAGGCTGGAGGAAGCGCACGCCTTGGTGCGCCTCGGCGATACCGACGGCGCCCAGCGCTTGCTCCACGCGGCGGAGCGCGCGTCGCTCGGAGACGAGTCGCGCGGCATGTTGCTGGCATTGCGTTCACGTTTGGCACTGATGCAGGGCGACACCGCTTCGGCGTGGCATATTTTGCAGGGCGCGCCCA
Source organism: Deltaproteobacteria bacterium (assembly GCA_003235365.1). GTDB lineage: Bacteria > Myxococcota_A > Polyangia > Polyangiales > Polyangiaceae > SZUA-265. The sequence goes on from QJWJ01000345.1 coordinate 1,882, forward strand.
CCACGGCGAAAGTCCTCGAGGCACGAGCGGCGGTGCAACTGACGCGCGGCGAGCTGGACGCCGCTCAAACGACGTTGCTCGACGCTCAGTCTTACGCGCGCACCGCCGAAGAGCGCTCTCGCGTCGAAGCGATGCTCGCCAATCGGGCGCAACAGGCCGGCGAGGCTGAGGCGGCGTTGGCCGGTTTTCGAAAAGCGGCGGAACACGCCACGCGCTGCGGCGCTTTGCTCGAAGAGGCAACGTACCTGGTGGGCGTGGCCAGCACGGCGACCAACGCGGGCCGTCTCGCAGAGGCACTCGGGGCAGCCGAACGCTCGGCGCTGCTCTTCGAACACCTCGGCAAGCCCGAAGCGGCGGCGCGTGCGCTGTTGTCGCGAGCGAGCGCCTTCGCCGGCGCAGGGGCCTCGCGCGAAGCCGAAGAAGCGGCCCAAGCCACCATCACGCTCTCGCGCCGCGCCAAAGATCGGCGCTGCCAAGCATTCGCCCACTTCGTGCTGTGCGAGGTGCTCGACCCCGACGCTGCCAAGGAGCACGTTCAACGTGCCGAAGCACTGCTCGGTGAACTGCGTGGCGACGACGCGTTGCGGGTGGCGGCGCGCAAGTTGCGTTTCGACGTGCCAGTCGATATCGGCGCGATGGACGAGTTGGCCCGTCGCGAAGCGTCGGTCGACGCGCGCCTCGACTGGTGGGGAACGCGCGCCCGCGTCGCGTTGCGAAATCGCGGTAGCCAGCGCCCGGACGTCATCTTGCTCGAACTGCACGCCCTGGCGCAGGCAGAGGTCGGAGTCAGTGCTCGCGGCCCCGCGTTTGCCTACGGCACTCAGCTGGCCGCCGAAAGTGGCGATGGGGATGCCGCGCGCCGCTTCGGCCAACTCGCGGGCGACGCGCTGTCCAAGCTGCGAAACGGCATCGCGGCGGAACACCGCTTGGCGTTCGGACAGCTCGAGTGGACCAAGCTGCTCAGCCCGCGCACGGAAACCCACGTCGCCCCGGAACAACTCGCTGACATCGAAACCCTGATCCGCGGCCTGAGCGACCGACAAAGCCTCGGCCTGCTACTCAACCGCATTCTCGACGCGCTCGTGCTGTGGACCTCGGTCGAGCGAGGTCTGCTGTTGCTCACGGCGCCGGGCGGCAAACTCGTGCCGCGCGCCGCACGCAACTTGGCCAGAAGCGACTTGAGCGGCGATCAGCGCAAGCTCAGCTACAGCCTCGCCTACCGAGCTCTGCAATCGAAAGAGTGCATCGTCGCCGTCGATGCAGCCGGTGAACTGCCCGAAGTGCACGCCAGTGTCCATTCACTGAAGCTGCGCAGCGTCTTGGCGGTGCCACTGCTCTCTCGCGGCGAGGTAGTCGGCGTCGCCTACCTCGACGACCGGGTGAGGCGCGGCGCGTTCGGCAAGCAAGAGCTGGCATGGGTCAGCCTCGTATCGACGCTGGCCGCAGCATCCATTGCCGAGGCGCGTGATCAGTTGATGTTGCGGCGCGCCGCGCGCCGAGCTCAGCGGGCCGAGGATCGCATCACCGGCTTGCTCGTCAAACGCGAGGCTCAGTTGGAACTGGTGACGCGCGAGCTGGCGCGAAGCAAAGAGCGGGGCACACGCTACACCTACGACGACGTGGTCGGCAACAGTGAAGCCGTGCGGCGCATGCTCGCCCTCGTCGATCGGGTAACCCCCTCGGACGTACCCGTACTGGTCACCGGCGAATCCGGCAGCGGCAAAGAGCTCGTGGCGCGAGCCATCCACTTCAACGGGCCCCGGCGCGACGCGGCCTTCGTGAGCGAAAACTGCTCGGCGATCCCCGAGACATTGCTCGAGTCGACGTTGTTCGGACACGTCAAGGGTGCGTTCACGGGTGCGGCGCGCCACCACGCCGGCTTGTTCGAAGTCGCCGACGGCGGCACGCTGTTCCTCGACGAGGTAGCGGACATGAGCCTGGCCATGCAGACCAAGCTCCTGCGCGCCGTGGAGAACGGAGAGATACGTCGCGTGGGTTCCGAGCGCACACTCGCCGTGGACGTCCGCGTGATCGCCGCCACCCACAAGAACCTCGAGCGGCTAGTCGCGACGGGCAAGTTCCGCGAAGATCTCTACTACCGACTGAACGTGATCTGTGTACCCGTCCCTGCGCTGCGCGAACGTATCGACGACATTCCGCTGCTGGTCCGCCACTTTCTCAGGAAGTACGCGCCAGGGCAGGCGCGGCAGCTATCGGCTGAGGCGCAAGAGAAGCTCTGTACGTTCCATTGGCCGGGCAACGTGCGACAGCTCGAAAACGAAGTGCGGCGAGCTCTCGTCCTTGCCGACGGCGAAATCCAACTCGACCATCTCTCCCCCGTCCTCACCGGCGGCGCGGTACCGACCAAAACCGACGGCTTGAATCTCAAGGCGCGCCTCGACGCCGTCGAAACAGACATGGTGCGGCGCGCACTGAAGGCCTCGGGGGGTAATCAAACCCACGCAGCGAAACTGCTCGGCGTCTCCCGATTCGGCCTGCAAAAGATGATCAAACGGCTGGAAATCGACATCGGCGAGGCAGTGCTCCCCGATGCTTGAAACGCGAAACGCCACCCCCCGAAGTCGTCGGGCGCATTGAGCTGGCAGGCTCCAGCCATCGCCATCGCTCGAACTCGATTCGGCCACGACGGGCGTTCGTCGCCCCTCCACCGGGCACGGCTTCCGCGGGCCGCGGAACACGCGCTGCACGTGGACGAGGACACCAGGCCGGGGAGCCTAATCTCGCACCTCGACTCAGTTAGCTGTGCGCCACCCGTGCACCTCCGAGTCACTGCGCCCGCGTCGTGGTCAGGGTCTGCTGGACACGCGGCAGATTGAACGGTAATCGACTCCAAATCGTCTCTTGCTCCACGTGCCGCCACAGCCGCCCCATCGCGTTCGACGCTCCGCCGACGTACGTCCGGTCCTGAAATGGGCGGGCGGCAAGGGCCGTCTGGTCCCAGCGATTCTGGAGCGCTTGCCAGAGAAGATCGACAGCTACTACGAGCCGTTCGCCGGCAGTGCGGCGGTGTTGTTCGCCTTGGCGAGCACTCGGCGGTTCAAGCGTGCGGTGCTCAGCGATCAGAACCAAGAACTGATCAACGTCTACAAGGCCATCAAGAAGGATTGTGAGCGCGTCATCGAGTTGCTCGAAGAGCTGCGCGCGAGCCACGGCAAGGACGAGTACTATCTCGTGCGTGCACAAAAGCCGGCAGATCTGGATCAGTTCCAACGCGCCGCCCGCACCATCTACCTCAACAAGACCGGCTTCAACGGTTTGTATCGAGTGAACAAGTCGGGCCAGTTCAACGTCCCCTTCGGCCGCTACGAGAACCCCAACATCTGTGACGTGCCTCGCTTGCGCGCCGCCGCCGCTGCCCTGCGCAAAGTGAAGCTCGAAGTCGGCGATTTCGAGCGCGCGTGCGCCGAGTGTCGTCCCGGCGACGCGGTCTACTTCGACCCGCCCTACGTGCCACTGTCGAAGACGTCGAACTTCACTGCCTACCATCACGAAGTATTCGACGACGGACAACACCAGCGCTTGGCAGAGCTGTTCGCGCGCCTGGCGGCCGCGTCTGTCAGGGTCGTGCTCTCCAACTCCGACACACCCCGCACGCGGGAACTCTACGACGGCTGGCAAATCGACGAAATCCTCGTCGCACGCCCCATCAACTCCAAAACGACCAAACGCGGCAACGTCGGTGAACTGCTCGTGTGTAGCGACCGCATGCGCAAACCCAAGCGCAAGTAGTCCGGTCCTGATGAGTTGAATCGAGACAGGGCCCGGCCCTCAGCGTCGCCTCTCGGCAGAGTACGGCGATTGGCGGTGGTTGGCTCTGCCGACAATCTCACCGACGTCGTCGTTTGGCCGTTCCAGGATCATAGACGTTGGCCAAATTCGAGGGGGCCGAGAAAGTGACCGTGCACACTGTCACGGGCACGTTCGATCTGAAACCGATCCCCAAGCACGACAACTTGATTCTGCGATGGGACAATCGCTTCGAGAAAGCCAACGAGGCCATCTACTCCAACCTCGAGGCGAAACCATCCAAACGTTGGTTTGCTTCCGTTCTCGGCGTGGTCGTGAAGATGGACGACTAGCTCGTGGCATGCCCGCTGGACACCCCGCGGGTAAGGCGACACAATCACCCCATGGGCGCGTCGGTTCTCCTACATGCCGACGCGCACCGAGCAACTCAGCACGCTTCGACCCTGCTCGCTTGTCTTTGCTCGCTACTCGTGGCCTGTGATCATCAACGCGAGTCTGAACCCCAGCGCACCGAGTCCACCGGTGCCGAAACAGCGCCCGCGACGGGAACAACGGCAACGCCCGCCCGTGCAGCGCTCGACCCCTTCGGCGACCCGGGGCACTCAATCCATTCCGGACCCCGCTGTAGCGCCAACGACCCGAACTGCCTCCCGTTCGCTCATCACAACCCGTCGATCTTCATCATCGACCCGAACTACAAGCCGAACCTGCCTCGCAACACGACCACCATCGCTCCAATCTGGTCCTCCGGGCCCACAGACGAACAGTGCGATCACGACGGCGATTGCGAGGCCGGCAGTTGTGGGAACGACTGCCAGCACTGGACGAGCCCGGAATCGCAGTTTGGCACCTGCGCAGGAGATCCGTCGCTCTCTGAAGCGTTCTGTGGTTGCGTCGCGAAGCACTGCCAATGGTTCACCCAACCCCGACAGCGATTGACGATAGACCTCTGGAACGTCATCGACGTCAAACCAGACCCAATACCCAAAGACGGTCCGCATGGCTGGGAGGGGTATGACTTGGAGAAGGATGTCGGCTGGCGCAGGGTTCGCGCCAAGCTCGTCGGTTGCTACAAGCAGCAAATCCGAGCGCTGCCCCAACGACTGCGTCTGACCTTTCGGGTCGACCAACGGGGTCAGGTGAAGAGCGCACGGGCAGTCGGTGGCGCTACTGCAATCCGCAAGTGTACACAGCAGGTCCTGTCGTCAACGCGTTGGCTCAGTGACACCGCCATGAGGAAGCCGCGGCAAACCGGGGCAACCATCAAAGCAACGATGAACATTCGGGTCGAACACGCAGAGTGAATCAGCATCGGCGCGCCAGCGGCGAAGCCAACCTGGCCAATAGGACAGCTCGCCGGACGCCCGGCGACCAGGGCGACACAATCGGCTCGTGGGCGAGACAGCTCTCATACGTCGTGACGCACGCCGCGGGACTCAACTGCTGCGAGGTATCGCCAATGCTGGCCTCGCCAGCGCGCTGCCTGCGGTGCAACCCCATCTGAGGTCCAAGTCAGAGTCGATCCGCGGCGCTGCGGTGAGCGCGCTGCGCCTGATGAACGATCCGCGCGTGGATCCGCTGATTGTCGAGGCACTGCTGAACGACCCCAAGAAGACCGTTCGTCGAGCCGCAGCGGAAGCTGCCGATCTGAGGGGCAGCTCAGAAACTCTGCTTACTGGCCTCCAAAACGCGGTGACGTCGGATCCGGATGTCAAGGTCCGACGCCAAGTTCTGGAAACCTTGATCAAGTGGTTGCCGGATCACCCCGAACTGAGAGCCGCGCTAGCCGTGGTCGAAAAGGACGACAAGCGCCCAAGCGTGCGTCGAACGGCTGGTGACGCTATCGCCAAGTTCTCGGCACCGACGACGGCGCCGTAAGTGAGAAACCGGGTACAATACGTCGCACATCGAGCGCGGCGATACGCCGCGTCCACAAGCCGCGAGGAGTCGAGCATACTGGAGGTCTGTTCACAGCTTGGGCGGTGCGTAGCGTTCGTCCACGTAGCTCCTACAGTCGTCGAAGGACGACTGCTGACAGTAGTCGACCGTCTGGAGACAGAGCGCGGCCGCGCGCTTCGCGAACTCGGGCTCCTCGAGAAGCAATTGCTCTCGCTCCTTGGCGCCGAAGCAAAACGGTACGCGGCGCCACATCGCGGTTCGCGCGTCACGCCACCCTGGCAAGCTCGAGTCGTACCACTGCGCGCGCGCTTGTGGATCGGGTGCGTCGACGTTGACGATGCGACTGGATGCATTGCCCAAACCCAGAAACCGTTCCGGTAGCGGCGAGTCACTCCACAGCGCTGCGGTGAAGTCGCGCGACGCGGTCACGATGAACTGCCCGTCGGCGCTGAAATCCACCGCTGTCACGGCGTCGGTGTGAGCCAATAGCGTTTGGAGCAGCTCGCCGTTACTGGTCGACCAGATCTTGGCAGTCTTGTCTTCAGACGCCGTAATGACGCGCTTGGCGTCGGGACTGAACGCCGCCGCAACGATGGGGGCGTGATGACCGTCAATCGTCCTTCCGGTCCATTCGTCTTCGCGGCCATCCCAGAGGCGCGCGGTGCCATCGGCTGCGGTGGTCACGACGAACTGTCCGTCACTACTGAACGAAGCGCGGAGCACCGCAGTACTGTGCCCAGTCAAGCTGCGCAGCTCGTAGCCCGTTTCAGTGTTCCAGATCCGAGCTGAACCGTCAGCCGAGGCCGTGATCACACGTGACCCGTCCGGACTGAACTCAACAGAGTAAACCTTGTCCGTGTGCTTCTCCAGGGCGCGCACACGCTTGCCGGTTGCGACGTCCCACAGCACAGCGGTGCGGTCGAAAGACGCCGCAACGAGCAACGGCCTCGTCGCTGCGAAAGCGACGGCGTTGACGCGGCCACCATGTCGAAGACAAGGGCCCACCCTGCGCTTCGCGGCGCGGTCCCACAGACACACCCTGCCGTCGTTGGATGCCGTCGCGATCCTGCTGTCGTCTGGGCTGAACGCAGCAGCGACCACCTCGTCCGTACCGCGCGCGAGCTTGAAACCGCGCGCCGATCCATCGCTTGGCCAGAGCCGTGCCGTGCCGTGCGCGGCAATGGTGATTACCCAGTTGCCGTCATTGCTGAACGTCGCGTAGCGAATGGGACCGTCGTGAGCGGAGAGCACCGTTTCCCCAGCGCCGCTACTCGCAAACCAGACACGAGCGGTACCATCCTCTGAACCCGTGACGACTCGATCGTGTTCTCGACTGAATTCAGCATGAAGTACAGCTGCGCCATGACCGATCCGCCCCGCACCTTTCAGGTATCTGTTCACGTCCCAAATGCGGGCCGACCCGTCCTCTGAGGCAGAGAACCAGAAACCCCGTTTGGCGTCAAACGTTCCCGTGGTCACACCCATGGTGTGCCCGGAAAGGGTCGTCAAGGTCTGCCCTGTCGCCACGCTCCAGATCCGACTGGTGCCGTCAGCGGAACTGGTGAGTAATAGGCTCCCATCGTTGTCGGCGAAGAGCGCTTGGCTGATCGACCCCGAGTGACCGACCAACGTCGCCAAACGTCGTGCTGGGCCTACCTCCCAAACGACGGCGACGCCATCCTGTGATCCCGTGAGTATACGTTTACCACTCACATTGAATGCGGCTACGGTCAAGGGCTTCGGGTTCCTTTTCAGTGTCGAGACGAGAGCTCCTCGGCGAACGTTCCACACCCGGGCGGCCCCGTCCGCGCAGGCCGTGACGACGAGCTTGCCATCAGCACTGAACCTAGCACTAACCGCGCGACCCGCGCCGATGGCGTACAGTTCTCGGCCAGGCTTGCCATCGCCTACGTCTGTCCACAACGTTGCTGCCCCTCCCTTCGTCACGGCAACGACGCTCTTGCCGTCAGGCGAATACGCAGCCATCACAACAGGTTCACCAAACGTGTAGCGGAACAGTTGCTTCCCGTCGCTCGTGCGCCAGACCCGCATCGTCTTGTCTCGGGATGCGGTCACGAGGTACTCCCCATTCGGGCTGAATTCTGCCGTCGAAACGGCATCATCGTGGCCATGCAACGCACCGATGGGCTCCCCGTTCGACGCGTCCCAAATCAACACTTGAGAGTCATCGGATGCGGTGGCGACGCGACGACCGTCGGGGCTGAACACGGCGGAGTTGATCGGGTTTTCATGAGCCAAAGTGATGCGCGTGCTCGCCGTCGTCGGATCCCACAGGCGCGCCACCTCTTCGCTCGACGTGGTGACGAGGCGTTGACCGTTGGGACTGAACGACGCAGTGAGAATGGGAGCCGAGTGACCTCGCAACTTCCAACTCATCGGCTTGGCCGAAACCACCGCAGCACTCTGATGCCAAGCGGTGGGAAGATCCAAAGTGTTCTGGACGACCTCACGCAGCAAGGCAGAAGCTCGACCCGGATCATCCTTCGATTCACGCGCAAGACTGACCAGGGAGAGAGTCTTTGCTGCGACCAGCGCCACCTCTTGATTGTACCGACTCCGATTCTCTCGCACTCCCTCCAAGTTCAACCTGTGGCGCTGTAGCAACAGCACACCAACGACGACGAGTAGCAGCACGGCCGATCCAACCGATCCCCACGTCACCAGGTTTCGCCGGCCCTCCTTCTTGCGGCTCTCGTCCAAGAATGCGTTGACCGCATTTGCGTCCACGCCGTACCTCGCCGCTGCCGCGGCGGTGGGTCGTTGTAGCGCGCGCCACTGCAGGGCTACCGACAACTCGGGATCGCGGAGAGAACCGTGTCGTTGAGCCTCATAGCTCTTTCGTGCCTCATCCAGCGAGCGCAGTTGGCGTGCAAAGGCGAGCTCTTCGCGAAACCAGAGCCCGAGCAGCTCCCACTTGCGCATCAGACTCTCGTGAGAGATGTCCAACGTCGTATCCGGACTCAACAACCCGGGTGGCTGCAAAACCAGGAAGCGCCGCCCCTTGTCGACAAACTCGCACACCACCCTCTGCAACGTCGTCAGATCCGTATCGGCAACGGCGAGGACCTCGCTCACCTTGCACGGGCGGCGGACACCGCGACCGTGTTCGCTGCGCCCGGTCAGACAACGGAACAGCTTCTGGGTGACGCGTTCTCCCTCCGGCCCCAGCGCGGCACGTACCTCTTCGTAGGCGTCGTTGGCATGAGAGGAAAGCGACCCTGTCATCTGCCCAATTGCCCGATAGTGACTGAGCTCGAGTTTGGGGGGGCGGTTTGGCGTCGCGTACTGCGCGGCCAAATCGAACGTGCGCATCAACGCGTGTTGCAAGACCGGCAGCTGATCCCTGGCTTCGCCCGCATCGTTGAGCAGATGCTGAACCAGAGCCGGGGAGATGCTGGCACCGGCCACGCCAACTGGACCGCAAATGGCCTCGGCACGTTGGTCTCGGTTGAGCAACGGCACCAGATACTGGCCGTCGTTGATGCGCTCGGCCAAGTCCGGAAACTGCACGCACTCCCCCAAGAAGTCGGAGCGCATGGTGAGCATGACGTAGATGGGGCGTTTGTGTTGTTCACTTGCCTCCAAGAGCAAGTTCACGAAGGCAGCCGCCGAATCGTGCGTCTTGCCCTTCATCAGCCGATGAAAACGAAACAGCTCTTCGAACTGATCGACGACGAGGAGCAAGTTCTCGTCCGGCCCTAGGCGTATATTTGCAACGGCATCGACGAGCCCATTGGGGCTACGAGTAAGGCGTGTGTACAGCAGATCACGCTCCAACGCGTCGATGTTCGAACCCTCCCCGTTGACGCCATATCGAATCCCACTGGTGGGTCCGCCTGGATTGCTGGGCTCTTCAAAGTCGTCTTCCTCGTCGTCTTCGACGGCGGCCAACAGTGCACCAGCCAAACCCCAAAACGGATCATTTCCGGGCCTCATGTACGCGATGCGCCACCAAGTGCGCCCACCAGTAGAATACCCTCGCTCCAGGCGCGGAAGCGCGCCCGCCAGAACCAGGGACGACTTCCCACTTCCTGACGTCCCAACCACTGCAACGAGCCGCCGCTCTGCAAGCTTGGCAAGCAGTGCCTCGACGTGACGCTCCCGACCGAAGAACAGATGCGCATCGCTTGGCCCGAACGGTCGCAAACCGGGGAATGGGTTTCCCGTCGAACGGACTCCCCAAAACAGGTTTGGCAACGCTCCCGTGCTCATTTCGCGAGCTCCATGTCCCGATGCGGTGACGAGCTTAGAGCCGTCAGGAACTGTCGCAAGTTGAGCCCCACATCTTGAGTGGCATCGTCAATTCGAAGTATCCCGGTCAACGTGTACGACGCTTTTCTTCCGGTCAGCGGCTGAGCGACGTACACGCCACCCCTGCGTTGATGTTTGCCGATTCGTCCGAAGGCCTTGCGCGCTTCGTCAACCTGTGACCGAACCCAGCGGAACTTCGACCTCCCGTGATAGATCAGAAACGCATCACTGCGCTGCAGGTACTCCTGGTGTTGTCGTTCACGCTCCGCTTCGTTCGGAGCGTCGTCGGTCACTTCAGCGGCAGATAGCACCTCCCACTCGGCATCCGCCAACGCCTCTTCGACTCGATGTGCGTCGTCGTGATCAGCGGGTTGAGAGATCACGTAGATCCGCCGGACGAGTTCGTCTTCGTTCACCATCGCTAGGTTCGTGAGCCGCTCGACGCGTTCCGCCTCGCGCGCAACGCGACGACTCACCAGGAACTGGCGTTTGGAGACGATGCGCTCGGCGAGGGCCTGACGGGTGCCCACCAGTAGCTCGTCGTGAGGTCCCCAACGGTCGTACGCCAGGAGCCGATCGACGAACGCCTGCTGGCGAGGACCATTGGGCACCACGCCGGGCGCGAGCCAGACGATGCGCACCAGGGGATCGTCATCGTCTCGCTCCTTTGCCAACTGTTCGACGACGTCGAAGTGAAGCTCCGGTTTGGAGCGGTCGCTCCCGTCGGGGATAGCTCCGTAGTCGTTTCCAAAAACGTGCACGGAGATGCTGGCGCGCTCCGCCAACGTGCGCAATTCGTCGACGGCTCCTCCGTACTCGTCACTCCAAGTGCTCGGCGCAAGCTGAGGCAAGCGCATGTCCTGCAGCTCGAGTTGGATTGCATCACGCACCGGTCGAACATCCGTGGCCGATGCAGCCAAGAACACGAGCTCGTTTTGTTCTCGTGGTCCAGATGGCACTTGCGAAGGCACTGCCGATCTGGGCACGATCACCGACGCTCGCGGCGGAACCAGTGTCGGCGATGGTGGCGCAGAACTGAACCGACGACGCAGATGTCTGGCGATGTCTTGAGCGAGATCGTCGAGGGCCCGCTGATAGGTGGGTCCGTAGTCTGGATCGTAGATGTGAAGCTCTCGCGTGTAGCGGCCAATATCGTCATTGACGTAGAATCGGTACCCGAGAGTTCGCTGCAACAAGTCGCCCAACGCCGTGTCCGCGACCTGTATGCGTTCTTCTTGGGCGAGCGGTGTCTTGTGCACCAAAATGATCGACGATTGATCGCCGTCCGACTGGGCCGTACGCGACCAGAAATAGTCTATCTCGCGGTGGCAAGAATCTGACACCACATAGCGCGGAGACACGATTGCCACCATGAGCGCCGATTGGTCACAAGCTTCGCGAATGGTCTGGTCGAAAGCCCGTGCACCTGACAGGTCGCGCTGGTCCCACCACAGGCGCACTTCGCGGCCGAGCTTCTCGGTGAGGAGCGTTTTCAGCGCTCCTTGGAACACCGAAATCCAGCCCTGTTGACCAGGAAACCTGGGTCCATTGTCCAGGTGGGCGTAGCTGATGAAAACATCGTGCAGCATCTCGTCTCCCGTGTGTGCTCGCCGCTGAAGGAAGCTACGCTGAGTCTTCGCCTGCGACAAGACCGGTACCCCCAAAGACGCACAGACATGTGAAAACGAGAATGCCTCCGTGACCCTTCGACTGTTCATGCAAGGTGCTTGGGAGTGATCACGACGAACGTTCGACGGTTTACAGCTCGAAGGAACCCGACACTGCCCGCCAAGTCCTCCCAGGTGTGAACTGTTTACACCTCACAGCAGTTGGAATCTCGTCAGCCGCAGTGGATTCCACGATCAGTCCGTCGAGTCCACTGGCGTCCGCTCGTGCTGCCTCGACCTCGTTGTCGACCACCGCCACCGTCGCGCCGGCCTTGGAACAGCGGCGCGCGGGATCCCGCGCGGTAGGCATGACGCTTGCACACTTGCCTCCCGTGAGAGGTTGTTCCAAATGCCGGGCTTCTGCCTTTCGACCCCGAGAGACGTTGCGCATCGCGCCGTTACGGTGGAACGATGTGTCAGGCGAGCGATTGACGTCGCGTGCGGGGTTGTGCGAACTCCTGCTGGTGAGTCGAGACCCGGTCAGACGCGAGACGCCGCTTCCCACGTTGCGCGACGGTGGCCGAAATCGGTTTACTCCACCCGCGACGACGAAGCTCCGACAGCGTCGACGGTAACGTCCCGGTGACGGTCCGCAACCTGGGTCTCAATCGTGCGGGAGATTGCCGCGCCCCGCTCGCAGATAGACGAATGGGGTGTACGCGAGCAGGTTCGATACGCGCGACATGTACACATCCGCGTAGCGTTCGATTTGACGCGCCAGGTGGCTCTTGTCGTTCCCGCAACGCATCAACGGTCCCCAGCGCTGGTTGAGCAATTGCCCGGCCTCCTTGACCAACTCGGCGATCTTCTCGTCGAGCTTGACCAAGTCTTCGCGCAGGGCGTGCATGGCTCGACGGCTCTCGCCAGCATCGACAGCTGGGCCCTCGTACTCTGCGGCCTGGCTACGTTGCAGGCGAAGCCGGAGCTGTGAGAACCGGTGCTCCCACAGTTCCTTCTGCGCCATCCATTCTTCGAGTTGGGTTTGCTTGGTGGCGAATTCACGCTGCTGGAGCAGCTCCTGCTCGAGTTCACGCACGACCAACGCGGTACGCCAACGCAGCAAGTCCTTGGTGACGAGCACATCGGCGAAGATGTGATCACCGATGTACAGGATGTCGTCACCGGTGATGCCAAGCCCTTCCTCGAGCAAGCGCGCATTTCCGCCGAGATAGACACCACCCGGCTGCAAAGGTCCGACGTGTGGCCGGCACAGACCGCTGTCGTCGACCAACTGAAACGCCGGTGCATCACCGGAGAAGAACGCGGGCTTGCGAGCCTGAACGACGATGACGTCGAACAAGGAGCGCCACGACCCACCCGGGACGTGGCGATCGAAGGCGTGGCTCATCATCGCCTCGGTGTAGTCCCACTCCGAATTGGTGATGAGTAGCAGCTGCTTGCCGGCTTGCTTCAAATCCAAGAGGGTTTGCGGTAACTCCAGGTCTTCGACGACGTAGCGCCCTGGGTCGCCGACGATTTCAGCCTTCAGCCGCCCTTCGAGGTGCGCGGCGTCCATCGCACGCGAGACGTGCCGATGGAGCTCCGCATAGCTCGTGCCAGTCGGAAGTTTGCCCGCGTCGAGCATGTCGACGAGCTGCATGTAGATGCAGGACTCGGACAGCGTGAACAGCGTGTTCATGAATTGCCACCGACTGTCGCTCAGATCGACCGGCACTGGCGAATAGAACTCCTTGCGCTCGTCCATCGACAGCATACGCGTGCCGTGACTTGCGCTGCGCACTTGCCCGAAGCGATTGGCCTTGACCAGATTGCCGAGCTGGATGTCGACGATGAGCCCGAGCGACACCAACTCGGGCTGGAAAGCGAGGTGTTTGACCGGCCAACCCCGCGCCACGAGTTCCTCTTTGACGTATTCGTAGGCACGCTGTTCCCACAGCTCTGAACGATAGTGGACCAACGTGTAGTCCATGTCGCAGCCCACAGCCTGGATCGATCTGAGGTTGAGTGTGCGGTTACAGTAAACGCGGCGCTCAGCCGGAGGCAGTGCCGCGAGATACTCAGAGAAACTCATACACACCTATTTTGAGAAGTACGCATCCAAAGCATCCAGAATCCCATCAACCGTGTACACGCTGGCCATGACTTTCACCGCCACGCCACGAGACTTCAGCGTGTCGGTGGTGACCGGGCCGATGCTCGCGACGGTAACCTTCGAGAGCACCTCCGCAGCGTCGGCACCCAGCGCGTCACAGGTATGCGTCACGGTGGAGCTCGAGGTGAACAGCACCACATCTACGCCACCACCGCGCAGGAGTCTCGAGAGTTCCGCTTGGCCCTCAGCGTCGAGGCCGACCGTACGATACGCCGGCACGACGTCGACCGTGGCTCCTGCCGCGCGCAAAGCGTTGGGCAGTTCCTCGCGTGCCACCAGCGCCCGTGGGATCAATACCCGGACGGCCCCGCCCTCACCGAGTTGGGCAATCACCGCTTCGGCCAAGGCCTCACCGACGAAGTCTTTGGCGACCAAGTCAGCGTTGATGCCGTGTTGCCGCAAACTCTGCCCAGTCTTGGGCCCGATCACCCCCACTTTTGCGCCGCCGAGCGCGCGCGCATCGCACCCCTGCGCGGCCACTTCGTCAAAGAACCGCTGCACACCGTTGGGGCTGGTGAACAGCACCCAATCGTACTCGGATAGCCGCTCCACCGCTCCGCGCAATGGCTCGGGATCTTCGGGCGCCTCGATTTGAATGACCGGAAAGAGCACGGGCTCTGCCCCGCGTTCGCGAATGGCCTGCGCCGTCGATGCCGCCTGGTGTTCGGCACGCGGGACGAGAACCCGCTTGGAGAACAAGGGTTGACGATCGAACCAACGCAGCGTCTCGCGCAGGCTGACCACCTCGCCAATCACGATCACCGCCGGATTCGAAAGCCCCGCTTCGGAAGCAAGATCCGCGATGTCTGCCAAGGTACCCGCCACGACGCGCTGTTCGGGGCGCGCCCCCCATTGAACGACTGCAGCGGGAGTCGACTCAGAACGTCCCCCATCGACGACCGCACGGGTGATCTCGCGAATGCGCCGCATCCCCATCAGTACGCAGATGGTATCCGTCGCCGTTGCCAGCTTTCGCCAAGCGTCGTCGGACCATTCTTTGCCCTCTTTGTCGCTGCCCGTAATGAACGTTACGCTCGACGACAAATCGCGATGGGTGAGCGGAATCCCGGCGTAGGCACTGGTACCAACCGGCGATGACAAGCCCGGCACGACCTCGAAGGGCACGCCCGCTCTTGCCAAGGCTTCGGCCTCTTCGGCGCCCCGCGCGAACAGGTACGAATCCCCCCCTTTGAGGCGCACGACGTGACGGCCCTCTTGCGCAAGCGAGATCAACTGCTCCGTGATCCAACCCTGGCTGGGGCTGATGCTGCCTCCGCGTTTGCCGACATTCCGCAACAAGGCGTCGGGCCGGCAGTGACTGAGTATGCCCGGATGACTCAAGGCATCGTACAGAACGCAATCAGCCCGCTGGAGCAGCGACAAGCCCCGGACGGTCAGAAGCGTCGGGTCACCGGGACCGGCTCCAACCAAATAGACCTTTCCGACGTCAGCCACCGAGGCAGCATAGCAGACTGCCCAAACTCGAAACTGTTTTCACTGGATTCCGCTCGGGCGCCCAGCCATGAGGACTCACCACCCGAACAAACCAACGCGCTGACCACATCGGTGCTTGCGGCGCTGAATCTCACTGCGAACCGACCCGAGGCTCGAAGACCAAACACACCACCGTTGGCCGGCTGCACTGCACGATCCGACGCACCAGAGACCCGCCGCGGGTCGAAGCACAGCGATCGTCACCGCGGGCGGTTTGCGAGGAAACACCGAACGTGCGCGGCGCGGACACCGGCGACGTCCCTCGTCACCAGGTTGTCGCCGAGATTGTGCGAGGCTCCCGCTCGGGGATACATAGCCGTAACTAGAGATCACGCTGACTCCGCGAGTCGCAGATCGCTCGAGCCAAGCATCGGTACACCGCTTGCTCACTGGGATGACGGATGTGACGTCGAAGCGAGACGCCGGCGCAACGACTCCAACAACGTCGCAGTGCTCGTGAGCAGCGCTCGAACCTCCGCCTCGTCCAATTCGTTACCATCGTCGGCACGATCGAATTGAGCCAACTGCTGCGCTGTCTCGTCTGCCAACGGTCCCAGCCGGCGCATCAACTTGACCAACGGCGGCACTCTCGGACGCCCGCCTCGTCCCGGGTTCGCGGAACGTACCTCGGCGGCACGTAGCTCCAACGCGGTAACCGTCCACCCCTCGGTGTTCGCCGCTTCGAGCAAGCGCTGCTGCTCTTGTGGCCCCAACCCCAAAATCGCCCTGAAATGACTCGTGCCGAGTCGATTGTAGCGCGACAAGTCACCGATGCGCTGAGTCAGCTCGAACAGCCCGACGCAGCGACGCAACGCCGATGCACTCATCGGCAAATCAGGGTGCTGGGCAAGTTGCCGAAAAGAACGGTGCTCCCGCTCTCTCCACCCCAATGCATCGCCCCCGAAGAACCTGTCCACGATGAGTTGCCCAACTCTCAACGACAGATCGACCGTCGCTTCGCGCACCAAAGCACCAATCTCTCGAACCATCGCGTCGACGTCGACACTCAGCGCAATGTGCTCTCCAGATTCATTGCAAGCTGACCCGTGCCCATTCGACTCCGCCGGCTGATCCCAATTCTGAACCATACGCTGCATCGCTGCGTCCCTCCCCAGTCCCCACTGTGAGCTATCACGGTACCAAACAAGAAGCGGGACATGAACCCCATGAATCGCAAAATTCCTCGGTTCGGTTTTCGAGACGTGAACGTGATCACTCCCTGTGAGTCCACTCCCACGTGAACGGCGTGCGAGTCCGCGTTACCACCGTGAGTGAACCGACCCGAAAAGTCGCTCCGGCCAGTCGCTCATTCGTCGCTCCAACCGCCGACTCCACTTTCGAACCGGGGAGTGCAGACGGCCGCATTGCGAGAGGCGACAGAGAGACATCGGAAGAATCAGGGACGGGAAGAACCGGCGCGACATGTGGTTGCCGACCTCACAGACGCCCCGCGTGACACGCACGTGAACGTACACCCGCACCCGCGCACGGTGCGTGACCGCGGAAGCAGTTCGCGGCGTGAAACACACGAGCGCCCGCACCGGAGCCCATCTCCCCGCGTCCCAAACCTCGCTTCTTCCTCGCGGTGCCTCGCGCAACGAGGTTGGCCCAGAGGCGTTGCCCCACGTCGAGAACCGATTGGAGTGAGCCCGCTTGACGGGATCCAGGTCAGCCGCGCCTGGGCCCGCGGCAGGAGAACACACACAGCCCGCGCCGCAAGTGATGTGGCATCGTGCCCGAGCGCTGGCTATGGTTTTGGCAACGTGCAGGACCGCGGAGACCCCTCGATGAAACTCGATTCTCGTGCCCACCGAACAGTTTGCGACCGTCGACAGACACCGAGGCTCGGCCGCGCGCGTCACGCGTCGCGTACTCTCGCCATCACGTTCTGCGCCGCGGGATTGTTGAGCTGCGCAAGCGACTCGAAAGATACGGAAACCGCTTCGTCAGGTGCCAACAAAGGCAACGACGCGGGCCCGTCCAACACCGACGAGCGAGATCCGAGTCCGACACGAGACGGCAAGGATGTTCCCTCCAAGCCGTCGCCCAACACGGACGACGACGCGACGGACGACAGCCAAGCGGCGGACGACGACGCGACGGACGACAGCCAAGCGGCGGACGATGACACGGACGACGCAGCGCAGGTCACGGACGACGACAACACGGACGATAGCACCGGCACGGATGTATCGGACGACGCTTCGACCGACGACGCAGCGCCAGCACCCACCGACGCCCAGGCGCCCGGCGATGCCAACTCGCCCGGTGACGCCAAACCCGATGCTCCCGACGTACCTGCGCAGCCCCACAATCCGCTCGCCAATCCGGAAGCCGGGCCGCCCGCGGGCAACCCCGACGGCAATTGCGATGTGCCGAGCGAAGGCGCGCTCGAAGATGCTTCTTCGCCTGACCACGTCGTGGGCACGGGCTCGAAGGACAGCTGCACGGCGGATGCATTCATCGACGCCGTTGCTGCGGGTGGGGTGATCACGTTCGATTGTGGGCCCGACCCAGTGACGATCGTCCTCGACCGACCAGCAAAGGTATTCAACGACGCCAGCGACGACATCGTCATCGACGGCGGCGGGCTGGTGACCCTCAGCGGCGGCGGAACGACGCGCATTCTCTACATGAATACGTGCGATGAGGCCCAGCACTGGACGACGTCACATTGCCAGGACCAAGAGACTCCGCGCTTGACGGTCCAGAACATCACGTTTGCGGATGCCAACTCGAAGAACGAAGCAGAGTACGACGGTGGGGGCGCGATTTGGGCGCGCGGCGGGCAAGTGAAGATCGTCAACTCACGCTTCTTCAACAACGTGTGTGCCGACGAGGGCCCGGACGTCGGCGGCGCGGGTGTCCGCGTTTTCAGCCAATTCGAGGGCCGTCCTGTGTACGTCGTCAACAGCACGTTCGGCGGCGCCGAAGGCTACGGCAACACCTGCTCGAACGGC
The DNA here is from genome assembly GCA_003235365.1 of Deltaproteobacteria bacterium. Classification (GTDB taxonomy): domain Bacteria; phylum Myxococcota_A; class Polyangia; order Polyangiales; family Polyangiaceae; genus SZUA-265. Next base: position 20,055 of record QJWJ01000345.1, read on the forward strand.
GGGGGCATCAGCAGCATCGGTGTGTCGTGGACGATCATCAACAGCCTGTTCACACACAACCACGCGATCGGCAACGGCGGTAACCCAGCGGAAGACAACACGCCAGGCGGAGGCAGCGGTGGCGCCATCTACAACGATGGCGCCACCATGACCCTGTCCGTGTGCGGAACACGCATCGAAGACAATCAAGTCAAGGCGTTTGGGTCGGGGATCTTCTTCGTCAGCAACAACCACGACGGCACCGTCGTCATCAAAGACTCGGTAGTGCGTAACAACACTGGCGGTGGTTGGAACGTGCTCCCGGGGATCTCCATGCACGACGACACGAAGACGGACATCGAGAACTCGACCATCGAGTGACACGAATAACGCGATGCGTCACACGTCTCCCGGGATTCGCCTAAAGCGCGTTCGCGGCGAAAGCGTCCGAAATGGGAAGTTTTGTGAACGCGCGGCGTATGCTGAGCGGCGGGGGCCAACGATCAGGGAAGAGAAGGAAAGGACGACAATGATTTCAAGACGATTCGGCGCCATCGCCTGCTTGATTGGAAGCGTGGGTTTGGTTCTCCTGGGTTGCGGTGACGACGACGATGGTGGGGGCGGCGGCGGCAACGGGGAGTCGGGGCTCGAAACCGGCAAGAAGCTGACGGCCCTCTCCGACGCCGAGAAGCAGCAGCTGTGCACCTGGTCGGCGATGGTCCAACCGGAGAAGCAGTGCATGGACGGCAGCACCGTCGGAGTGACCGCCGGTGAGTGCATGAGTCAGTTCAGCTCGATCCCGGCGGAATGCGCGGCGACCGTGGGCGATCAAGAGACCTGCGCAAAAGCCGATGCGTGCGACCTGGCAGCGGTATTCTCCGCCTGCGCGCCGCTGATCCCCTGCAGCAGTTTCGGCGGCTGAGGGGCTCTGCGCCAACGACGCGATTGTCGACGGGCGGCGTCGAACGACAAGCCGACGCCCCCGTCTTGCTTTCCGCCACGGGTTGGCCGAAGACGGCCGAAATGAGCACAGCCAGACAAGAGCACCAAGGCGCTCAATACCGACGTCGTGCGACGCAGCATCGCCTTGGAGGGCAGCAGCGTGATGGGAAGCAGCGACTCCCCGAGTCCCGCCTGCTGCTGACGACCGCGGCGCTCACGTCGTGCTTCACGGCCTGGACTGAGTCGGCACTGGCCGAGCCCAGCTGGCGGGGCGACATGGAGTCCGGTGATCTGGGGCAATGGAGTTATGAGCTCAACCCGGAGGGGTTGACTGTCGTCGACGACCCGGTGCTCGGGGGAAGCCACTCGGCCAGGGTCGTCATCACCGACCAGAACCTGTGGAGCAACGGCCTCAACCGTGTCGAGCTTCAGCGCAAGCCAGATCCGTCGCTGACGGCGAACGGGTCACAAGTCTACTTCGGTTGGAGCCTTTATCTCCCGCAAGAGCTCACCAGTGACGATCATCAACTCGGCTACTGGGAAACGGAGGAGACGTACCGGCAGGTAATGAGCCTGCATGCGAGAGGCACGGAGCTTTCATTCAACACCCAGCAGCCCGCGCAGGTGCAATGGACTGGGCCGGGCAAGCTGACGGCCGGCGTGTGGCATCGCGTGGTCTACCACGTCGTTTGGGGAGAGGATTACGATACGGGACGCGTCAGCCTCTGGTTCGATGGCGAAAAGGTCGTCGACTCCGTCCACTCCAGAACGTACCTGCAAAACCCATCCTTCATTCAAGTCGGGATCTTACGCGACACGATCGCGACTGTGGAAACGCTCTACATCGACGAAGCACTCGAAGGCACGACGTTTGAAGACGTCGCTCTGCTGGACAAGTTCCCACTCGTTACCCCAACACCAGCCGCGGCACCGCCCGCAACGACTCCTTCACCGACGACCAGCGCCTCCCCAGCACCTGCGGCTACGCCAGCAAAGTCCAAGTCGGGCTGCTCGTTGACAGCGCCGCACACACGCGGCTCGCCTTGGTTGGTGGCCACGTTGGTCCTCGCAGGGGCGGCCCGACGGCGCGGACAGCGTCGAGTCGCCCGCGCTTCGTCCGAATAGGACGGCGATGGTCGATCGCGATTGCCCGGCATCGCTCAGTCGCTGCGTTGCCACCCACCTTCAGCGGGGCTCGGCCCGACAGATCCGACGGGGGAGTCCTAGCCTTGCCGGCTTCGGACGCGCAGACTACCCTCCCGCCCATGTCTCGTCCCCACGGGCCGCCGACCACCGTCCAAGAGGTGGTCGCCAGACTCAAACGACCCAGCAAAGCACTGGTCACGCCAGGTATGCCGTACGCCAACGGCCCGCTCCACCTCGGGCATCTCGCCGGGGCGCACCTTCCCGCGGACATTTGCGCACGCTGGTTGGGGCTGATGATCGGACGAGAAAACGTGCTGTTCGTCAACGGCACCGACGAGCACGGCTCGACCAGCGAGGTCGCCGCGCTCAAGGCCGGGATTTCGACGCGGGAATTCGTAGATGCTGCCCACGACCAGCAGCAACGCACCCTGGAGCGCTACGGGATCAGTCTCGACGTGTATTCGGGCACGTCGAGACCGGATTGCCTGCGATTCCATGCGCCGCTGTGCCAAGACTTCTTGCGAAGACTCCACGACAACGGACTACTGACCAAGCGCCGAAGCCAGCAGTGGTACGACCCGAAGGCGCAACGCTTCTTGCCCGATCGCTTCGTGCGCGGTCGTTGCCCGAACCCCAAGTGCGACAACGAAAACGCGTACAGCGACGAGTGCGAAAAGTGCGGGCACCAATACGATCCCTCACAGGTGATCAATCCCACCAGCGCAATCAGCGACGCGACGCCCGAATTGCGTGAGACCGTGCATTGGTGGCTCGACATGTGGGCCACCTCCGAAACGCTCCGCGGCTGGCTGCAAACCAAAGCGAAGACGTGGCGAAAAGCCGTTCTCGCTGATGCACTCGATCGACTCGCACCGGCGTTGCGTTTCGACAAGCAACACGAGCAAGCATACAAGTCATTCAAGGGCGAGCTCCCATCGCACAAGCTCAAGTATGCGCCGGGGAACCAAGCGCTGTTGCAGTTCCAAACCAAAGCCGATCTCAAAGCCGCTGGCGAGCGTTTGAACGCAGAAGGGATCCCAACGACGATCGCCGACGAGTGGGCCCATCGCTCCATCACGCGGGACATCGCCTGGGGCATTCCGCTGCCAGATTTGGATCCTGAACTCGCGGGCAAGACGCTCTACGTGTGGCCCGATTCCTTGATTGCGCCAATCTCGTTCACCAAGCAGGCTCTGGAAGCACGCGGCCTCGATCCCGAGAGCTACGGGGAATTTTGGTGCAATCCGGACGCGCGCATATGCCAGTTCTTGGGACAGGATAACGTCTTCTTCTACGTGCTGGTGCAGGGCTCGATGTGGCTGGGATCGCAGCCTGACATCAATCGGCTGCCGCAGCCGGGAGAACTACAACTGACCGACATCTTCGGCTGTTTTCACCTGATGGTCGGCGGTGAGAAGATGAGCAAGAGCGTCGGCAACTTCTACACCGGCGATCAACTGCTCGACGAAAAGGGCTACACCGCCGACCAGGTCCGGTACTACCTCGCGCTGCTCGGCTTGTCCGAAAAGCCATCGGACTTCGACTTCGTCAAGTTCGACGAACGCAACAAGTTCCTCGCCGGCCCCATGAATGCCGCCTTCGAACGGCCGATCTCTGCCGCACATTCCAAGTTCGGCAGCCGCGTGCCCGACGGAACGCTGGACGACAAGGTCTACAAGAATACCATTCGCATGGTTCAGCGCTACGTCACCGCCATGGAGAAGGCAGAGTACCCGAGCATGCTGTTCGAGCTCGAGAACTACGCGCGTATCATCAACTCACTCTTCACCCAACACAAACCCCACGACGACCGCTATCCCGAACAGCCGCGCAAGGACGCGCTGTACACGTCGTTCTTCGTGCTCAAGACGTTGATGATCATGCTCTACCCGTTCGTGCCCGAGACGATGGACCGCCTGCGCGATTCCTTGCGGCTGCCGCCGGACGTGTTCAGCATCGACGAACTCGGCACGCCGATCCCCGCTGGACACGAGGTAGGCGCGAAACAACCGTATTTCCCTTCAGACATGAACGACCCCGCCGAAGCTCTCGATTGAACGAGGGCGAAACGATCGCCGAGCACTCGTCGCTGAGCGAAGCGTAGCCTCGAAACGGCCGCTGGCGCGTGAAGGAACCTCGTCGGGCCACGCTGCACGCGTCCGCTCGCGCGCAGTCATCGAACAATGACGGCGCGCCCGGGTATCTGCAGCCGAGCGCCATTGTCCGCAGAATGTGCGCCAAGTGCGATCACGCAACGCCACAATGTGCCGTTCGAAACCGCCACTGCACGAGGAACGACGGCTGCCAGGCATGGCACGGACCCTGCACCCCGACTCATCATGTCTTCGGCATTCAGCAGTCGTTTTACGAGCCACCGTGATCTCCCTCAAACGGGCCGCAGCCCCCGCGCGAGTCTTGGGCGAGGCGGGTTCCCGAAACCCATCGCATCGCTCGAGGCGTCGAGCCGGTGGCTGGCTCTGTGCCTCACGCTGAGTGCGACGGCGTGCGTTTCCCAAGGCAAGTACGACGCGAAAGTAGCCGAGCTGGACTCGACCGCCACTGCACTGGAAGACGAGCGCGCCAAGCACGCCGCCGAGCGTGATCGAGCGGCGGCGCTCGCCGACAAGCTCAACCAGGTTCAGGCCGCCTTGGGCGAGGCCACGACTGCCGCAGCGGCCCTCCGCCAGAAGATCGAAGCGGGACAGCAGCGAACCGCGGAGCTCGAACAGGCGCTGCAAGAACGCGAGTCGACGGTCGCGGCGCTGCAACAGCAACTCGACAACGAGAAGCGGCTTCTCGCAGAGTTCATGCAACTCGCGGAAGCCTACGGGGCAAAGACTCCAGAGGACTTGAAGCGCGCGATCGCTGAGCTTCAGCAAAAGGTGCAACAGACTGAAGCTGCTTTGCGCTCAGCAGCGATGGAACTCGAACGCGAGCGCCGTATCTCCCAGAAGCTTCAAGCCTTGATCGACGCAGGCAAACTGCGCGTTCGGCGTCGCAACGGACGACTCGTGATAGAGCTCCCCGGTGACATTCACTTCGCATCCGGCAGCGCCAAGTTGACCCAGGTCGGCAGCGATACCCTCGGCCAGCTCGCACCGGTGTTGAACGCTGAACAGGATCGTCTGTTCGTCGTGGAAGGTCACACGGACAACGTCCCCATCGCCGTGTCAGGCTTTCGGAGCAACTGGCACCTCGGTTCGAACCGCGCCGAAACGTCACGTGACGCCCTGGTCGCGGCTGGCCTCGCCGGGGATCGCGTGGCCATCGCGAGCTGGGCGGACCTACTCCCCGTCTGCCCCCAGGTCGACGACCCACCGTGCCGACAGCGCAATCGGCGCGTCGAAGTCGTGCTCTTGCCGCGCTTCGAGTAGTGCCTCGACGCGGCACTCGACCGCGCCGTTTGCGCCAGATTCAAGGGATCACGTGACCATCGATGCGCAACTGAAACAAAAAATAGGGCGGCATGCACCCACCCTCGCCGTTCGGCAATCGAGCGCAGACATAGTCTTCTCGGCAAGCCTGGCTATCCGAACAACGCCGAAGCGCGCCAGGCCGCGTGTTGTTCCTCGAACAGGTTTCGAACGGTTCGCCACGGGCAATGCAGGCATTGAACCCGTCGAGGACGGCAATCGCCCCACAAGTCCCATTGGGCCCCGTGCGGTCGCACGGTCCCGAGCACATGCCTCCAGGGAACCCCACCCCATTTACCTCGCACACACCCGTCGCGCAGACGCGCGGTGAGCTCAACTGGACATCGTCTCGGTGCGAGTTCGAGACGGTCTTGAGCACCCCCGTTTCACACGCATCCCCGACCTGCGGCTCCCGGGGCAGGCACTGCCCCACCATCTGGTCGTCGATCGCAGTGCACTGCAGCCCTGCACCGCACGTCCATTGGGAGAACGGGCCGTCCGCGCTCAGACCGCAGTGGGCCGCATACACACCTGGACGCATCCGCTCCACCGACGGCCGCAACGTCTCTGGGGTCTGGCCCAGAAGAATCGCGCGGACGTAGCGTCGTCGGCGCTCGAGTTCGTCGCTGACGTGGGCAGAATGGGCGACAGCCAAAGCGTCGACTTGCCGCTCTGGGGGATCCTCTCCCAACAGGTGAAAGCCCGCAACGCTGTGGGTTTGGTGACATCCGGCGCAGCTCAGGCCGTCCAAGCGCCGGATGAGTGAAGCAGCTGAGCTGAATGTCGAATACTGCTCCAGGTTTACATCGACAAAATCCTCTTCTCGAAGAATCTGCTGGAAGGGGCGATTGCCGCCTCGGGCCAGCCCATGCGGAGCGACGCTCAAAGCACGATCTGCCAGAAACCGCTCGGGCAACACGAACGTACCCGCGTCGACTTGGGCGAGATGCTCCGGGTCGGAGAGCAACTGGACGAACTCGGCGCGCAGCGCATTCGGGCGTGCCATCGCCGAGGCATCGGGTGTGTTCTCGAGGGACTTGGGAACGAGCTTTCCGCTAGCATCCGGCGCAAACACCCTCAGCAGGTATTCGGCGTGACCGGCCATGTGCGGTCGCACCGTGGAAGGCCAGCGGGCGTTCTGCAGGTTCACTTCGATCGACTTGAGCCGACTCACGCTTTGCAGCGAACCGAGCAGTTGATCCGATTTCAGCAGGTGCTCAGCCAGGGGGACTCCCTGTAACTGCCCGAAACGCCAGCGCTGAGCGTGCTGGGTGCAGTCGCCGCCGTCGGCTGTCAACCAATGCACGACGTTGACCGTCATCGGCATTCGTGAACGCACCGACTGATCGGCAACTTCAGCGTCGTAGGTCGCTCGATAGACGAATCGCACCTCGCCGCAGGTCCCCGGCGTAAACGGCTGCCGGTCCATCCGGTTGACGATACCCACGAGCTCGTAGTGGAACGCCCTGGAACTCAGCCAGCTCGGATCGAACGCGCGATGCGCGTAGCGCATGCCGATGCCAAGCGAAGGATCGATCTGACGCAGGTTTGCCAGGTCGCGATCGAGCGTCTCGACCATCGCCGCGTATCCGGGGACGCCCATCAAGCTGGCGTTGTCGGTCCAACCCACATCGCGCTGCGATTTCACCCCGAACGCGTGGGTAGAGAGATCGAACCCACCGCGTTCGACGTGAGCTAGCACGGCCGGGTCGGTAACTAGCAACTGCAAGTGCTCAGTCGGGTCGACTTCTGGCGCTGGTTCGACGGCGAGGGGGCGTTCAGTCTGAGCCGGCGCGGACGTCGCGAGAGCGGCGGGAGGCGTGGGCTGCGGGACCGATTCTGCACGTGTACACGCCAACGCCGTACCAATTGCCAACCACCCGACGACCCTTTCACCCATGGCATGAGGCTACTGTGCCACGGCGCGATCGCCCACGGTTTTTGCGCTCAGTCGCGTTTGCAACACCCGGAAACCCCACGCCAACAAGTGGGTCCATGGACGACCGGTAGCCCTCGCGCCCACCCGCCCGGGCATGCCACAGGCCCGGCTCACGGCGCGGCGCCAACCCGCGCGGCCAGCCCCCGTGAACCAAAAAGAACCAATGTTCACGGCACTTTTGGCGCTGCAAGACCTTACAAGATCGAGCCTTGTGGAGCCCGTAAACCGTGCGCAAATGCTGAGCTCGCTCCGACACGTGTGGCGGTCGATGACGCCACCCCGTGGCATTGCGCCACCGCACGATGCGGAACGCTCAATGGATCGCGCGATGCATCGGACCTCGCGACGACTGTACGTGGCGGGACTCGGCTTGGTTGCTATCAGCTGTGGTGGCGAACGCTTCGAAAGCGCTTCGACCACGCTGCCCGCCGGAACTGGGAGCACGGGTCACCCCGGCGCCAGTGATCCGGCGCTCGGCGAGGTCGCGCCCGACTCCTCCCAAGGTGTGTGGGGCGTGTCGGGAGTCACCCTGAAGCAGGGCGCCGGTTCCGACGATCCAAGTGCGAACAATTGCGGCGATGGGATACTGGATCGAGGAGAAGCTTGCGACGAAGGACCCGAGGGAAATCTGGAGCTCGGTTGCAGCTCCGAGTGTACGCTAGTCACCTGTGGGAACGGCGTCGAAGACCCCGGCGAAGAGTGCGACGACGGCTACGACAACGACGATTCTCGTCCTAACGCGTGCCGCAGCAATTGTCTGTTCGCTCGCTGCGGAGACGGTGTCGTCGACGGCTACGAGGAGTGCGACGGTGACGCCAAGTGTTCGGTCGACTGTTTCCGCATCGAGTGCGGCAATGGTCGTCAAGACGAAGGCGAAGAGTGCGACAGCAGCGACGCCGATTGCGTCGATTGCCGGATCGCCCGTTGTGGTAACCGCCGTGTGGATCGGGGCGAGGAGTGCGAACCCCCGAACACGGGCATGTGTGGCGCAACCTGTCTGGTCCAGTACTGCGGAAACGAGCGCATCGACGAAGGCGAAGAGTGCGACCCGCCGCAACCAGGTGTTTGCAGTCAACGCTGCATGAAGATCGAGTGTGATAACGGGCGTATCGACGAAGGCGAAGGTTGCGAGCCGCCCAACACTCCCCAATGCAACGCCGAGTGTCGACCGACCAACTGTGGAAACGGCACGCGTGAGGGTGATGAAGAGTGCGATCCACCGGAAGCAGGTAGATGCGACGGGATGTGCAAGAAGATCGAATGCAACAACGGGCGCATCGATGAGGGCGAGGACTGTGAGCCACCCAACACCGCCCGATGCAACAGCGAGTGCCACAAGATCGACTGCGGCAACGGCATCACCGAACAGGGTGAGCAGTGCGACCCACCCGCTTGGGGTCAATGCACGGCAGAATGCCGAGAGATTCGCTGCGGGGACGGGGTCCTCGATGAAGGCGAACAGTGTGAACCGTCGATCAGCGGCGACGCCGCGTGTTCAGCGTCGTGCACGACACTCGTCGCAGGCATGAGCGACGAGTACCTGTACACGTTCGACAAGGACGTTCAGCAGTGGGAGTTCTACGCTGCCTCGCCGGAGCGGCTGGCAAGCGGCGCTTCGGTAACCTTCGACTCCCAAAACGGCGATGTCTCGCCTGGCACCTTGAAGCTGCAAGCGCCCTTCGACGGTTCGAATCAGAAAATCGAAGTGCAAGTGTCGCTCCCAACACCCAAAGACTGGCGAGGCCAGGTGCTCAAGGCACGGGTTCGCTTGGGCATGGGTCTGAGCAACGACACGCAAAACCCGGGCGGGATCAAGATGTTCGCCAAGGCGGGCGACGACTGGGGCTACGCATCGGGGGATTGGACGTACCTGAAGGCGGGTCAAGGTTGGCAAGACGTGACGCTGAACATGGATGCCCCGATCCTCGTTCCAGACGAGTTCGATCCCTCCCAGGTCCGCCAAATCGGCTTCGAATTGCGTGCTTTCAACGAAACGACCAACGTCTCGGCCGCCGTGGTCTACGTCGACTCAGTGCGGTATTGACGAATCGGCACGACGCCCCCAGGTTCCAGGAACTCCGCCCACTTGCGGCGGATTGTTCACGCGTCGGGAATGTACCCGTTTGAATCGAGGTTATCGGCGGTCATGAAAAGCAAACGGCGCAAGTCTTGGACGTTTGGGCACGCAGCCGCACTTGCAACGCTCGTGTGCGCCCCTGAAGCGACGGCAGAAGAAGCGCGAGACAGTGATGTCGACTCGCCGCGCGACCACTCCGAATCATCACCGGGGCCGGAAGCCCCCGCCGAATTGGTAAACGCCTGGTCAGGGCACCTGCCGCCGCCCCAGGCCAAAGCCGGACAGCCGCGCCCGCAAGCGGGCCCACCGGTACTGCACACCTGGCGAGCTCCCAACGCGGGTTGTTATCGGCTGGAGTGCTTTCCCACCAAAGAACCCCCGTTTCGTTACTCGATCACGGTCACGGATCTGAGCGCTGGGCGCGTTCTGCACCAGGGTGTGGCGCGAGCGACGAGCCTGCTCCTCGAGCTTCCCCAGCAAAGCCGGCTCGGTATCCGTTTGACGAATCTCGGCTCCAATGGGGACGACACCTACGATTTGCGCCTGGTCGACGTGCGCCGCGAACGTTAGCGATACGAGCCGACAAACGACTGTAATCACATCGTTTTTTCTCCTTGAAGCGGTTTGGCCTCCGCTGGCGAGAAGCCACCTGCGTACCGATGCGGGGCGCGCCGCCCTGCGCTTTTTCGGACCGAGGGATCCTCCCGAAAACTGGATCGTACAACGAACAGGCTGTACAGCAGCCGTCTGTGGGGAACCCCCGAACGCGCCGAGGACTCGTCCTGGACGCCGGGGTCCCAGCCACATCAACCGAGGCCTATCCATGCTTATGAATCGTTCGCAGCTGTTCTTGTTGACCGCCCTTTTCGTCTCGAGCGCGTGCACGGTGGTCACCAAGCATCCCAACGACGAACTGGACGCCGCGACGTCTCGAGATGACACGGACGACACCGACGACTCGATGACCGACGATTCCCATACGGACGACGCGCAAACCGATGACGCGGACGCGGGAGAAACCGACGACAGCACGACGGACGATTCGCCCGCCGATGACGGTGGAACCGGGGTTGACGCAGGTGACATGACCGGCGGCGATGCCGCGACGCCGCCCTCCGACGGCGGTGCGGACAGTGACGCCGCGACACCGAGCACGGGGGATGCGGGTGACACCCCCGGCGACGCCGGGGGCGACGCCGAAGCGCCCACCACGGGCGATGCGGCCGCCGACGCTGGCAACTGATACCGGGTTGCAGAGCAACTGAGAAGCGCGGATCGAGCTGCCAGCCTCGTGCTCTGGGTGTTGATTTGTCGCGGCAATCAACCTGATTGCCGCTCCTAGGTCGTGATCCGCTCCGGCGCTGAATAGACGTTGAACGCGCCCGCTCGAGCAAACCCAATCAACGTCACACCGAGCTCTCGCGCTGTTTCGATGGCCAGACTCGTCGGCGCAGAGAAGCAAATCACCACGGGGAGGCGCGCCACACACGCCTTCTGGACGATCTCGAACCCAGCGCGACTGGTAACCGCCAACACACCGCCGCGCGCCGGCAGGGTGCCGTCCAACAACGCTTGCCCGATCACCTTGTCGACGGCGTTGTGACGCCCCACATCCTCGGCAACGCCGAGAAGTGTACCTGCGGCAAACAGTCCCGCGGCGTGCAACCCCCCAGTTGCTTGAAAATGAGTCTGTGCCCGATCCAGCTGATCCACACAGCTCATCACCGCATCGAAGCTCAGGCGTGTATCGTCGCTGGTGAGTGAGGAGCAGCGCTCGGCCAGTGCCGTGATCTGCTCCCTGCCACACACGCCACACGCTGAAGTGATGACCGCCGACGCGCGCAATCGAGCGATTGGATCGGACTGCAGCGTATGCCCGGGGCTCGGCGTCACTTCCACCACATTGCCGTATTCGGGAGTTCCGGGGCGTCCGCAGTGTAGGACGCCGGTCACGTCGTCCACGTCGACGATGGCACCTTCGGCGTAGAGAAACCCCAGCGCCAGTGCGCGGTCTGCGCCCGGTGTACGCAAAGTCGTGGCCACGACCTCGCCACTGATACGGATCTCGAGCGGCTCCTCGACGGCAACCCAATCGTCGAAGCGGCTACCACCTTGCGCGACGTGGCGGGCTGCCTCGATTCGGCGCACGGCCACATTGCCCGTCTCGCGCTCCGATGGGCGCGACGGGATAACATCGTCGTCTGGGTTCGAGCGGGTCACGGGTCATTCCCAGTACGTTTCGCGCCGAACCCAGATGCTCGCCGCAACGATAGAGCGCGGCGGCAGCTCCCGCTCAGTGTCCGGGTTTTTCCGCGTGCGCTTCGCCTGCAGGGGCGGCGGCCCCCGAGTGCTCAGCAGCTCCGGCGTGTTCACCACCGGGCTCGGCATGGGCAGCGTGGTCTTCGGCGCTCTTGACCAGCAACAGCACGAAGATGCCCCCGCATACGACGACGGTGCCGATCACGATGACGATCCCCATGAAGGCGGAGGAAAAGATGCTCTTCTCAGACTGCTGCTCGGACATGTTGCTCCTCGAACGATTGGCGCGGACCATACCCGAAGCCGCGCACCAGTGCCAGCGCGCCAGACGACTCGAAATCAACGGGACAACCGTCCGCCCACATCTCGCGGAGCGCCAAATCGATCAGAAAATATCACATTATTTCAGATATTTATGAGTCATCTACTTGGGATTGGGTTACACGTCCGGCATCGTCATCAGTCGGGCATCACGGGGTGCGTCGGACCGTCGCAGCTCATCGGTGCAGGGTCCCAAGCAGGGCGACGGTCAGGCGGTGGGCGGCGCGACGCCGCGGGGCTCGATGGAAACCGACGTGCCGTAATCCGGTTCACCCGACTGCGGATCGTACTGGGGGCGAAGCAACACGTTGCACTCGGGCCAAAACGCCTGCACGTGCCGTGAGCGGCACGGCCCGATCTTCACCACCGCCGGCATTTCCCCGAAGTCGCTGCGCAACGTGACCGGCGCGCCTTCGGCGAGGCCCAACTCGCGCATGTCACGCTCGTCGACCAACACGGCGCTGCGACGCGCCCCGCGCGTTAGCGGGTCAGTGTCGCCGTAGGTGATCGAGTTGAACTGCTTTCCGCGGCGCGACGTGAGCATGAAGCGGTCGAGAGGGATGTCCACGCGCGGCAGCTTCACGACGCTGAAGCGCGCTTTGCCGTCGGGCATGTTGGGAAAGCCACTGGCACCGAGACTGGGGCCGCCCCACTGCAGCTGATCGCCCTCGTCGTTGAGTTCCGCAATGCCTCGGTACAACGGCATCAGCGCATCCATCTCGTTGCGCACGTCGCGACCACTGTCGTAGTGAAACAAGTCGCGGCGCTCGGGCAACAGCTTTTGTCCGATCAGGGCGGGGATCTCCCACTCCGCGCGCGCTTCGTCGATGCGCGGCCCCGGGATCTCCGGACTGTAGCGAATGCGGCGCTCCGTCGAGGTGGACGTGCCGCCACCCTTCTGCTCGTAGCGGGTTTGCGCGGGCAGGACGAGTACCGCCTCTTTGGCGGGAAGTAGTGTCGACGAATTGAGCACGATGTCTTGGTGTACACGCAGCTTCACGTTCGACAGCCCCGCGATGGCGTGAGCGCGATCCGGCATCGTTTCGACGTGATTTCCCCCAACCAGGTACAACACGTCCAGCCCGTCTTTCTCCGCTTCGTCGAGCAGATGCGCCGCGCGCAGACCGTTGCGATGAGGAATGGGATGCTTGTAGTACTCCTCGAACGGACGGCAATTGTCGTCCGTGATGGGTCGAGCACCGGGTAGCTTGTCGGCATCCGCGCCGCACTCGGCCGACCCTTGGACTCCCGAATGCCCGCGGATCGGTAGGATCCCGCAACCTTTGCGCCCAATCATTCCGCGCGCCAACGCCAAATTCACGACCATCTTCACGTTCTCGACGCCGAAGGTGTATTGGGTAAGCCCCATGGAGTAGATGAACACTGCCTTGTCGGCTTTTGCATATTGCTGAGCAAGAGCCAGCAACGCCGGCTGCTCGATACCGGAGTCACGCGCGAGTTCAGCCCAGGCTTGCCGCTTCAACTCGGCCCGCAGCTCGTCGAAGCCGGTCGTTTGCTCGGCGATGAAGCGCTCGTCGAAACCGCCAATCTCGTCGAGCCCCTTCAAGATACCGAGCATCAACGCGATGTCTCCCCCGGGTCGTACCGGATGGTACTCGTCCATCAACTTGCTTCCGAAAATCGCCGACGAAAACACGCTCGGGATCCAATACCGCTCGAGCGCAGGCTCTTTGAACGGATTGAGCACGATGATGCGCGCTCCGCGTTTGCGAGCCGCGCGCAGGTACTTGGTCGAGACGGGCTGGTTGTTGGGCAAGTTGCTTCCAATGACGAACACCAGGTCCGCGTCCACGATGTCCGTCAGGGAAATGGTCGGGGCGCCGTAGCCGATGGTTTGCCCGAGACCGACACCCGACGCGGCATGGCAGAGCCGGGCGCAGCTATCGACGTGCGGCGTCCCTGCGATACGCGCCAACTTCTGCACCATGTAGTAGGTCTCGTTGGTCAGACCGCGGCTCGTGAGAAAGAAACCCACGCGGTCGGGATCCGCCTGTTTCAACGCGTCAGCGATGAGCGTCGTCGCCTGCTCCCAGCTCACCCGTTCGAACGAGTCCTGCCCGGCGCGCTTGAGCAATGGGAACGGCACCCTTCCGAGATGGTGCAACTGTTCGTTCGTGTAACGATCGGGCGGTAGCGGCTGGCTCAGTATCTCCTTCGGAATGGCCCGCATCGTGTTGAGTCGCAGGAGCTTCAAGCGAGTCAAGCACAGGTGAACGCCGGGCAGAACGTGGTCACGCAACCCCGTTGTCCCCAGTGAACAGCCGTCGCAAACCCCATGGTTCAGGATGCGCCACGCGTAGCCCCAGCGGCCGCGATTTTCCCACAGGACGCGCAACATCTCGCGAAAATGGCGGGGCTTCGTTCGCACCAACAACCCGAACGGGACAATTCGCTGCAAGATGCTCCACAACCAGGCCATGGGCGGAGGCTAGATGAATTCTGAGACCTGAACCACAAAAACGAACGAGACACGCTTCCGCGTGTCTCGTTACTCTACGCACCTTTCTTCAGTCTCAGAGCTCGCATTCAACCGCCGCGTTCGTCACGTCGGCCGCGTCACTGATACACACATCACCTTGTGCGTTGTCGGTCGTACCGTCTCCGCCCCTGAGCGTATCGTCACCGGTTCCGCCGTCGAGGTAGTCGTCTCCATCGTCGCCGTTGAGGACGTCGTCGTTGTCGTCGCCGTACAAGGTGTCGGCACCTGCTCCGCCTGAAAGTATGTCGTTCCCCGCACCTCCTTCGATCATCTCAGCACCGCTACTGCCGGTGAGCGTGTCGGCACCATCTCCACCGATCAAGTGGTCGATGTTGATGATCCTGTCCTGCTCGGTGAGCAAGGGGTCGCCATCCGCATCCGAACAGGCTGGATCGGCGCTCATGGAGGCACCCTTGAGGGTCGAAGTGTCGACGCACATGGTCACGGTGAGCGCCGCAGTTCGGCCCACGTACGTCACCTTGTCGAACCCAATTCCACCGTTGATGATGTCATCGCCGAGACCGCCCGTACCTTCATCGAAGGTATCGTCACCCGCTTCGCCGTTGAGCGTGTCGTTGCCGCCGTCTCCATAGAGCGTATCGTTGCCGGCCGCGCCGTTGATGGTGTCATCACCATCCCCACCGTGGATTTCGTTTGCGTAGGCGGATCCGGTTAGCACGTCAGCGCCATCACCACCCCAGATGTTCTCCACATCGGTCTTGATGTTGTCGCCCTCCCCCGCACCCATCGACGCCGTGGGATCGCCATCGCCGACCTTGTTGTCGATAGCAGCGGTAACCGCGGTCGAGCGCAGCCAATACAACACCGTGTCGACCCCAGCACCACCAACGATCACGTCACCACAGTCAGCTGTTGCGCCTTGATCGAAGTTGTCGTCACCGTTCTCGCCTTCCAGCGAATCGACATCCAAGGTACAGTCGGCGTTGGCTGCACCGCCGTCGATCCAGTCGTTGCCGTCGCCGCCTTGAATCTTGTTCGACGACTCGTTGCCAATCAGCACGTCGTCGGTCTTGCCGCCCACGATGTTCTCGACGTCGGCGGCGATCGTGTCGCCCTCCACGGTCGTGAAGGTATCCCACTCGCCGCTGCTCGCCGTTCCGTCCAAGACAACCATCAACGTCGCCTCGCGGAGGGAGTAGTCGACCTTGTCAGTGCCGAGCCCGCCACTGATGACGTCCGCGCCATCTGCGACGATGTCCGTCTGGAAGGTATCGTCACCGGCTCCGCCGTCGATCGTGTCGTCGCCGGCTCCGCCAGCAATGGTATCGTTCCCCTCGCCGCCGTAGATGGTCAGGTTGTCGGTGATGGCGTTGAGCGAGGTGATCGGCGCCGTGTGCAAGTGGGTCGCGACGAGCGCGCCACCCAAAGCACTGAAGGTGTCATTGCCGTCACCCAGAGCGATCACCGTCGCCTCGGCACCAATTACGCGGATGTCGGCGTTCTTATCGCCGCTGATTTCGAAGTAGTTGTCCGTAGCGTCCGTTCCGGCCTTGTATTTGTCCACGCCGGTCGAACCTCGCAGCGAAAACTCGTCAGTGCCACCCGCGCCCAAGTCGACGACGATGCCCCCCTTGGAAGACAAGATCGAGCTGCCGAATACACCGCCCAAGGAGTCGATCACGACCTTCTCGCTGGCGGCGTCCGTCCCCGTGATGGTGATCTTCTTGACGGCCGTGGTCTTGAGGGGCGCGTCGGCAGCGTCGACGCAAGCAAAACCGTTCACGGACAAGTATCCGTTGATCACCGACATGACGACGCTGGGCGTGCCATTGATGTCGATGTCGAGCTGCCTGGTCGTCGCATCGTATCCAGTATTTCCAGAATCGGAACACGAGAGCACTTCGGTCCCCAATGCATCCGCGCTGTTGGAGAACGACTCTGGTTCCATCGTTTCGGTGGGTTCCGCTCCACAGGCCACAACCGACAGGGGCGCGACGGTGCCGAGGGTGTAGGCCAGTTGCTTCAGAATCCGTGACTTGGGTAACATGTTCTTTTTAGCTTTCTGTGTCTCCAGCGAAGTTGGGTCGTCCCCTACAGGGCGGGCACGAGGCAGCGAGCGTTCACCTCATGCGAACCTCCGCGCCTTCCGCAGAGGGCGAACGGTTCGAGTCGCTACACCTTGAGAAAAAAAGTGCGCCCTCGATGCGCTGTCTTGCGAGTAGTCACCTCGAGCGGCAATCATGTTGATTGCCGGGACGAATCAACAACCTAGAGCTGCGAGCAAGAGTGCCCGAACGCGGCCCCGAAAAACGCCCTCACCCCCGTTGGGGCGATTTTTCGGGGCATTTCCGCACACAGGCAAGCTGATCGGTGCTCCAGACCCATCGGCGACCACTTGCGCAGCATTTGCAGTGCGCGAGCTGACGTCAGCGCCCATGCGCAACCAGTGCGGGTGCAGGTACGACTCCTCGAGGCATTTCACGTGGAACGCCGAACGGTCCGAGCTTTGCAACGTGTCAAAGCCAATTGCAGCCCAAAGCTGCGCGCACGGCGCGCGAACGACGAGGTGACCCGATGCAACGACGAACGATGATGGGCGTGTTGGTGGGAGCGACCGCTGGATTGCTGCTTCCGCGGCTTGGGATCGCTTGCGGAGGCCATGTTGGAAAGGTCGAAGAAGAATTCCTCGACCTCGTTGGCAAGGACGGCACGCGAAAACTGCTCGCCACCCACGCCGTCGACGCCGAGTTCGCAGTGACCAGTGCTCAACGTTTTGCCGTCTCCGCTGACGGCAAGCACTTGGTCTATGCCCATCTCGCAGACAACAGCTTCAAGTTGCTCAGGTCCAACGGCAAGTCGGCGAGCTTCTCCGCCCCGGAAGGAGGAGCGCCCATGTTCAATCCGACGAACGGCCGATCCCTCGTCTTGAATCTGCGACAGGTTGGAAGGCGCCGCCTACTGGTCGTCGACACAGCCACCTTCGAAAGCCAGCCCTGGAACGAGTTCGTGGACGTTCGCAGCGTCACGTTTACACCACTCGGCCTCGTCGTCGCCCACGACCGGCCCAACCACGGCGGAGGCGCGATAACCCTACTGGAGGCACCCCACTCGACCAAAGAGCTGCGGCGCTTGAATTTCGTGCACACGCTGACCCAATCACGTGGCGCGCAGCTCGGCTATTTTGCCGCCGCCGAGGCTTTCTCGATGGATCTGGATTCCGGGGCGTCCGTGTCCTTTGGCACGGTGCCCTACGAGCTCAGCAACGCTGCGTGGCTCGGCGATGGACTGTTGGGCATCACCAAGGAAGGTGCCTACTGGATGCGCGAAAAGCACCCGTACCGGCGCCGGCTGACGGATCGCAAGTTGTTCACTGTATTCAACCACGGCAAGCACACGATCGCGGCATCACCTGATGCGCTATACGTCCTGCCGCAATCCGGCGGTACTTGGTGGGTTCACCGTACTGCTGGCGCCTTGCACGACGTTCGCCCCGTGCCTGGAGGCAACGAACTGATCCTCGCACAAGGCAGCGACGTGTATCAAGCCAACATCGGCAAGCGCACCACCACGCTGCTCGGCTCGGGTCGCGAAGGGATGAAGCTTCGCGGTGCGGCGCTGTTCGACGACAAGCTCGTGACCTGGTGCAGCAAGGGTTGGGAGAAGACCACCGAGGGCCACTGCGTCCCGTTGCCGAATCCCCCTGGGTACTGAACGACGATGGTGCTCGCTTCGCTCACGCGTTGACGACGTTGGACAACTCTTGGGAGTCTCCCCCTGCAGGGCCGAGGCGTTCCACTGCACGTTCGACGAGCCGCAGCAGTTCGTGATTCTCCAGAGGCTTGAACGCCCTTGCGTTCTTGACCTGCTGCAAGAACTCGCGCGCCTCGGTGCACGCAGTACCGCCGGTGAGGAACACGAAGCGGGGCAGAGCGTCCGGCTTGATCTTGCTGATCTTCTCGTACAGGTCCATCCCAGTGACCTCCGGCATCAGCAGATCGCACAGAATGATGTCGTAGTCGTTGTCGCGAATCATCTCCAGGGCTTGTCGCCCACCCGACGCGAGCGAAACGTCGTATGCGCGATCGAGCACGCGGCGGAAACTATTGCGAACCAGCCGTTCATCATCAACCAACAGCACGCGAACGCGCACCTTGCGCGACACCGGGGGCGGCTGCTGTTCCGATCGCGGCGGCGGTTGCATACTGTGCAATACCTTGCCCGTATCAAGCGGCAACCACACTTTGAACGTCGTCGGGTGGCAGTTCGATACCTCGATGTACCCGCCATGTCGAGCCACCGTCTCGTAAGCAATGCTCAGGCCCAGGCCGACACCAGCCCCTGGCTCCTTCGTCGTGAAGAACGGGTCGAACAGTTTGTCGACGATCTCTTCTGGGATGGGCGGCCCGCTGTTGCTCACCTCGATGGCGACCCCGCCATCGCTGCGGTAGCTCTTGATCGCAATCCACTCGTCTCGAGATGACTTGAGGTCGATGGCCTGGCTGGCGTTGATCAAGATGTTCAAGACGGCCTGCGTGAGCAGACTGCGATCGACGATGAGACTCGGCGAATAGTCGACATCCAAATCGACACGTGCCTTGAAGCGCACCTCACGTGACACGAGCGCTACCGCTTCCTCGAGCAACGTGACTACTGAGCTGAGTTCTCCCTTGCTCGTACCCGGATGCGCAAAGAAGCGCATTTCGCCAACCACGGATTGGATCTGGCGCCCAGCCGCCAACGCATCGGTAAGCAGCTCCGGTATCTCTTGGAGGGCGGGATGCAAACGCTCCCCGGACATCCCTGGGTGCCCGACGCTGACGCCGACCAGTTGCGTAAGCTGGCCAAAGCGCTCACGCAACAACTCCAACGACGGCAACAGCGCCGCCAGCGGGTTGTTGATCTCGTGAGAAATTCCCGCGGTCATCTGGCCCAGACTGCGCATCTTGTCGGCCGCGTGAAGCTGTGCGGTCAAAGACGCCTTGGCTTCGTCTGCAATGACCAGATCCGTGACGTCTTGCGCGATGAGCAGCGCACCATCTTCGCCCATGGGGTTCTTGAGCGGTGCTACGGTGACTCGCAACGTGTTCGCACGTAGCTTGGCCGTGATTGGCGCCGACCGAACCGCGTCGACGCCGAAAGCCTGATCGACGCGTTTGACCACCGGATGACTCTCGTCGACGCCGAGCACCTGCTCAACGGGACGCGCGATGGCCACCTCTTCAGGAACGCCAAATAGCTCCACTGCGGTGGAGTTCAGAAAATGGATGCGGCGGTCGGCGCTGAGACCAATCACAGCATCTCCGATCCCCTCGTGAAGCGCTTCGAGATGGAGCTTCAAACCGTGAATCTTCGCGGAGAGCGCCCGAGCAGGTAAACGATTGTGGCCGACGACCTCTTGGTCTCTGAGCGAATGGGGCTCCGCCTCTTCGAGTTCGTGCAATGTCCGCATCAAGTCCGTCGTCACGACGTCCAGAGCGTTCTTGGCGATCACCGCATCGGCGTAACGCGACGGGTATCGGCGCAGGTTTCGATCTGCACCACCAGTTAGAATGATGGTGGTGATGTCGAGATCAGCAGCGAGCTTCTTCGCGAGTTGACACAGCTTCCCACCGTCCAAATCGGGCAAGAAGTAGTCGGTGATCAACAGGTCCGGCAGCTGAGTACGGATGTGCTCGACAGCCTCGAGACCACCGTGGGCGCAGGTGACGATGAACCCAGCGTCGCGCAGCGTTTTCGAAAGCGTGTCCGTCCAGTAGGCGCTGTCATCCACCAGGAGCACTGATCGGGCGGATGGCAGAATGTCGATGCGAGACAGGTTCTGGGTCACGACTACGAAAGCGTAGATCGGCACATTCTCCAAATCCCGTAACTGGCCGACGTCGGAAAGGAATCGCGTTGCGACTGAAACACGCCGTCAACGACGATGACTAATCCAGGTCCCTGTCCGCGCTGCTCACACGTGCACCACATGTGTTTACAAACGCCACGATCATGCACGTTTGGAACACGCAGCAACAACCGAGAGCTCCGACGCACTCGAGCGCAGTCTGTGCGGATAGCTACGCCCAACGCCGTTCGTGTCCCAGCTTGTCGGTTCTGGTAAGGCGGCGCGGTCAACCCCGACAGCAACAAGAGAGCTGCGGCGTCACTCAGTCGTCGGTGTTCGACGGTGGCTTGTGACGCCGCCCGAGCAGCACACCGATCGGCACGAGCAGAATCGCTGCCGCCACCACGACGCCCCACAGCCATCGCCAATCCTTGCCGCCCTTCTTGCGTGGGCCCACTGTCACTCCGGGAGGTTCTGGTTCCGCGTCGCGTTCGACGGGCGGCTCGCCCGTGTTGCTGAGCCGTGGCGGCGGCGCAGTTTCCGTCGCAACGACTTCAGGCGCATCACGCTGGGGGGGCATCGCTTCTGGTGCAGGCTCGGTTGAAACGCTGCCGGCCAGAGCCGTCAATCGATTGTCGGGACGTCGAGCCTTGATGTCCTCCGGCACCGCCGCTTCGCTTCCATACTCTTCGACGACAGCATCCCAAGCGTCACCCTTGGGCGTGATGGCACCGACTTTGACCAAGTCGACGAGAAGCTTCTGACGAGCGACGGGGTCGTCGATGAGCTGTTTGCCTCGTTGCGTATCTGTTGGGCGTGATTCGAGCTCTGCTCGGTCGGAAACGGGAGGCAACTGGCGCAACAGTCGTGCCCGGTAAGACTGCTCCACTGTCGCACCGGCATCTCGTTCTTCCAGCGCAGCAACAGTGGAACCCGCCAGAGCGACCGATCCCAGCGCCGCGACGCAGACGACGACCACGCCAGTCGGTGGTGCCCTTCGCATGACGATTGCCGTCGTGCTGCAACGTGAACTGATCATCGTTCGCGCAGAATTATGTGAAACCCTCGGTCAGTCTCGACGACGTAGCTGAGTTGGTCCACTTCGAGCGCGAATGCGGCGTCGGCGAACGCGGCGGTCACGTCGTCCCGCGCGATGCGGCCGAGCGAATCGTCGGCCGCGTCGTTGTATTTCTGCTCGGCTTCGCTCCAACTGGCCCCACCCTCCAAAGCGCGCAATGCCTCGAGCGCACGCAGGCACGCTTGTTCGGGCGAGCGCGTGGCGCCGCGGGGATCGGTTAGCTCGGAATGGCGCACCAAGATGTGCTTCACCGAGACCTTGCTGGGCGCATCGGGTTTGGGATCTCGGGGCAGCGCCGCGTCTTTCAAGCACTGATCGCCCTCACTCAGTGTTTCTTGCTGCGGCTGCTCGGCACTGGGCGCCCCCGAGGATGCACAAGCCAGCAACTGGGCGAAGAGCACCGTGGTGATGCCTCTCCACGCCCACCTCCTCAGTCTCCGGGAACCGTGACTTCGTCCAGAACGGTTGCAACCTACGTTCGAATTGCCGGTCATTGCAGCAGCATACCGCCCTGCGCTGTCGACACAACTCGGCAGTGCGTTTTGGCCCCTTGGGGCAACGCGTCACGCGTGCTCTTCGCGCGCAAAGTGAAGGGCGTGCAACTTCGCGTAGAGCCCTTGGTGTTCGAGCAGCTCTTCGTGAGTCCCCTGCTCCTTCACCTGACCCTTGTGCAGCACGATAATCCGGTCCACGGCTTGAATCGTGCTCAAGCGGTGCGCGATGATGATCGCCGTCCGTTCTCGGATCAACACGTCGAGCGCCCGCTGCAAACGCGATTCGGTGTCCGAGTCGACACTGGCGGTTGCTTCGTCCAGGATCAAGATGGGCGCGTCGCGATACAACGCCCGAGCAAACGCGATCAGCTGGCGCTCGCCAGCCGAGAAGTTCTGACCGCGCTCCTCGACGGGCCCCAGCAAACCGCCATCTCGTTTGGCGAACACGTCGTAGGCATCAATGCGACGCAAGACATCTTCGACGCGCCTCAGATCTGGCTCCTGCCCCGCCGCGATGTTGTGTGCAATGCTGCCGGGGAACAGAAACACATCCTGAGGCACCACCGCAAAGTGATCACGCAACGTGCTCCGGTCGACGCCGACCACGTCTTTGCCGAAGACCCGAACCACACCCCGTTCGACGTCGTACAGGCGTAGCAGCAGCGACGCGATAGTCGTCTTTCCGGAACCGGTGGGCCCAACGAGAGCTACCTTCTCTCCACGCCGTACACCCATGGCGATGTCGTCCAACACGTTGACGCCAGCCTTGTATCCGAAGCTCACGTGATCGAGCTCGAGGGCGAGTTCGGCATCGCCGTCAGCAGCAGGTTCCCCCAACGGGGCATCCTGTTCGACCGTGTCGAGCAGGGCGAACACTCGCTCAGCCCCGGCCATCGAACTTTGGAGCACGGTGTACCGCTGCGCGAGTGCACTGATCGGCTCGAAGAACTCCTTGATGTAGGCATTGAACGCGACCAGCGCGCCAAACGAAACCGGGTGGAACCCCACGAACCACAAGATCGACGCCAGCGAAATGGCCATCACCGCGTCGATCGCCGCATCCTGCATCGCATCGTATTTGATCGAGCGGATGTTCGCATCGCGGTAGGCCGCGTTGATGTCGTCGAACTCGTCAGCCGCAGCGTCCTGTTGGTTGAACGCCTGCACGACGGTCATGCCGTTGACCTGTTCGTTCATCGTGGCGTTCATGCGCGCCGTCTTGCTTCGGATCTCGCGGAACGCTTCGCGGTGCCGTTTGCGCACCTCGCGAACCAGAATCGCGACTGGAGGCACGGACAGAAACGCAATGATGGCCAGTTGCCAATCGAGCATGAGCATCATCACGACGATGCCCGCGAGGCGCAAAAGGTCGGTGATGATCGCGAATGCGTCGGTCGCCGCGAACTCCAGAATCGCGTCGGTGTCGTTCGTGACCCGCGTCACCAACCGCCCGACGGGTTGGTGGTCGAAGAAGCGCATTGGCAGCGTCTGCAAGAACTTGAACACCGTCGAGCGCAAATCTCCGACGGCTCGCGCGCCGAGCAATTGCGTCGCGTAAATGCGCACGATCTGCATCATCTGCTCGAACAAGACGACGGCGGCGAACGTGGCCGCGCCACGCATGAGCGTATCCGGGTCTTTCGCGATGATACCGTCGTCGATCACCCACTTCATGATCAGCGGGCGCGTCAGCGTGGAGCAAGAAACGACGATGCCAAAGCCGACGCCGATGTAGAGCAACTTGCGGTGAGGGTGAACGAACGCCCAAAGTCGACGCAGCAGACGCGCATCATATGCCTTGCCCAACACCGCCTCCTCGTGAAAATCCCGAAGGATCTTCTCGGTGCGGTTTTGTGCCTTGCCGTTCGAGCCGCTCACTGGACAGACTCCGATGAGGACTGGTTACGAGTGCGAGCACAAGTCGTGCGGAGTACAATCACGCAGTCGCCTCCACTCGGCCAACGTCGTACCCTTCGAGTTGCTGCAACTCGCTCTCCACGCGCTGCTCCTCGGCGAAGGACGCGTACAATCCGCCTTGCGCTATCAGCTCCTCGTGGGTACCACGCTCGGCGACTCGCCCCTCATCCAAGACGATGATCGAGTCACAACGTTGGGCAGCGGCCACGCGGTGGGTGATCAAGATCACGCTGCGTCGAGCCCTCTGCCTGTCGATGGCACGCAGGATGGCAGCCTCGGTACGCGCGTCGACGGCGCTCAGCGGATCGTCGAGCACGAGGATCTTCGGTTCACTCACCAGAGCGCGCGCCAGCGACGTGCGTTGTTTCTGGCCGCCCGAGAGCTGCACGCCGCGTTCACCGACGACCGTGTCGAAGCCGTCCGGCAGCGCCTCGATCTCTCCTTTGATCTGCGCCTCTTCAGCGGCATTGCGCACCACTTCGTGGGCTTCGTCGGTGTCGGGTTCGGCCAAGACATAAGCGATGTTTCGGCCCACCGTCGTCGAGAACAGGAACGGATCCTGCTGCGCGTACCCGATCGCCGCTCGCAACTCACTCAACGGGATGTCGCAGACGTCGACACCGTTGAGCGTGATGCTCCCGGCTGGGGTCGGCTGCAGACGAGCGAGGAGCAGCGCCAAGGTGCTCTTGCCCGAACCGGTCTTGCCGACAATCGCCAGCGAGCGGCCCGGCTGGAGCTCGAAGTCCACGCCACGCAGTACTTCACGCCCTGGATACGCAAAGTCGAGACCGCTGACGCGCAGATGCAGCGGACCCGCGGGTAGGTGCTGATCACCGTCGCGAATGTCTGGCTGTGTCTCGAACAGCGCCTTGACCCGAGCGTAGCCGGCGCGACCGCGCTGAACGACGCTAATCAAGAAACCCATCGAAATCAGCGGCCACGTCAAGCGAGCAAGCGCTCGAAAAAACGCGACGAACGCCCCAGCATCGAACGTCGGGTCATGCAGCACGAGATAGCCGCCGTACCACAACAACACCACGATGCCGACGGAGCTGAACAGCTGCATCACGGGGAACATCACACCGCGTAGACGCGCCAAGCGCAGCGACTTGTCGAGGTACTCCAGGTTGCTGCGTTCGAACCGCTCTCGCTCCGCCGCTTCGAGCCCGAACGACCTGACCACACGAACCCCGGCGATGCTCGACTGCACACGATCGCTGAGCGTGCCCAGGGCTTGCTGGTTCTCCCGCTGACGCCTGAACATCTCTCGCGAGAAGAAGACGACGACGATCATCAGCATCGGCAGCCCCGCCATGGCGGCGAGGGTCAGCTTCGCGCTGCGCTCCAACGTGATGGCCAGAGCACTGACCAAACCGAACGAGGTGCTGAACAGGTTCAACACGCCAAAACCGAGCAGCAACCGAACCTGGGTCAGGTCGTTGGTGACCCGGCTCATGATGTCTCCCGTCGCGACCTTGCCGTAGAATGCCGGCCCGAGCCGTTGCAAGTGGCTGAGCAAAGCGCGGCGTATCTCGTACTCGGCGTTGCGACCACCGTTGAAGATGGCGACGCGCGACAACACCCGCGCTCCGAAGGACACCACGGCGATCCCGACGAGCATCAAGCCCAGTTGGCCGACGGGGTCCACCCCGCCGCCGACTACACCGTCCACCGCGTCGTCGAGCGTGCTGTCGAACTCGTACTGCAAGTATTGGTACAGCGCGAGCAGCGCTACGCCCACGAGGTAGCCGGGCGACTGCCGCACGAACTGGGCAGTCAAGGACACCGGTATTTCGTCGGGCGGCACCTTGCGCGCGGTGAACCAGGGCCGCCGCGCGGTGGTGGGCATCGAATCGCTCATCTAGAACAAACCAACGGAGAAGTGGAACGCGCCGAGGTCGGATTCATAAAACCGTCTGTCCAACTTGAAACCGTAATCGAACGCAAGTGGCCCCACCGGAGTGACGAATCTGAGGCCCGAGCCGGCCGAATAGCGCAACCGGGTGAGGTCGATGTTGCCGATATCGCGCCAGAGATTTCCGGTGTCGAGGAAGACGGCCGTCTGCAGCAGTTTCGTGAGCGGGATGCGCAGTTCGATTCGTGGGTTGAACAGGAAGTCACCGCCGCGAATCACGACCTTTCGCGCAGTCAGACGGTCGGCTTGGTTGGCGGCGTTGGGGTCTTCGCGCTGCAGCTGGTCGGCGATATCTTGAGGAATTAGCGACGCTTGCAGGAACCCGCGGAGCGAGTCCGCTCCGCCCATGAAGAACAGGCGGTCGGGGTAGGTGCTCGAATTGTCGACGAGCTGCAAGTTGGCTCCCCAGCGCACGCTCACCGCAAGGCTCAGTCCGTCATCCGTAAACGGGATGTATCCGGCAAGCCGGTTCGTGATTTTGAGAAACCGGCTCTTGAACTCACATGTGCGCGGATCGTTGCCCGCACCCTGACATGTCTCCAGCTGAACCGCGGCGCTATCGTCATCGAGGTAGGCAACGACCGGTTCGACCTCGGCGGACAAGAACGTCCCGCGAGTCGGCCCGAGCGGATTGTCGGTTCGATCCCAGGCCGCGCCGGCCCGCACGGCGACGGCGAAGCTGCGCCCTTCCGGAACGTTGAGCAGCCGGACTTGCTCGGGGTGCGCTTCGAGGTACTGCTGCAGATTCTGTGTGTCTCCGAAGATGCGTGCGTCGTTGAGCTCGAAAGACGAACCGGCCACGACGGACACCTGGCGCGAAGGGCGGTGAGTGAGCGTGACGATCAATGCGCGCTTGGTAATGCCGAAGTCGCGCGAGTTGTCGCGCGCGTCGACGCCGTCGAACGCCAGGCGGTACTGTTTGCCGACCGGCACTTCGAGAGTGATCGTGTCGCGCCGCTCGAGACGATCACTGAAGCTCAGTGCTTCGAAGTTGTTGCGAACCTCGTCCTCGAAGATCAGAAAGCCAGGCAAGTAGCCGAGCTGGACGCGCAATCGCAGCTGCAGCGCTTTGCCGCCCAGATTGCGATGACCATACTCGAAGGCGGCGCGGACGCCCTCGCCGGTACTGAAGCCCGGTTTGATGTCCACGTACTGGGGCAAACGTTCGACGACGCTGACGATCACGACCTTCTGCTTCGCCGGTACGTCTGGGTCTTCGAGACTGATCGTCACACTGGAGAAGATGCCCAGCGTCGCCAATTGCTCTTCGCTCTGCCGCACGGCGGAGCGGCGATAGGTGCCGTTGGGCACCAGCTCCAAGCGACTGAGAATGACGCTTTCGCTGGTGTGCTCGGCGCCGCGTACGACAATCGCCGTGATCTCCACCCGCTCCCGCTCACTGATCACGAAACGCGCACTACCGCGGGTGTGGTCTTGAGAGAGCTCGAGATCCACCTCGACGTTGGCGAAGGCATAGCCCTCGTCGGCGTACAAATCCAAGATGCGGCGGCGCGCTTTTTGTAGCTCAACGCGCGACACGGGGGTGCCGAGTTCCAAGGCGGCAGCCTCCGCCAATTTGGATTCGACGATACGCTCGTTTCCGGCGAACTCCAGATTCCAGAGCGTCGTTCGTGGGCCCAACTTCACTGGGATGCTGAGCACGACGTTGGGTTCGCAATACACACCCCGCACCGGGTCGGGTGCACAAGTGAGGCTCGGGTCCGACGCGGGATCTTCGACGGGGATCGGACTGTCGGCGTTCGGGCAGGCAGCCGCTGGCGCGACGCGCACACCAACGGGTTGACACTCACCTGGCTCGGACAACCTATCGCAGGCGCGACGCAAGACCGACACGGGCCCCACGACGGCGGAGAGGTAACCCTCAGCCTTGTACAGATCCGACAGGTGCGCGAGCGCCTTGTCATAGGCTTCGGGAACGTAGGAATCCCACGGATCGGCGCTGTATGGAGTCGCCCGTTGGCCGCCGGTCGTGCCCAGGTTCTGGTCGAGAGCCTGCGGAGGAACCGGACCAAACCAACTGTCACCCCCCGGCAACGACTCGCTCAAGACACCGTCGATCTCTTCGTTGGCCTGTTCGAGGAGACGCCGCCCGGAAAGGCAGGGAAACGTCCTGCTCACGACACGTACCGGGGGATTTTCACGAACGACCAAGACGCGGTCGACATCGACGGGACCGGGCCGTTCCGAGACGCGCACGGCGACATCCAAGAAGCCGTGATCGAGGTAGTAGGCACGCACGCCATTGGCCATCAGATCGGCCGTGGGTTGTTCGACGTTTTCGAGATCGAGCGCTTCGAGAAGCACCGCCTCGTCGAACGTCCTGTTGCCTTCGATTCTCACTTTGAATCTCGCGCCGGGGGCGACATTGACCAGCAGCTCTGTCGCACCGCCCTCGTCACGAACCTCGTGCCCAACCTTCGCGTCGTACCAACCGCGCCGCGAAAGGCTTGCTTGGAACGAATGATCGGCCTCTGCAAGCCATTCTTCGTCGGCGCGCTGACCTTCTGCAATCGCATACAAGTCGAGCAGTGCTGGCAGCTGAGGGTGAACCTTGCCGTCAACGATGAACCGGCGCCGGGTTATCAGTTTTGGTGGTCCTGCGGTGAGGACGATCCTCAGTACGACCTTTCCAGACTCGGTCGTCGGAAGCAGTTCGGAGTGGACGAGCGCTTGCGGGAATCCACGTTTGGCGTGAAAGGCCACCAGACGCGCCTCGAGTTGCGGCAACTCCTTGGGTGTTATCTCATCCCCCTCGTTGATGCCCACGACGCGCTGAGTGGTATCGAAGTCGACGAGCACACCCGTCAACCGCACCTCAACCACGATCGCTCGCGGTAGCGCCAACAGACGCAACAGCACGCCACCGTCGACCAACTCGGCCTCACTCGTGAGCTCGGCGTAGCCGCCCCCTTCGAGAACCTCCGACATCGCGCGCCGCACGAGCGACGACGAGAAGCGCTCTCCCAAACGGACCAATCGCAAATTCACGACAGCGTCGGTGGTCTCGCCGGATCGACGCAACACCACGCGCACCAGGGGTTTGCCGTTCAGCGCGGCGGTGTCTGGTACGGAACGCGCGACGGGCAACTGCCGTTCCACGTCGGGTTCCGACGATTCGGCGTCCGTCTGAGCTCGAGCCACGCCGACGGCAGCAAGCAACGCAACAGCAAGCAACCAAGCACCGAGTGAAAGCCGCCAACCGAACGGGTCGCTCATCCGACGGGCTACTCGGGCCCACGCCGCGCACGCTGCGCTCGCGATTCGGGTTCCGCCAAATCCCTCAGAAACGTGATTCCTTTCCGGATCGCCACCGCCTCCGTGCGTCGTTCCGGCCTCCCCCCTGGTGCATTTGTTCAAGGAACCACAGTTCCTTGGTACTAGCATGCGCCCATGGCGCCTCGGGCCGAGAAACCTCAACGGAAACCTCGATGGGCGGGATTGGGGCGCAAACTGCTGATTGGATTCGCGTTGGGGGCGCCGATCGGCGTGCTGGGACTGTGGAAAGCCGTCAACGAGTTCGAGTGGTTGGGGCCCATGGTCGCGGATGGCCTGCGCGCCGTGATTGGCAAGGAAGCGGTAACCGAGCTGGAGAACATCGCCTACGCCGTCGAGGACCGACTTTATCGCTACACCCGCAAAGACGAGCAACCCAAGGCATATTGGAAAGTTCCCGAGGCTCCAAGCGTCACTGCCGACCCCGTGGCCGAGCCTGTCCCCGATGCCGCGGCGGCTCCAACCCGTCCCCCGTTCGCTCCAAAACACGTCGGGCCGGTCCACGCGTCATGGTCCGCGCCGGGCGACGGGCAGTGGGTGCCGATCCCGATCCCGGATTTGCCCGACTTGCCCCCCCGGCTGTTCAAAACCCTGCTCCATCCCGACAAAAACCGGAGCTGGGCGGAGTTGTTCGTCGTGGCGATGAGTGTTCACGAAATCCGCCTCCAGCTGGTTCCCGGCACGCGAGAGCCAGAAGCAACCATCGACGAAGCGAAGGAAGTCGAACGACCGGGACGCATCCCCGACGAGCATCACGCGCTCGTTCTCGGCGCATTTAACGGAGGCTTCAAGACCGAGCACGGCGCCTACGGCATGGCGGTGGGCGACTTGATGCTCGTACCGCCCCGCAGCGGTGTGTGTGCCGTCGCCGGTTTCAAGGACGACTCGGTGAGTGTGGCGAGCTGGGAGCGGATCGCCGACCGCACGGCAGACATGGTGTGGTGGCGACAAACCCCGAACTGCATGTACGAGCTGGGCCAGCTCAACCCGAAACTGCAGTCGGGTAACAGCAAGAAATGGGGGGCGACCCTCGACGGCGAAACCGTGATCCGGCGCAGTGCGATCGGTATCGACGAAAGCGGCGAAACGCTGTTCGTCGGCATCAGCAACCACACGACAGCCAACGCCATCGCCCTGGGAATGCACCACGCTGGCGCCGCGACGGTGGCGCAACTGGACGTGAACTTCTCCTATCCGAAGTTCGTGCTGTTCGAAAGCAAGCCGCCAGACACCAAGCGCCTCGCGGTCGCGCTGGCAGACGGCTTCGAATTCAGCGAGGATGAGTTCATCCGCAAGCGCGCTCGACGGGACTTCTTCTACATCGTGCCGCGTTGATCGCCACGAGGTGAGGCGTTCGTCGCCACGTCCGGCGAACGTTCCGTCACTCTTCCGCGTCGTCGGACAGCAACCGGCTCTGGCGCGCCAGGGCTTGGCGGACGTACTGGGCGGAGTCCTTCAATTCACCGCGAATGACTTCCTTCAAACCGTCCTTGCCGTGTTCGCGATAGTACTCGAGCGAGCCGGAGAAGGCTTCTTCCAACTTGGCTTCACCGACCCGCTGCAGAGGGCTGATGTAAACCGGCGGCACGTCAGCGGCCAATTCGGCGTAGAGCTTACCCAGCTTTTGACCCGAGAAATGTTCGTTGGGCTGATTGAACTCGGGCAGGTCCCACGCGTCCTTATTTGGCGGGATGATGTTCGTCTCCAGAAACCTCTTTCCGAGCTGGCTGCGCTCGAAGTAGAGGTACTTGGCGAGCTCCCACGCCAGTTCCGGGTGTTTGGTCGACGCAGCAATCGTCACGCCGGTGCCGCCCCAGGTCGTGGTGCGACGGCCGCCTTTCTCCCACGCAGGCACGGGCATGACGGCAAGTTTGCCCTTGAGGTGAGGCCCTTCCGCAGTAAAGTTGTAACTGCGCCAGTCCGGCGTCCAATAGAACAGAATCAGACCATCGGTCATGGCCTTCATCTGAGTTTGCCCCCAGCCCGCTTCGAACGCGATGCGCTGCGGACCGTAAACCTGATCGATATACCACTCGATGGTATTGGCCACGACTTCCGAGTCGAACACCACCCCACCGTCGGCGTCGAAGATCGCCCCGCCACGCTGAAAGATCAGCATGCGAAGGGACTCGCCACCCGACATGTGAAAGTCCATCATGTAGCGGTCGGGCACTCCATCGCCGTCCAGATCCTTGGTGACCTTGCGTCCCACCTCGACGAAGTCGTCCCACGTTTCGATCTTGTCGACGTCGATGCCAAGCTCCTCCATCAGGTCTCGACGGTAAGTGAGCATCACGGGATGCACGTCGTGGGGCAAACCGTAGACGCGACCCCGAGCGGTCCAACCGGCGAAGCGAGACTGCACGAGCCGCTCGGCGAGCTGGTCTTGCTCGACGCGCTCGGTCAGGTCCATCAGACCGATGTCCTGGCGCGGCCCGCGCGTGAAGAAACCCAAAGTGCCAAACGGCAGTTCGGTCAGATCCGGGATCTCGACGCCACTGAGAATGGCGTTCTGCATGCGCGTCTCGAGTGACCGGTAGTTGACTAACTGCACCTCGACATCCACGCCGTGCTTCTTCTCGAACGCGGGCAACGCCGCCTTGTAAGCAATGGCATGAGCCCGCGCCGACACGGCAACCACCAGGGTGGGTCTGTCAGATGCAGCGCGCGAGGTGATCACCACCAGCACGCTCGACAACACCGCCGTCACCAGCAGGGCGAACGGCACCTTACCAAAGGGAAAATCCCTCGCCAAATCGCGCACAGACACAGGGGGCGTATACAGGCTGCACGCCGACGACCGCAAGCCGCCCGTGCCTGGGCGACTGCCAGCCGAAGGAGCTCGGCGCGAGCTCCGTCGGGCTCGTATCCGACGGCAGCCCCGACAGGTGGCGACCGTCGGGGTTGGAGGGTAACGACGATCGGCTCACCATCGACGTCCAAGAGCCCACCCCGCAGGCCGGTTCGGCGGGGGAGCTGAACGGACGACGAGACTACGCGCACCCTCTCAGGACGGGTGAATACTCCCGAGCCGACTGCGTCTCGACGAACGCAAGCCCTCGACACATCCCGATCAGTGGGTTTAATGAGCGCCCATGAGTACGAACGAGCGCAAGTTGGAAGCCGCCAAAGCCGCGCTGGCCCACCTGCCCGAGTCGGGCGTCGTGGGGCTGGGATCGGGCTCGACCGCAACGCTGTTCATCCAGGAACTGGGCAAGCTCGTCGCCGCAGGCCGCAAGCTCGCCGGTGTTCCAACGAGCGAGGATAGTCGGCGTCTTGCCGAAAGCCTCGGCATCCCACTGCTAGACGACGTCGGCCCCTGGCAAATCGATGTCTGTGTGGACGGCGCCGACGAGGTGAGCGACGACCTGGACGTGATCAAGGGTGGGGGCGGGTGCCAAACCCGGGAGAAAATCATCAACCACGCTTCGGGCTTCAACGTCATCATCGTCGACGACTCGAAGCTCTCTGCCAGACTCGGCGAGAAATGGGCCGTCCCGGTGGAGGTACTGCGCTTCGGCGAAAACACCACACGAAGCCGACTCGAAGCCTTCGGACCGGCGACGCTACGACTACGCGACGGCGCGCCCTGGATCACCGACTCCGGGAACGTGATTTACGACATCGCGACGGGCCCCATCGACCATCCCGCCAAACTCGACGCCCAAATGCTCGCGATCCCCGGCGTCGTCGAAACGGGACTCTTCGTCGGCAGAGCCAATCTGGTGCTGGTGGCCGGGCCCGACGGACTGAGACAGCTGAAGAAGCAGTGAGTCTTGCCCGTCGCTCGGAGCCGTTCGACAGGTAATGCGAGGGCGTGCACCCGTCGACCGGAGCCCACACCCGCAGAGCCCTGCGCTACCGTTGCGTGCCGGGTCGTCCAACGAGAACTCGGTTTCGAGTTGATTCGAAAGAGACTACGCCATCAAACGCCGGCCGGCGAGCCGCCAAAGCTGAGCCTCCGTGAGTAGGAAAGTCGGCACCGAAGTCCCACCAAGTCGATCTCGAACACATCCAGCGCGTTGACGCCGACGGCCAATCCAGGAAGGATTACGGGTAGTGGCGTTCAGAATCGAAGTCGCTGGGCAAACCGACGTAGGTCGTAAGCGCGCCCACAACGAAGACAGTTTTGCCGTGTACGCAGAACACGGGTTGTACATGGTCGCGGATGGCATGGGGGGCCACGCTTCGGGCGAGGTGGCGTCACGGATGGCCATCGAAACGATGCGCGACTTCTTCGCCCAAACGTCGAACGACCCTGAAAAGACGTGGCCGTACAAGATGGACCGCAGCAAGGGCTACGACGAGAATCGTCTGATCACCGCGATCATGCTCTCGAATCTGCGCATCTTTCAGACCGCCAAAGAGAATCCGAAGCAACGCGGCATGGGCACGACGATCGCCGTGGTGTTTGCGGTGGAAGAGGGCATGTACGTCGCCCACGTCGGCGACAGTCGCGTGTATCGCATTCGCGGCGAACGCATGGTGCAGTTGACCGAAGACCACTCCTTGCTCAACGACTACAAGAAGATGAAGAATCTCAGCGCGGAAGAGATCGAAGCCTTCCCGCACAAGAACGTCATCGTGCGCGCACTGGGGATGAAAGACACCGTCAAGGTCGACACCCACTTCGAAGCGCCTGAACCAGGTGACATCGTCCTGTTGTGCAGTGACGGTCTGGCAGGACCGGTCAGCGACGAGCAAATCCTTCACACCGTGTTGGGCTCACCCGATCTGTCGACGGCAACTCAACGACTGATCGAGACGGCGAACGAAAACGGCGGCCCCGACAACATCACCGCTGTGCTCACGCAGTGGAGCGCCTGAGGGCATCGTTCGAACAAGCCGCGCGAAACGCAGTCGTCGCAACTGCGTATGCTGACATCGCAGTCGTCTGCTCGAGTTGAGCTACGCGCCCAGGCCATTGCGCGTCGATTTTGTACGTGGTGGGCGAATGAGCGATAGTGCAGCACACACATGGCTTCGCGTTCTCGTGTCCGCAGCTGGGGAATGGCTGGTCGCCTGCGGGCCGCAGTTCGTGCATTGACGACCAAACCACCCATGGCTCGCACGCAGGAGCCCGACGGTTCACCCACCTGGCCTCCGCCCGCCGCGGTACCACGACCGCGCGGGGGTGACGCGGATCCCGGCCAAGTCGAGACGGTCCACCCGGGCAGTGTCGCCAGTGGCCAGGACACTTCCGCCGTGAATCTGCGGTTTGCGTTGATCGATCAGCGCCTGGCCTTGATATCGGAACGCTTGGAGCTCGTGAGTGAGCGGATTCAACGCCTTTCGGACACGACACCGTCGAGGAGCGTCGTGGGAGAGTCGACGCTCGTTGGCCCCAAAGCCCCCGCCGCAGCGCGAGGCCCGAAGCTCGCCGAAGGCACGTTGCGTCCACCCCGCGTACCCCGTGACCTCGAACCCGTGGATACGGCAACCTCAACCCACAGTCGCCTCCACGAACGGCGCGGGGCAAGCGTTGCGGGCCCGATCATGACCGGCACCGCTTCGGGAATTTCCCTGGGTTCCGTGTTCAGCTTGCTCGAATTCGAACGCTGTGGCGGAGGATTGAGTATCCGCGGCGGCGACCGCCACGTCGAGCTGACGGTCAAGGACGGTAACGTGACCCGCTGCGAGATGGACGGAGTGCGAGTGAGCCCCAGCGCTGCACTGCGTGAAGTGTTCACCTGGCAGACCTGCACCTTCGCGTTTCGACGCGACGAAATCAGCGACGAAGAGGAACCCCCGCAGTCGGTCAATGCCCTGATGATGGAAGCGATGCGAGTCATCGACGAAGGCAGACGGACGGGTTGAGGCTCGCCTCTGGGGCAGGTCCGGTACCGAGGCTTGCTGAGCGGCGCTCGAGGAGCGCGGCAGCGGATTTGCGCAACAATTCGACGCAAAAGAACGCCCCGCGAGAGTAAACTGCGGGGATGTCGCTGCGGATGCCGTGGTTTGCGTTGCTCGCCATCAGCACACTGGCCTGTGAGGACAAGCCGGGAAAAAAACCGCCGGTCGACTTCTTCAGCCCCAGTGACGCGTCGCCCGCTCCTCCGACCAGCGATCGAATGGAGGACCCGGTCGACAATGCAGCGAACTGCCCGACCCAGGAACCGACCCAGGGAAGCGACTGTCCCGAGGCCGGTCTCGTCTGCAAGTTCGGCAGCGATCCGGATTGTCGCAGTCGCTGGGTGTGTGACTCACAGAACGCCTGGACCCTGGAATTCGCGATGCGCGACTGCGGCGCGTCCTGTCCAATGGCGGAGCCAAAGCCCGGCGATCCGTGCGACGTCGAGCGCACTCAATGCACCTACGGCGACGCCGCCCAATGTCGGAGCCTGTGGCTGTGCTGGGAAGAGAAGTGGGCGCGAATCATCGGCAAGCGCGATTGCGACGCCGACGTGTTCTGTCCCGAGGTGGCTCCGGAAACTGGCGACGAGTGCGCGATCGACGAAGCGACACCAGCGGGCGGATTGTGCGTGTACTCCGGTGGGATCCGCTGCGGATGTGCCTGTGGCTGGGGTCCACCGGACGAGCAGTGGAAGAAGCCCGAAGCGCAGTGGTTCTGCTCGGTCGTCAGCGCCCAGCTCGACCCTCAATACCTGCGTGCTTGCCCGCTCATCCCCCCAAACGAGGGCGATGCGTGTAAGGGTGACAATACCTGTGGTTACGTAAACCCAACGGAGTGTGAGGCGCGAGGAGAAGGTTCCAGTCTCGTCCGCTGCGTGGGCGACGAGTGGACCTACTCCGAGAATTGACCGTGACGCGCACTGGACATGGGGGCAGGCGCGGCGCCGAGGGTAGGAGTTGTCGGACACGGCCCGTCGACGGCCGCGGCGGAACTTGCAGCGCAACCACTCCCGATACGCTCTACGGCCATCCACTGCCTTGCATTGAGTTCGCCATGGCGACAAAGTCTCCGTACGCAGCGATTCGGCCGTTGGCGTGCGGTTCTTCTCGATATGGCTAGTCCAACTCATGCGTTCGTGACTCGAACCACGCGCTGCCTGGCCGCGGCGATCTCATTGCAGTTCGGTCTGGCTTGCTCCGACGAGGACCGCCCCGCGGCGCCAGATCTCGACGAAAACGACAAGTCCTCATCCTCCAAACCCAACGACAAGCCGGACGTCCAAGACGGCGGCGTGCCGTTCAGCCGTTGCGCCTCCCACGCGGAGGGCTGTCCCTGCGACGAAGAGGGGGCGCAGGTCGACTGTGGCAAGGTGATCCGAAGTTCGGGGGACTACATTTCCTGCTCCGTCGGCAAGCGCACTTGCACCGACGGCGCCTGGGGTGAGTGTATCGGCGACCGAGTCATTCAAATCGCATCGGACGAGCCGC
Organism: Deltaproteobacteria bacterium; assembly: GCA_003235365.1. Taxonomy (GTDB): domain Bacteria; phylum Myxococcota_A; class Polyangia; order Polyangiales; family Polyangiaceae; genus SZUA-265. Next base: position 56,458 of record QJWJ01000345.1, read on the forward strand.
CGCCTTTCGAGCTGTCGGCGGTACCGACCCCTCAGACGTGCATCAACAACCCGTGCGATCCCTATTGCATGGAGTTCGCCGACGGGCCCGAGCACGTCGACCCTGGTGGTCCGATTGTCGTCACGGACGCCGGCGTGAGTCTGTCCAATGGCGTGCCCGGTGCGGGTCCGGACAGTCCCTGCAATTCGCTCCAAGTCGTCCCAACTCCGCAGGTGTTCGTAGTCGAGTCGTTGAGTGGTCTGCCGGGCGCGGGATCCTTGTTCGGGCTGCTGGGGCAATACTACGGCCAGCGCAGCAACTCCGGTATCGACGGCAGCTGGACACCCGACGTCGAGCGCATCGACGGCAACGTCGATTTCTATTGGGGCTCTGGAAGCCCCGCGTCGGGCGTCGGAAGCGACAACTTCTCGGTACGCTGGACGGGCACCTTGGTCCCCCCTTCCAGCGGTTCGTACACCTTCCATCTGACGGTCAGCGACGGGGCTCGTTTGTGGCTCGACGGAGCGTTGCTGCTCGACGCCTGGAGCGACCGTGCGCCGAGCGAACTGACGACGAGCACGGTCGCGCTGACAGCGGACCAAGCCTACGATTTCAGGCTCGAGACTTACGAGAACACCAATACCGCCACAGCTTCACTGGCTTGGACTGGCCCGGCAACCGCCAATACCAAGGCTCCAATCGACACGATCTACTTTCGCCCGCCAAGTGCCGGATCGCCGAGCTGTCAGTCTGCCCCCGCTTGCTCAGACGCCACTCTCCAAGCGGAGAACCTCGACGCCACCACTGGCGCGCCGGTCACCGACGGTTGGAACATCTACTCAGACGGTTACATCTACGGCGACCACGCCTTCACGTCCGGTCAGTACACGATCACGGTCACCGCACGCAGTGAGTACATCGACTACCAATGGGCAAACATGGTGGTCTGGATCGGCGGGGCATCGGTGTTTTCTGCCCCCGTCGACAGCACGACGTGGAAGGAGTTCACCTTCCCGTACAACTCGGCGACGGCGGGTGGCAAAGAAATCCAGGTCGAGTTCACGAACGACTACAACGGCATTTACGGCGACCGCAACCTGCACGTCGACAAGATTCAGATCTCTTGCCCGTCCAGCTCACCGTGCACTCCCTCGACGCCGGAGCCGACCGGACCCGACCCCACTGGAACGCCGGAAGACCCCATCACGTCTGGGCAGAAGCAGTTCTCGCTCGAGGGTAACCCGGCGACCTGTGTCAGCAGCCCCGTACAGGCGGCTTGGACGCTAGACAAGCTGGGCAGCGCCACAATCGACAGCACTGGGTTGTTCAAGGTCTTGGCGCCGGTTGCCGGAGACGTCACCATCAAGGCCTACTCGGGAGGCTTCGTCTCGACCGGCCTGGCGACGATCGTCGTCAACGTGCGCGAGGATGGCGACGTTTCCGACAGCGTGTCCGAGCAGTTCGATGGTCCGGGCAGCGGCAACGACCCGATGGAGGTGCTTTACCCATACGCCGACACGGTCTTCCCGTTGGGCATACGCGCTCCCGTCGTGCAATGGGACAAGGGAGGGACCAACGCGGCGGCCGTGCGCGTCGCGCTCACCGCACCGAACTTCTCGTGGGAGCAGATCATCCCGGAGCCGCCCGACGGGCGATTCGAAATCCCGTTGGGCGCGTGGAAGGCGCTCGAGCAGTCCGCCAAAGGCGGCGACGCGGCGTACGTCGTGCAGCGCTTGATCTCGGGTTCCCTCAAAAGCGAAGTAGTTCGCCCGTTCAGATTCGCCACCGCGCCGTTGCGCGGCCAGATCATCTACACCGAATACGGTCGCGGCAGCAACGAACACGCCTATCAAATGGCGGCAAATCCCGGTTCGACGAGCGTGGCGGTGAACATGTTCCGCCAAGATTCATCGCCACCTGGCACCAACGGCCAATGCCCGGTGTGTCATTCGGTGTCTGCCGACGGGTCCACGTTCGTCACCAGTGATGCAGAGTGGAGCGGCTATCCCGGTGTATCGGAGATCGAGCCGAACGGCATCTTGAACCAGCTATCGGACTACTCGACCGCGTCGACATACCAGGCGGGTATCGCTAGTTGGATGGACTTCCGCGGGTTCGCTTGGGCCCCAATCACCCCGGACGGCAAGTACGCCTTTGCGACGAGCAACTTCTGGGGCAACACCACGAGTACCGACGTCGGCTTCAGCGGACCAGCGTCGACCTTTCCCAGCACCCTGAACATCCCAACCGGCATGAAGTCGGGCGGCAACGGCACGGGGTTACTCGGAAACTACTACCCCGACGCCAACTTCGCGGGCACACCGTGGCTTCGTCTCGACCCCTACGTGGACTTCGATTGGGGCAGCAGCACTCCCAACACCATGCTGAACGCCGACGACTTCTCCGTTCGTTGGGAAGGCGAAGTACAAGGGTTCTACTCGGAGGACTACACCTTCTACGTCGCAACCACGGACGGGGTCCGACTCACGGTCGGTGGTGATGTCATCATCGATCAACTCGCCGCATCGACGTCCTCGGCAACGACCTACGTCGGAGCCGCATCACTCGACCGCGGCGCAAAGACGCCGATCGTGCTCGAGCTTGCGGAAACCGGTGGCAATGCCAACGTCGAGCTGCAATGGGAGAGCAAGTCCACACCTCGAGCCGTCGTCCCGCAGACGCAGTTGTACTGGGACGACGTGGATCGGGGCGTGGTTGGCCGATACTTCGCGAATCGAGGTTTTGATTCGCAGGCTTTCGAGCGTGTCGATTCAGAAATTTCTGCAGCATGGGACGATAGCTCACCGTCGGCAAGCCTGGGCGTAGACGAGTTCTCCATCCAGTGGGAAGGACGTCTCGATGTGCCGTTTGACGGCAAGTTCCTATTCTGCGTTTACGTGGACGACTACGTCGAGGTGCAACTTGACGGTTCCCTGGTGCTGGCCTCCACCGTCGGGCACAATATCTGCTCGTCAGAAACGCCGCTCGCATCGGGGCTACATGAGCTGCGCGTCAAGTACTACGAGATCAGTAGTACGGCGACCATGCAACTGGAGTGGGAAGGCTACGATACCGACGGGGCTCTCGCGCTGCCTCGCGAGCGGATTCCGCAGCCCCGGTTGCGACCACCTTCGAGCTACGCGCCACCAACCAACGGCCTGAGAGCAACCTACTACGACACACGCGAT
>QJWJ01000473.1 GCA_003235365.1 Deltaproteobacteria bacterium
TGACGAAACAACGGTTGCAGTTCGTCGGCGCCATAGGTGCGTTCGATCATCGCCATACCGGCCCGCACTTGCGCAACGTCTGCGGGGCGATGGGTGTCGCTGCACGCGGCCTGGTACAAGCCCCGTTCGAGCAGCTTCTCGGCACTGCGCTTTGCTTGGCGTCCATACTTGCCCACGAGGGCTGCGGTATCTAGCAGTGCCGCGGCCCCGACGTCCAGCAGCCGTTCGAGCTGGTCGACGTCCTCCCAGACGGCGCGGTACCGCTCCGGGTGAGCGATGACGGGCAACATTCCGTGCCGTCTGACCTGCGCCAAGAGGCGTTCGAGCCCCAGCGGAAGCCGCTCGCCGAACTCGAACAACACCGCTTGGCCACCCGGATAGGGGATCCCCCGCCCGCCGAGCACGCGCTCGAACACGACGTCGTCGAAGAAGTGCTCGCACCCGAGGCCCAGCTCCGGCACGTTGCTGCGCCCGTCGCAGGCCTGCACGACGACTTCGAACGCGCCTCGGAGCTGCTCGGCGTCCGTGTCGAACATGCCCGGGCGCATGTGTGGCGTCGCGACGACGCGGCCGAACCCCAGCTCGCGTAGCGCGACGAGCAGCTCGAGCGCCTCGTCGAGCGAACGCACGCCGTCATCGATGGCGGGGATGCAGTGGCAGTGCAGGTCGACGAACTCACTCACACCCAGACCCTAACATCGCTTCTGCCCTCGGGGCACTGGTGTGGGTTTTTGGGGGTGCGGCGTGGCTCGTCATCGGTCGGGCATCACGCGGCGCGCACGTGTTGGCTTTCCAACACACGCTGGCACGTCGTGACCAGGTACCGCTTCGTCCCTGGGTCGAGCATGGCCGAAGCCCACAGCAGGACCGGCGCACCGAGCAACTCGAAGCGGGTCACGTTGGGGCTGTTCGGTGCCATCGCGGCCAGTGCGCCCATTTCTTCGCATTGCGCGTGCCGTCCAGCCCCGGCGATTACCAGCCCGAGGTCGTCGACCAGCACCAGGCATTGCAGGTTCAAGCGACGACGTACGCCGTCGAGCGCCATGCACAAGTCGCTGAGCGGATCTCCGCGGCGGGCGTGTCGGCGTTCTTCGGTGAGGGCAGAATCGGGACGCATGGGCGTTACTTCAGCAGCAGGGTACGGCCACTGGACAAGTTTGTTGCGTCCCGTTGGTCGAGCTGCCCGACCGTGCTATGCGCTGCGTCAGTGAGCGGTGACTCGTACACTCCCTTCGTACCCAGTCTTTTTCAACGACGTGTGGTGGTGTGCATCGGGTGTGGCGGCGTTGGCAAGACCAGCGTGGCGTCGACGCTGGCCGTCACGGCCGCCCGCGCGGGCAAACGGGTGCTGGCGCTGACGGTCGATCCCTCGGGGCGCCTCGCCGACAGCTTGGGCGTGGAGCGCGATCGTCCCGACTATCAGCCCCTGAGCGACGAAAAGCTGAGCGACTTGGGAATCGCCGCGCCGGGCGCCTTGAGCGTGGGCATCCTCGACCCTCAGCAAACGCTGTACGAGCTGGTGGCTCGCGCCAGCAAAGACGAAGCTGCCCGCGACCGGATCTTGGCGCACCCGCTGTTTCGATTCTTGAGCGATTACTTGGCGGGCGCCAACGAGTACATGGCGATGGAGCGGTTGCTTCAAACACTGGGGGACGAGCGCTTCGATCTGGTGGTTCTCGACACGCCACCGACGCGTCATGCGCTCGATTTCCTCTCGGCGCCGGAGCGGTTCTCCAGCGCGGTCAACGGTCCCGTCGTCCGGGCCCTCGCGCGCGCGGCCAAAGGCGGTACCGGCGCCCTCGATTGGGTGAGCCGCACGGTCGCGCGTGTGATCCGCGGGCTGGGCAAGCTCGCGGGCGACGGCACGCTGGAACAACTGACGACCTTGCTGTGGGAGCTGAACGTCGTGTTTGGCGACTTCGACGAGCGCGTTCGGCGGATCGGTGAAGCGTTTCGCAGCCCCAGTTTCGCCTATGTCCTCGTCACACGGCTCAATCGAGTCGCCGCCGATGATGCTCACTACGTATCCCAGTCGCTTCGCGCCGCCGAGATGCGTGCGGATTTGCTCGTCGTCAACCGCGTCGAGACGACCGTGAACGACGCACCGCTCGCTGCGGGGCTGAGCGAACTCGAGCAGCGAGTCGACAGCGAGTCCCTCGATTCGCTGCGGCGGGCCGTGCGCTTTCACCAAGAGCTGATCATCGCGCAAAGCGAATGCCTCGCCGAGCTACTTCGAGATGGCGACCTGCGTCGTTGTCCACGGGTGATGCTCCCCGCGGTCGCGGGGGGAGTCCTCGGTCTCGCACAGCTGGGGCAACTGGCGGACGCGCTCGAAACGGCACCCGCCGGTTGAGCACGAAAACGACGCCGAGCGCGCTCGTGCATTCGCTTTGATGCCGCTGACGACGGGGCGGCTCGACGGGGCGGCCCGATCGCCGATGGCGCGCCCTCCAAACCCACCACCCACGTCTGGTGTGATGGAGTCGGTCGTGGTCGTGGAGTAACCGCTGGCGCCGGTCGAGGCGTGGAGCCTCCGCATGTCTCGTCTCGAATGGGACCGCGTTCGCATCGGCTGTGCGGCGCTCCAGCGAGCTCCGCGTCAGTCGTGCGGACGCCTGCCCCACTCGCCGCGCGGAGCGCCCCTTGCTGAGACGAACAGCTCGTGGCCTCCGGCGGCTGTGCCCCCCGCTCGGATCGTCAAATACCCCGAGGGGGCAGACGCCATTTTGACGGGGGCAGGGCACGGCCAGCGAGGGGCGGGTAATTTCCAGCCGGGGACGGACGGTTCTGCGGCGGGGGCAAGGCCCCTCGACTGGGGGGCAGGCAAGCTCCAGCCGGGGGCAGATGATTTCGAGCGGGGGGCGGACGGAGCCGGGCAGGGGGCAGACGGTGTCGAGCGGGGGGCAGACGGGGCGGACGACGCGTTACTGAAGCTGCTCATCCATCCAGGCGCCGCGCGCCGACATGAAGTCGCGCATCACGTGAAGCTGCGCCGCCCAGGTGTCGCCTTCGGGGATCGCGAAGATCTCGCCGGTCAGACTGCACAACGGCCAGCGCTCGAATTCCCGCGTGATGGCGTTCGACAGCGGCGCGCGGAGGGTTCGCCAGGCGTTGCTCGACCGCGGTCTGGGACAGCTCGCCTTGGCGCAGCTCCTTCCAGCGCGAGACGACCTGAGCTTTGAAGGCAGGGTCCTCGATCAAACGCTGAAACCAGTCGTTGCTGCCGATGCGGAACTCGTAGGCCCAGCCCGTGGGGTTCTGGTTGCAGAAGAGGGCGCCGCCAACGGCCATGATCAGGTTGAAGTCCCACAGCGGTCCGGCGACGATCTTTCCTTCCCGCTGCTTGTGGAAGTACACGCTGCGCACGTATGCATCGCCGTTCTTGGAGAACTCGTTGAGGATGAACGTACCGACGAGCGATGGGACGTCGAAATAGACTGCGTAGCTGCCCAATGGGGTCACGGCGCTCCAATCGAACTTGAAGAGGTAGCCGCCGGAAATGTCGGGCTCCGTGCAGTGGCGGCTGTCCGGTTCGGGTACGGCTGAGCGGGGCGTCGTCACGGCACGGAACGCGGCCGTTCGCTCCGCGCGTGAGCCCGCCGCGACGCCGCGCTGCCACCGACGCGAAGTGGCCCGGTCACGGGTCGAACGGGTCGGGGGTCTCTGTAACGTCGAATGAGAGTTCGCGAATCGCGAACTCTCATCTGGGAACCTGACGCCTATTCCGGCGGCGACCACAACCCTTCTATCGGGTCCGCGTTCCTGTCATCGAATACTTCCCCGCTCAAAGCGCCGAGTGGGTCGGCTCCGAGGTAGGCTTGGGCAACGGTCATCCACATGGCGTTGTAGCTTCGCCCGCCGCCAGAGCCGCTGGAGAGGTCGACGTATTGCCCCCCTTGCATGCCTAGAGCGCGCCCACCGAAGATCATCGCGGGCATCGGTGACCAGGAGTGCGTCGTCTCTGCGACCTCGGTGATGTACGGGATCACTGTTTGATCCAGTAGATTACCCCCGAAGGTGTCCTCGGTCGCCTTGAACTCGTTGATGATCTCAGCGGTACGCGTGTTGTACCAGGTTTGTACGTTGGCCAAGAACTCGACGATGGATGCGAGCCGCCCATTGGTCGGGGGCGAGCTCATGACGTGGCTGCGGTCACCGATGTCGTGGCTCAGGGGGTGGTGCATGAAGATCGCCTTCGGATCGTCGGGGTACTGGCCGCCAAACGAAACGTGGTTGGTTCCTGGTGACCACTGAAACGTCGCGACTCGCAACAAATCGCACTGGAAGGCCGCCTTGATGATCCCGGCGTGGGCCTTGCCGATTTGTTCGTGAATCGCGTCGTCCGCGGTGCTGGTCTCGGCTCGGCCGTAGTCGGCGTTGCGCGCGCTGTCTTTGCCCACCAACGACGCATCCGGTGCGGCGGGCGCCTGGCACGAGTCGAGTGAGATGGTGCCGTCTTCGATCTGTTGAGACAGCTGCTGCTCGATCTTTCGGATGGCCTCGGTGTGCAAGTCGATCTTCGACGCCTCGCTGGCGGGGGCAAGCGTCTTGATGCGATTGAGTTCCCCAATCGAGAAGTCGAGCACGCTCTTGCGCAACGCCAGAGCTTGCGCCGCGGCTTCTTGATTGGCGTCCGTAGCGCCGCCGGGCATGAAGCTCGAGAACAATTGCAGGTACAACTGCGCCGGGCTCAACTCGGGCAGGAGCGGAACGTTCTCGGTCAGTTGTCCGCCGCTCCCGCCACGGGCCGCGGCGATGGACCGCTGCGCGTAGCCGTAGGAGAGGCATTGCGTCGAGGTCTCCAGTGAATCGACGCGTGCGTCACAGATGGCATTCACGTAGCCGACGCCGGGCGCTTTCAGATCGGGAACGTTCTCGAGGAAGATTTGGTCGAAGGATGGACCTCCCGCCGCCGCGTCGTCTTCTTCACCACCGTTGACGCGGGTGCCGGGGCAGCGTGCGCCGGTCGAGGCCATGGGAGTACCCGCTTCGTGCCCGCCGCCCTGGCCGGAGCCCACGTTGGAGTCCATGCCGTACAGAATGATCATGTCATCGCGCAGGCCGGCGTCTTCGAATGGCTGAAGGATGCGTGATGTGGTGTAGTCGCGTCCCGATCCGGTTGGCTTGAACCAATAGTGCACCGTGCCGACAGGCCAGTGCATCATCAAGAAGCGAGGGGGCGGCTTGGCGCCTTGGGCGACTGCGACGAGATTGTCGAGCATGATGCGCAAGCCGAGTGCGCCGCCCACGCCAGCCAAGAACGATCGTCTGGAGATCCGAAAACGAGTCACTGGTCTGCTCCTGCGTTGCGTGTGAGGAAAGTCGTGGAACGGGCGACGCCGCGCACGAGTGCCCCGAAACTCTGATCCATCGTTTGTCCCTCTCCGGTGACCATCCGGGTCGCGCACGACGACGCCGAGATGCGCGAGCCTTCCGCCAGGGCGTAGGAGATGAGATTCTTCGCCACGCAGCGGGTGAAGGCACCGGTCTCGACCAGTTCCTGGGCCATCTGCGCGGCGCTGGTGACCGTGGCTCCTCCTGCCGTGTCCGGCAGCGTGACCGTCGCGTCGATGGTGCGGTCTTCGGGATCCGACGTGCGGTAGGCGCCGATGACGTCGAAGTTGTCCAGGGCGAGGCCATAGGAGTCGAAGATCAAGTGGCAGCCCTTGCATTCGGTGCTCGACGCTCGAAACTCGGCCTTCTCCCGTTCACTGGCACCGGCGAGGGTTGCGTTGACTGCGTCGATCGCCTCGGCCTGCGCCTCCGGGAACGGTGGATTGGTCGCGCAGAGTAACGATGCGTTGACGAGCAGGCCGCGACGCACCACCGACGGCTTTTCGGGGCTCGAGCGCGTCGTCAGGTAACCCGGTTGAGTGAGGATCCCTGCGCGATTGTCTGGCAGTGTGGCTTTGGCGAAGCCGTCATCGTCCAACTCCGCGCCGGAGGGCGGAAACGGGATCTCGTAGAGATCGGCCAGCCCTTCGTTGACGAAGGACTGCCGCGACGTCAGCAGCTGCGTGACGTCGCCGTCCCACAGCGTGTCGTTGATGAACAGCTCGGTTTCCCGCATCATCGAGGCGCGCAAGCCCTCGGTGAAGCGTGGCGCGACGTCCGGATCGACGACGATCGTGTTCAGCTTCGAGATCCCGAAGTAGGCGAACATCGCCGCCTGCAGGTTCTCCCTCGCCTGTGGTGTTTCCAAGATGCGCACAACCTGGCCGTCGATTTGCTGTTCGGTGGTCAATTGGTCGTTCGCCGCGGCGTCCAGCAGTTCGTCGTCGGGGGGAGCATCGGTCAGAAAGTAGGACAGCAAGCTCGCTGTTTCGTAGGGCGACAATGCGCCGGGTAGTGCCGAATCCGTGCCGAACTCCGTACGGTACAGGAATTGGGGAGCCGACAGCGCGGCGTACACGCTCGCGTACACGGCCTCCATGGCGGAGGCGCCCCCTCCGACGGCTTTCGTGAATACGCTTGAGTAGGCCAGCTGCTCGTCGTCGTTCAACGGCCGGCGGTAGGCCCGTCGCGCAAACTCGTCGGCGTAGCCGCGGGCGCAGTCTTCAGTCGGTGCGGCTCCACAACCGCTCAGGGTTTCGAAGTTGTCAGTGACGTACTGGGCTGCGTCGCGAGCCAAGGCGTCCCCGGTTTGCCACTGGGCGTCGATGATGACCGACCCCTCGCGAGGGTTGTTCAGTGGTGGAAACGTGCGCTCGGTCGCCGCGGGGATTTCGAACTTGTCGCGCAGCTGCGCGGCGAGATCGCGGCCGAGCAGACTCTCGACCGAGTTGGTGAGTTGATTGAAGGTGAGTCGCACCAAGCGCTTGGGCGCGACGACCTCGGCCTGGACACATTCGCCGTTGGGGCCGGGTCCCGCTACTGGTTCAGGGCCCGACGGCACGCCGCTGGGAACGGAAGTGCCGTTCGGTCCCGGCGCGGTCGGACCGGCGCTGCTGCCCAGTCCTGGACTGGCGAAGCCGTCCGTGGTCGACGGCATGGGGCTCGTCGCAGAGCCGACGGGCGGCGACGTGTCTTGGGTGCCGATGTCTGAACACGCGAACGTTGCCAGTACTGCCAACAACGCGGCTGGGTTCTGAGACGAACGCGTGGTGTGGCAGGTGTGATGGCGAGCGAACGCCGCTCGGTCGTGTCGCTCACACCGATGCTGCTGGCTGATTCGTTCCTGGGATGTCGGGTCAATCACTGCATTTCTCTCGGTCTGTCGTGTCCGGCGTTCGCCGCGTGAATGGTGGGTGGTGCACAGGCGCGTCGCACTCGACGGCGCATCGTCGAGCCGCGTTGTTCGTCGATGAAACGTCGCCCTCGCGTGCTGGTTTCGGTCCCCGGGTTTTGTTCACAATCGATGATGAGCTGGTAAGCCTCGCGCAGGTCTTGCCACGACTCGCCGGCACCGTAGGTGCGGTCGTGCTCGTCGAGCAGGGCACGGGCGCCTCGGAAGTCGTGGTTGCCGATCGCATCGTCGAGTCGAGTGAACAGCGCACGCTGTGCTGTAATACGCAAACGTGCCTCATCGATCGGATGGGGGACGACGCCCGGATCTCCGCCGGGTGCCGGGTCGGGATAGTCGACCGGCGTCTGTTTCGAGACGGCGACGCTTGCCTGCCCCTGCGGCGAAGCCGGTGGCTCGATGCGGGGCACGGGTGATGCGGGCCGTGCCGCTCGCGCGGTCAACTGCGACACTCGCGCTGACCGCGTCGAGTCGGCGTCGGCGGCGGATGGGGCAACAGCGGGTTGCCAAAACCACCAGGCCGTCAATGCGGCGGCGCAGGCACCCAAGGTGGAGGTCACTACGTAGCGCATGTGTCTTCTCAGGGGACGATGACGGTCCACTCGACGGACTGTTCCAAGTCGTCGCGCGAGTCGCGCACCCAGTCGGTCTCGTCGTGGGCGCGGACGCTCACCGTGTGCTCCCCCGTGGTCAGACCTTCCAAAGAAAAGCATTCGGACTCGCTTGGGGGCACTTCTTCACCGTCGACGGACCACGTCAGCTCGATCACTTCGGGGTCCACGACTCGCACCGCAAGTTCCGTCGCGTTCACGACCGGTCGTTCGTTGGGCGTGTGGGCATCGATGGGACGAACGACCCCGTAGATGTCGTGGATGATCTTCTGTATCGACGGCATGTTGTGCGCGTAAGGCAACAGGTTCATCTCCGAGTCGCGAGTCGGTCGGGTCACGCCGCTGTTCTGGCCGCAATAGCGGCCGCCCGGAACAGCGCCGTGCTCACCGAGATTCCACAGGCGGCTTCCTCCCTCCATGACGAAGCCCAGCCACTCGCCCCACTTGGTTTCGGCTTCCAGACCCTCACTGGTCTCACAGGCGACGTTCGGTTCGCGTGCGCGGCCGCAGTCACAGTCGAGGTTGTCGTCGGCGTACTCGTCGGCCAAGCCGTGGAACGCGTGACCGCCTTCGTGGAGCGCGACGCTCGCCGCTTGCGTTGCGCTCGTCTCCATGAACTTCCCTGACCATACCATCAATCTGCCACCGCTATTCCACCACTCGTTCTCGTTCATCGTCGCAGCCACCCAGTCGGCATCGACGTGTTCCGGCAGTGCCGTGCCGAGGAAGCTGAGCACCGCGTTGTCGTCGACGCATCCGAGGCGGTCGCCACAGTTTCCGCCATCGAACATCGTGTCACGGTCTGGGTTGCCGTTGGGACCGTCGACGCCGGATTCGTTGCTGGCCGTCCGCATCACGCAGACGTTGATGAAGTTGCGGTACCGTGTGTACGGTTGACCGATCTCCGAAAACATACCGGTCTCTTCGTTGTAGAGCATGTTTTCGACGTGTTCCAAGAGCGCCGTGTCGAGCTCGCTCTCGACGTAGCCGTCCGCCACGATCACGTAGTTGACTCGGTTGCTCGGCGGGCCGTGGTCTTCCATGATGTGTGCATCGCCGCAGTCGAAGCTGGGCAGGTCGTCCAACGGCAACTGCGTTTCGCACTCGCCGCCGCTGGGTGTGCCAGGCGAACCTGCGTCGACCGCGGTTGGCTCGGGGGCGTCTGGTGGGGTGGTGGGCGCGGAGGCTGGCAGGCTCGGGCTGGGCGCTGGCGGTGACGGGGCTGGCGACATGGAGCTCACGGTCGAGGGCAGTGGTTCGTTCCGCGTTGGCAACCCAGATGGGCGCTCGGGCTGTGTCGAGATGGCGGGCCCCATCGGATCTGCGGGTTCGGGCGATGGCGAGTCGGGTTTGCGGTTCGACGTCAGCGTCGGATTTGCGGGCATCGCGGGCTTGCCGTCCGTTGCCGTGTCTGGTTCGGAACAAGCGAGCGCCAGCAGCGCCAAGCTCCAGCCCGAATTGTGAGACATGCTTGTGTGTCGCTTCTGCCCGCGACGAACTGACAGTTTTTTTGACGCTCTCGGGTTTCGCCTCGACTTCGTGGAATTGTGCAGTCGTGTCGCCCCCACGCGTGATCGCTGGCGCGCCGGGAGTGGGTCCTCGAGCGTTGTCACGTGGCGAAAATTCCCTTTGGGCGCACGCCAAACTGACAGCATTGGCGGAATCGCAACATTGCGACGCATTCCTGTGCATGCTTTGAGGGCCCTCGACCCATTCCTCGATTCGACAAATGCATACCGAGTCTTCCCGTTGGGCTGCCGCCCATGAGTGTGCGCTCTACCGCGCTCGCCGTCGTCTGTTGCCCGTGCTGTTGATCGTTTCGGCCTGTTCGTCCCCCGACCGGGATGGTGAGTCCAACGATGCCCAACCGGCGCTATCGGCAACTTCCGACGGCACGGATACGACGAGTTCACCCGCGGCGCCGCCGCCTGTACCTACGACCGTCGTGGCGCCGACCAGCTCTTCGACGGTCCCGAATTCGAATGAATCATCGCCGGCAGCGACGGCTGAGCCTTCGGCGACCTCGAATGCGACCGCCACTGTCGCCACTGGCGCACCGACGGCCACCGCGAGCAGCAGTGAGTCAATCATGGTCGGTGCCGGGGGGGACTCCGCAGGAGGGGCCGGCGGGGATGTGAATGGCGGGGGGGCTGGAGGTGAATCCTCGCGGGGTGCAGGGGGAGTGGGCGCGGCGGGCTCACCGGGGACGGACTTGCTCGCTCTGGCCTCTGCCTTCGATGGCTTGTTCATTCACGACACGTGTACGGGCGCCAATCCGTCGCAGCCAGATACGTGCATTCATGAGCAAGAGCACGAGGAATCGTTCAGCTTCGCTGGCGAGCCAGGGACCACCTACGAGGTGACGTTACGCATTCGGGGCCTCTTCGAGCCAACGACGGTGATGGGCGGCGAGGCCCCCGACCCCGACAACCCTTACTTCAAGATCGACGGGACGGTCAGCGCGCTCGATTACTCCCACTGGCACATCGAAGTATCCGAGCCAGCGCACACCTACTGGCTCAATCACTACCCACAGACGTCTCACACCATCTATCAGGAGGACTTCGAAGTGACGTTATCCATCGCTGCCGGAGCATCGGTTGCCGTGCGGGTCATCGACGGCAACGACCGGCAGATCGACAACGCCGCAACGGGGTTGGACGACCGCCAGCAGGTCATCGATGGAGTGACGGAGGGGGTGTTGGATGGTCAGGTGCTGCGCGTCGACGTCATCGACGTCGTCGAGGCCTCCGCGCCCTAGTGGGTCCGTCGCGCGTGGGGCGGGCGTCACGAGTGCGGCATAGAGCGGCAATCATGTTGATTGCCGCGACAAATCAACAACCTAGATCACCGAGCTGCGAGCAAGAGTGCCCGAACGTGGCCCCGAACAACGCCCTCACCCTGGCTGGGGCGATTTTTGGGCATTTCCGTGCACTGGCAAGCTGATCGGCGCCCTAGGTGGGTGACCGATCCAGTGGTTCACGTCTTCGACCGACGAGACGTCGAGCGGCGCCTTCAACCGTGTGACGAGCTGTCCGTTCCGTGGGGGATCAGCCCTGTCTCGGGAGTGGCCGCGAGTCCCAGCGGCCCTGGGTAGTTCTGGCGGCGCCACCCGCTCGAATACCGGGCCGTTGAATGGGCCGAATCGGGGGCGTCGTGTGGTATTCAAGTTACCGATCGTCGGTGTAAGGTAAGCCCATCGTGCCCATCGCGCCATCCGCGGACGTCGTCGTGATCGAGTTGCCCGACGAGCACGGTGCCGAGGCGAACGGCGTCATCGACAGCTGTCAGATGGTGTTGGGCGACGGGCACTGCCGTTTTCCCAATCAAGGTGGTGCTGCCGCTCGTTGGTACGCCGTACTGCGCTGGCAGGACGCCGAGCGGTTGCGCCTGCGAATGGAGTTGCATCGATCGGGACGTGACGGACCGCTGTTGAGTACGCGCGAGATGACCTTTTCCGAAGCGGATTCGCAAGAGCAGCGCTACCGTGCCGCCGGGCTGTTGATCGTGTCACACGTGGTGGCAGCGGGCCGGGCCCAGGCCGATTCGAACTCCTCCGATGCGCCGGAGAAAGAGAAAGATCAGCAGCCCGCGCCTACCCCTGCGCCCGCGCCCGCCGAGACGACGTCGTGGGGGGTGGACGTTGCCGCGCTCGCCGGACGCGCTTTACGACCGACCGAATTGCGATGGGGAGGTTGGGTGCGCGGCTGGTTTGCCGTGCACTCGTGGCACTTGCGTCCTGTGCTGAGCGTGGGTTGGGCGACGGCGTCGGGAGCGGCCGACGTCACTTGGCTCGAAGGCAGCCTGGGCACGGCGTTGGTCGCGGAGCTGCCAGCGTGGCCTGTGAGTTTCGAACTGCGACTGGAGGGGTTAGCCCAGCGCGTCGAGCTGTTCGCCAGTGGTGAGACGGGCACGGACCGGCAGCTTCTGACTCGCTTCGGTGCCCGCGTGGGAGTTGACGGTTTCCTGAACGTCAACGACCACTTTGCTTTGTTCGTGGGCGGCCAAATCAGTGCGGTTCGACCCTCGTACACGTTGGAGGTCGAGGGCGGCCCCGAAGGCGGCGAGCGCGCCCCTGTTTGGGCCGCAGTCGGCGGATTGCGCGTGTCCCGCTGAAAATTCCGACCACGGCGTCCCACGCGTTCGACAATTTCCTGCCTGCAACGTCCCGCCCCGTTCGTTGTAGGCCATGGTGTCTGCCGTGGTCTCGAACTGCACAGCCGTGTCCCGTTCTTCTGAACCGAACCTCGCGTCGGACGAGGCGCCTCGCGATCAGGACATCGTTGCGGGCATCGCTGCGGGTCAACCCTGGGCGGCTGACGTGTTGTACGACCGGGTGCACAGCGTCGTCGACCGATCGCTCAGACGCATCTTGCGCTCCACGGGTCCCGACTACGACGATCTGGTGCAGGCTGCGTTCGAACGCATCATCACGGTGTTGTCCAGCAAACCGCTCGGCGGAAAGTGTGATCTCAGGGCGTGGTCCGCAGCCGTCGCGACACACGTCGCGCTCGACTCGCTGCGCCGTCGGGGGAGAGAGCGCAAGCTGTTCTCGGTCTTCGGTGCCGCTGAACCGGACGGGCGCAGCGTTCCTGGCAGCCCGGAGAATCGCATCGAGGCACGTTCGGAGGTCCTGCGCGTCCAAGGCATCTTGACTCGCATGAACCCGAAGAGCGCCCAAACTCTACTGCTCCACGACGTCCTCGGCTACGACCTCGCCGAGATAGCTCAAATCACCGGCGCTACCGTCGCTGCGGCTCAAGCGCGTCTCGTTCGCTCCCGCAAGGAATTGCTGCGCCGAGCGAACAAGAAGGGGGCGCCGTGAGTCACCAGCGTGGCCACGTCGATCGCTCACTGGTGGACGATTCGTCCGTCGACCGGCTCTTGGGCGAATTGCGCGACGGTCCAGTCGCGCTCAGCGCGCAGACACAGTTGGAAGCCCGCCGGCGGCGTGTCGTGCCGGCTCTGCGTGCGCAGGTCGGTAAGATCCCCCACGTGCGTCGACGGGCGCGGTTCGTCCGCGCGTTGGCGCTCAGCTCGACGGTTGGCGCCGGGTTGCTCGGCGTTTGGCTGCTCTCGTTGCGGGAATCTGCCCGGGCTGACCGCGTGTTGATCGAGGCGCGCGACTCGGGCGCAGTGGTTTCCCGGGGCACTGACTCCGATACGCGTTCCGAGGAGGTTCTCGAGGGCAGTCTTCGCGTCGAAGCCCAAGGCGAGTTGGAGGTGTCCAAGCGTGCCTCGTTGACGACGTCGTTGGGCGTCAAGGTCGAGCTGGCCGAGCGCACTCGGGTCGGTCTGGGTCAGTTGGCTTTGCAAGAGGACATTTCCGAGCTTCGTCTCGTCTCTGGTAGTGTCGACTGCAGCGTGCCGCCGCTCGGCAGGGCTCGCACCTTCAGCGTCGTGACCGGCGACACTCGCGTGATCGTGCACGGCACGCGTTTCTCGGTCGAAGCTCGAGGCGCCGAGCCGAGCAAGGCCTGTGTTCGGGTCAGTGAAGGGTTGGTCGAGGTCCGCCACGCGTCGCTGAGCGTGATGTTGCGTCCTGGGGAGCGCTGGGGCTGCGCGGCCGAACCGACAGAGGCGCAGCCGTCTGTCGAAGGAACGACCGAGCCGGCTCCGGCGGGGGTCGATGCCGTGGTTCGACCCGCGGTCGCGGCACAGCGCAAGCCCAAAGACACCGCGCGAAGTGCTCGCCAACCCGGGCCGGTGCCTCGCCCCGCGCGCGGGACGCTCGCCGAAGAAACCCGCCTGATGTCGGCCGCGCTGTCGGCGGAGCGGCGTGGAGACCTGTCTGCGGCGGGCAACCACTACGCGGAGATCGTCGAGGAATACCCGGATTCGCCGTTGGCGCCGGAAGCGCGCCGCGGTCTGGCGCGGGTGCGTTGAACCGAGTGCCGGCGCGGGCAACGAACGGCGTTGCGCGTGAGGGGCGACTGATGACGCCTCCTGCGGCTCGCCCCCAAACACCCCCAATCGCGGTCGAGAGCGAGCGCGTCGCTGGGCGCCAATCGGGATAGCCGCTGCTATCCGTCGGGGCTTTCGCGCCGGCGACGTTCGCGGTAGCGGACCGTGAGTGGAATCGATTGAAAGCCGAAGGCAGCGCGAAGCTGATTGACGACGAAGCGGCGGTAGCTCTCCGCCAACGCGTCGGGTGCACTGCACATGGCGACGAAGATGGGCGGGCTGGATTCGGCCTGAGTGACGTACAGCAGGCGCGGCGCCTTGCCGGACTTCGTCGGCGGAGGATGACGTTCCAACACTTCGCTGAAGAAGCGATTGAGTTCGGACGTGCCCACGCGGCGGGTGAACTCCGCGTAGCTCTGGTCGACTTGCTTCATCAGTGCGCCGACGCCGCGCCCGGATTTGGCGCTCAGTGGCACGACCGGGATCCACGGCGCAAAGTGCAGCGCGGTTTGCACTTGCTCTTGCGCGGCGGTCAGTTCCTTCTTGCTGAGCAGGTCGACCTTGTTCAGCCCGACGATCAGGGCGCGCTTGCGGTTTTCGGCAAGGCCGATCAGGCGCGCATCTTGATCGGTCAGACCGACGGTCGCATCGCACATCACCACGACGATGTCCGAGCGATTGATGGTGCGAAGGGCGCGCATCACGCTTGCCAGCTCTATCGCCTCGGTGACTTTGGAGCGACGTCGAACGCCGGCGGTATCGACCACCAGGTAAGGCTTGCCCCCGTATTGCAGTTTGACGTCGATGGGATCGCGCGTCGTCCCCGGGCGGGAGTCGACCAACGACCGTTCGCTGCCGCTGAGGTGGTTGAGCAGGGAGGACTTGCCGGCGTTGGGTTTACCCAGCAACGCGATGCGCGGTCCGATGGACGTGTCGGCGGGCTTGTTCTCGTGGATGGCTGGCAGTTGCTCGGCGAGGGCAGCTTCGAGCGCGGCCATGTTGCGGCCGTGTAGCGCCGAGCCCGCAACCAGATTCGGCAACCCCAGACGGTACAGATCGCTGGCGTCGAGCTCTCGTCCCGGGTTGTCGGCGCGGTTGGCCATGTACACGACGGGCTTGTCGCTCTTGCGCAACAGCGCAATCGCCTCTCGGTCGGCATCGGTGGGCGGCGTCAACGCGTCGAGCACGCAGACCACGACGTCGGCCTCTTCGATGGCCGCGCGCACGTGCCGTGCAATGCCCTGACGCATGGGGTCCTCGTCCTGGGGATCGAAGCCGCCGGTGTCGACGAGCATGACGTCGCGCCCTTGAAGGTGCGCCTCCGTGTAGTTGCGGTCGCGAGTGACGCCGGGCATGTCGTGCACGATCGCCAAGCGTTTGCCCGCCAAGCGGTTGAACAGCGTGCTCTTGCCGACGTTGGGGCGGCCCACCAATGCCACGATGGGGATCACGACGAGCTCTTTCTGGCTGGGCGCTTGGCGCGCAATGGGTGCGGCTTCTTCTTTGCGGCCTGCCGTGCCGCTGGTTTGGCTTTCGCAGCGTTCTGCGCCGCTTGCTTTTTGGCCGGCTGCTTCTTGCTGGCGTTCTGCGTTGCGGCAGCGCTCTTGGCGGCGTTGCGCTTGGCGTGGTTCGGCTTCGCATCGCCGGCGCTGGCTTTCGAGCCGCCCTTGGCGGACGCCGTTCGGTTCGACGCCGCGTCGGGGGGATGACGGGCCGAGGATTGCTGGCCGCCTTCGCTGTGCGCTCGTCGCGGCTTTGCTGCGGCGCTGTTCCGCGCCGTGGCTTCCCGCTCGTTGCCCTTGGCCTTGCCCTTGTCCTGGAGCGGGCGCGCCGCACGCGGCTTTGCTCGCTGGGGTGGGCGCTGTCCGCGGGGCAGGATGCTCGACAGATCGCGCCCGCCGCTCGTCTCGTAGCCCAGTTCGCGCAGCTGTCGCGGCATGTCTTTCCACCGTTCGGTGACACGCACGAACAGCTCGAGGTGAACTTGCTTACCCAGCAGTTCCTCCAAGCGCTGGCGGGATCCGATACCGATCTCTTTGATGCGTTCGCCTTTGTGGCCCACCAAGATGATGCGCTGTCCAGCCTTTTCGACGTGGATGGTCGCTTGAACTCGGACGAGCTTCCCCTTGTCGTCGTAGCGCTCGACCGTGACGGCGATCGCATGGGGGACCTCTCGTGCGGTACAGTGCATGACCTGTTCGCGGACGTACTCGCGCACGAAGAACGTCGTCGGTTTGTCGGTCAAGTCGTCGTCGGCGAACGGAGCCGCTCCTTCTTGCAGAACCCGTTCGATTTCTTCGAGCACGCGGTCGATGCCGTCCGAGGCCAACATGCTGGTCGGGACGATCGCCGTGAATGGGAAGGCTTCGTTGAACGCGGCGATCAGCGGCAGCAATCGGGTCTTGTCTCGGACCAAGTCGACCTTGTTGATGACCAGCACGCACGGGGTGTCCGGCGGCAACAGTTGCAGCAAGCGCCGGTCATCGGGATGGATGGGGTCGGTCGGACCGGCTTCTTCCGGTGCGTCGTGGGTGAGGCGACGACGCGCCCGCGCTTGCCCCGTGTCGGTCATGAACACCACGGCATCGTGGTTGCGGACGCTGTCGAGCGCCTTCTGATTCATGCGCCGTCCCAGTTCGGTCTTCGGCCGGTGAAAACCGGGCGTATCGGTGAAGGCGATCTGCGAGTCGGGTCGATGCACGACGCCCAGCAGTTCGTCGCGCGTGGTTTGAGGCAACGGAGAGACGATCGCGATGCGCTCTCCCAGACAGGCGTTGAGAAACGTGGATTTTCCGACGTTCGTTCTGCCGACGATGGCTACGGTTCCGACGCGCATACGATTTGGGGGGAGGTCTCGATTTGGGGAGGCTAGCTGCAGGGGGTTCTGCTACGGTCGCGCCGGCTCGGGTTGTAGGCCGGCAGGCCCGGCCTCGCCCGCGGAGCCAGATTCGTCAAGTCTGCCGACGGTGATCCAGCGCCCGAGGTCTTTCGCTCATGCAGCAAGCGTCATCCGTCAGAAAGAGCACACCCGATACAGAAAAAAAGTCCGACCAGCAAGCCTCCGTGGTGGTCAGTACCGGCCCGGGGCACCGCGGGCGGCTGTTGCGCGGGGCGCTTTGGGTCGCTCTGTGGGGGGCGGTGCTTGCAAGTCTGATCCTGCCGCTGGCGTCGACGGGGTTGTGGGACCCGTTCGAGCTGGAAACGGCCGAGTTGGCGCGCCGAGTGGCGGTGACCGTATTCGGCGCCGAGAACCTGGCGTCAGGCGTCAACGACTCGATTCCAACCGTCGAGGAAGTGGGGCACGGGGAGTTGCCCTTGCTGAGCTTTGCGCTGTCGCTGAAGCTGTTCGGCATTTCGCGTTGGGCGCTGCGCGCGCCGTTGGCTTTGTGGGCGTTGCTCTCGCTCGGCTCTCTGTACGCGGTCTCGTCGCGGTTGGGCAGTCGCCGTTTGGCGGTCACCGCGGTATTGGCCCTGGCTACCTGTCCATTGTTCTTCGTGCACGCGCGTACGGCCCTGGGCGACATCGCGACGATGGCGTGCCTGTCCGTGTCGTTTTGCGGCGCGATGCTCGCGACGTTCGACCGCCGCGCCAGGGGGGCCGGGCGCGCCGCTTGGCTCCTCGCCGGGCTGCTCGGCATGGTCGGCGGGGCGTACTGCCGTGGGGTGCTGATTGGCGTGGCCTTGCCGGCGTT
The DNA here is from genome assembly GCA_003235365.1 of Deltaproteobacteria bacterium. Lineage (GTDB taxonomy): Bacteria > Myxococcota_A > Polyangia > Polyangiales > Polyangiaceae > SZUA-265. The sequence goes on from QJWJ01000473.1 coordinate 17,451, forward strand.
GAGCGTCGCGCTGGTCGCGTGGATGCTTCCGCGCGGTGAAGCGCCGTTCTGCGCGGACGTCGATGCGATGCCCGACTCGAGTGAACTGACGTCCGAGGTGCGTGCCTTGCCGCCCAAGGGTGAACGGTACCTCGAGCTGCTGTGGGTAGTGCTGCTCACCGCGATTGGTCTGGCTGCGGCGGCGTGGGGAGCATGGGCTGCGCTGCACGCCACCAGCGGCGACTATTTCAAGGCGCTCGGCAGCGCGGTCGTTTCTGACAAGCAACTGCCGACGCACGATTACGTGGTCCGCTACCTCGGGCACGGCATGTTGCCGTGGAGCGCTTTGGTGCCGCTGGGGTTGGGCCTCGCGCTGCGCCCGGCGAAAGGTCGGGGGGCTCGAGCCGCTACCGCGCTGCGTCTCGGCTTCGTGCTGCTCAGCGCGTTGGGCGTAGCTGCATACGGTGCACTGGCGCCGCGCGTGGGGTTGCTTCCGTTTGCGCCCATCGCGGGCCTCGCCGGAGTGTGCGCGGTGGCCCTGACCGAGTTGGATGACGACCGTTCCGGGCAGACCGTCATGGCCATGCTGACGGCGGCGCTGCTGGTGTTGTTCTACATCGACTTCAAGAACTTCCCCGATAAGGCCTTCAGTGCGTTTGCCGTGGATGTGAGCAAGTTCCCGCCCGGTTTCGAGTCCAATGCCAAGCGTTACATCCTGGCCGTCGTCGGTTGCGGGATCGTCGCGTGCGCCGGGGTCGTCGTCTTGCGCGCGTTGGAGCTGTTTCGCCCCATCAGGAAGCTGAGACGCACGGTCCTCGGGCGGCGTTGGGCGGCGCGCATCGACGGCAAGCTCAAGGATTGGGATGACGGCTTGCGGCTGCTCTACATGCGCGGAACGGTGATGGCGTCGGGCCTGGTGTTTGGCGGCATGGTGTTGAGTTTCGGCTACTATCCGGCTCTGGGGGCTCAAGTGTCGCCGGCAGGCGCCTTCGACACTTACCGCGAACTGGCTCGACCTGGTGAGCCGCTGGCGATGCTCGGCGCGAGCGAAGGTTCGCTGTTCCTCGCGGGATCTCCAGCGGAAGTCTTCAAGTCGTCGAACGAGGCGTTGACGTGGCTGACCGCAAGCGGTGATGAACGCCGCTGGTTGGTATCGAAGCTCAAGGAGCTGGCGACACTCAACGCGCGCTACCGGCGGTTGGCATCCGGGCAGGGCAACCTTCCGGTGCTTTCGGGGCGCTCGGAGCAGGCGTTGTTGGTCTCGAACCTGCTGCGTGAGGGTGAGCGCAGTGAGAACCCCTTCGACGCGATGGTGCTCTCTGCGCCTCCGCAACTCGCCCATCCACTCGAGGCAGAGCTCGACCAACGCCTGAAGGTGCTGGGCTGGGAGGTGCGCAAGCGTCGCAACGCGCAGCAGACCGATCGCCTCGAAGCGGGGGAGCCGTACGAGTTCGTGATCGCCTACGAGGTGTTGTCTCGCCTGTCGGGATCTTGGCAGACCTTCGTGCACATCGACGGCTCTGGCAAGCGCATCAACGGCGACCACGACACGCTTCAAGACAAGTACCCGTACCGCAATTGGAACCCCGGCGACTTCATCGTCGACGTGCATGCTTTCGACGTCGAGGGAGGGTACACACCGGGCGAGTACGAGGTGTACTTCGGGATGTTCAAGGGTGAAAAGCGCATGCCGGTAACCCGTGGCAAGCACGACGAAGATCGCATCGTCGCCGGCAAGCTCACGATTGTGGAGCAGTGAGGGCGCGCCGTGCGGCAGGCGACACGGCCAGAGCCAGCCTGCTCCGCGCCGCCCTGCGCTGCATGACGTCGAACAGCGCTGCACCGTCGAACAGCGCTGCACCGTCGAACAGCGCTGCGCCGTCGAACAGCG